>JBEKNU010000170.1:0-16030 GCA_049522495.1 Terriglobia bacterium
GCGTCCCTTTGGTGGGGCTGGCGAAGACCAAGCGTTCAAAGGGGGGTGGAGACTCCGACCTCAGCGGCATCATTCGCCCCGAGCTTGTGAACGCCCAGACCGATCCCACGCTGCGCTTCCCCGTCATGAATACGGGGGGATCAATTTTCAGCGTGACCTACGGCTGGCTGGACGTCAGCAACAGCACGGTTCGTTACACCGTGGTGCAACCCACCAGCAAGTCTGGCCATTCTTTCGATTCGCCCAGGCTTGACATTGCGAACCTCCGGATCAGCAGAGAATGGCTCACGTTCAAGGCCTCCAAGAAGGGGAAGATGCTCATATATCTACCCCAAGATCGCTGGGGATCGGTACACTCGGGTCCAGGTATGGGCGCGGCAGCCAACCGCGAAAGTTTGGGGACGACGTCAATTTACAAAACGCTGTTGAATTTCGATGCCGTGATGGCGCTGGTGAAGCCTCCCCCACCTCCGCCCGCACCCGTCATCGCCCAACCCGTGGCGCCTGCACCGCCGCCCAAGCCTGCCGCGCCGCCTTCTCCGCCCGCGATTGTGCTGTCATCGCCTCCCGGCGCCGGTGAGGACCAGACTCTCGAATGGGGAGAATCCACGGTGGTCATTCGTGGCATGGCCATGGATAGCACCGGCATCCCGGTGGTGAGGATCAACGGATCGCCTGCTAACATGCGGCCGCAAACTACGCAAGCGGCGGAATTCTGGTCGGACCCTCTGCCCTTACAGGCGGGAAATAATCGCATAGAGATTGTCGCTTCCAACTCGGCCCAGGTGGAGGCCAAACTTAACTTAACCGTTCAATACAAGCCCAAGACCGCCCCCGTGAATCCACGGGCGCTTGACCGAGGGGAAATCATCGGGTTGCTCCAGGGAGGAGTCCCGCCGGCGCGCATTGTGGAACTGGTCAATGAGCGCGGCATCAAATTTTCACCCAGTACGGACGATGTGAACGCGATTCGCGCCGCGGGTGGAACGGACGACCTGATCGAAGCGATTCAGCAGGCAGCTCCGCACCCCTAGAGGCCTATCGGGTCGAGTCTCGATGGGCGAGCAAGGCGCCTTCCTGGAAGGGTGCCGCGTCCCGGGCCGATGCGATATATTGGCGGTGCGTCGTGGCGCATCGAAAAAACCCGAGGGACTGAGAACCCCGCAAAATGGCCTGGAAAAAACACGCAAAGACTGGTTGCCTTCTGGCCGCCCTTTTAATGGTGATGGGTTTGGTCGGCGGCGAGTGGGCGCGAGCACTGAACCCCCAGCAGAAGCTTTCCCGGGCGCCGCAAACCCAATCGCCCCCCCTTCCCTCCACAGGTCTCCCCGATGACGTGCAACTGGTCAACGCGGATGCGAACCCCACGATACGCGTTCCGGTTGCGCATTCCAGCTTGAACTGGACTCTGATCAAACCGCGCATAAGGGCTTCCTACGGCTGGCTCGAAATCGATCGCAACATCATTCGGTATACCGTCGTCCGGCCGTCGCGTGCAACGAAGGAAGTGGATCCAGGATTCCAGTTCAGCCGAACGGAACTCCTCGACCTGAAAATGGAATACAACGCGGCCGCGTTCCGTGCTCGCGGACTGAGGCACTGGTTCGGCTATTCGCCGCAAAACCACTGGGACGCGGCGGATTCACAGAATTCTTCGATGAATGGAGTCAACCAAACGGATTCCGTATACTCCCCTCTGATCCTGCGGGCGCTTCAGAGTTTTGACAGTGTCGTGGCGGACCTCAAAGCCAAGCAGCAAACCGCGGCGACCCCGCCCCTTGTGGTACAACTCCCCGCGGCGCCTGCACCCCAACCTGCTTCCCCACCCTCTCCGCCGGCCCTGGTGGTCATGGCTCCGTCTGGAGCGAGCCAGAACCAAACGATCGAGATCAACGAGTCTCCGCTCACCCTGCGCGGCGTGGCTATGGATAGCTCCGGTCTGCCGACCATAACCATCAACGGTGCGCCTGCGGCGCTGCGGCCCAAGGGTGAGAACGCCGCAGAGTTTTGGTCCGATCCCATCACCCTCAAGCCCGGCGATAACCCTTTTGAGATCGTGGCTACGAGCCCTGCCCAGGCGAGCTCCCGCTTCCAATTTGTTGCCCACTTCACGCCCAAGCCGCCTCCCGCCAATCCACGGGCATTGGACAAAGAGGAAATTATCTCCCTTCTGCGGGGCGGAGTGCCCGTCGCGCACGTGGCGGAACTTATCCGGGATCGCGGAATCAAGTTCACGCCTACTCCCGCGGACCTGAATGACCTGCGTGCAGCCGGTGGCAACGAAGATTTGATTCGAGCCACCCAGCAAGCCGCTGCGTCCACGAAGTGAACCCAACTCTCCCCGGGCAATTGACAACCAGACTAGCTGAGATAGAATGGCCTGTCGGTTATCAAAACAGCTATGCCAGGACTCAAGCTTTCCGTTGTCCAGTATCTCAACACCGTGCCGCTGGTCTGGGGCATGTTGCACGGCGAGCAGCAGGGAAAGTTCGACTTGCAGTTCACCACCCCGGCCAACTGCGCGGATGCGCTTCACCGGCGCCAGGTGGACGTCGGCATCATTCCCTCCATTGAATACCAACGACTCGACAAGGTGCAAATCCTCTCCGGCATGTCCATCGCTGCCAAGAACGAAGTGAAGAGCGTGCTGTTGCTGAGCAAGGTGCCGATGGCCAAGATCCGGACCGTGGCGACAGACAACTCCTCGCGGAGCTCTGCGGCGCTGTTGCGGGTCCTGATGCGTAAGTTCTATTCCCAGTGGATCACGGTCACGCCACTTGCCCCGCGCCTGGACATCATGCTGGCGCGCGCCGATGCCGCCCTGGTCATTGGCGACGTGGCGCTTACTTACACCGGCCAGGTCGCGGAGGTCCATGACCTTGCCGCCGAATGGAAGCGCTTCACCGGCCTCCCCTTCGTTTTCGCGCTCTGGGTGGGCTATGACGATCGCAACCTCACCAAACACCACCCGGATTTCGCCGCTTCCCTGGCGTTCGGGCTTGCCCATATTGACGACATCGCGGCAGAATATGCGCCTAAGCTGGGCATTCAGCCGGATGCCATCAAGGTTTACTTGACCCGGAATGTGGATTATTCTTTGGATGAGGAGAATCGTCAGGGCTTGCGGCTGTTCTACAAGTTGGCCCATGAGGTGGGCATCATTCCTGTGGAGCGAGACTTGTATTTTGCCTGAGTCCTCCCGCCGGGGATCGCACCGCCCGCCTGCCCGTGACACCTCCTCCTAAGGGATGAATCGCGCATGCCTTTAACTCCCGCTCAGGCTCTCGACATGTTGCGCTCCGACGACCTTCTGGGCATTGGCATGGAAGCGGACGCCGTTCGCAAGCGGCTCCATCCCGGCAACGTGGTCACTTATCAGGTGGACCGCAACGTCAACTACACCAACATCTGCACGGAGTACTGTTCCTTCTGCGCCTTCTATCGCCCCGTGGGCTCGCCAGAAGGTTATATCCAGCCCCTGGAGTCCATCTATCAAAAAATCGACGAGACGATTGCCCTGGGCGGCACAGGTGTGCTGATGCAGGGCGGCCTGCATCCCGACCTCAAGATCGACTACTACGAAGACCTGCTCCGCAACATCAAGCGGCGCTTCCCGCAGATTCACCTGCACTGCTTTTCCGCGCCGGAGGTTCTGAATATCGCGGAGGTTTCCGGCCTCACCCTCCGCGACACCATTGTGCGCCTGATGGACGCGGGTTTGGATTCCATTCCCGGCGGGGGCGCGGAAATTCTCGACGACGAGGTCCGCCGCCGCATTGCGCGCCTGAAATGCACGACCGAGGAGTGGCTGCTCATGCATCGCACCGCGCACTCGCTGGGAATGCGCACCACCGCCACCATGATGTTTGGCTGCGGCGAAACGCTTGAGCATCGGGTCAATCATTTCGAGCGCGTCCGCCAGTTGCAGGAAGAGACGGGCGGCTTCACGGCTTTCATTCCCTGGTTTTTTCAGCGCGCCCACACCTCGCTCGGCAACTTCATCAAGGAAGAAGTAACGGCGGTGGATTACCTCAAGACCGTCGCCGTCGCTCGGATCTACCTGGATAACATCGAGAACGTGCAAGCGTCGTGGCTGACGCCCGGCCACAAGATCTGCCAGATCGCCCTGCGCTTCGGCGGAAATGACGTGGGTTCGATCCTGATCGAGGAAAACGTGGTGCGCGCCGCGGGCGTTACCCGCACCTCCAGCGAAGAACAACTCCGCCGCATGATTCAGGACGCCGGTTTCCGCCCCATCAAACGCGATACGCTCTACCGCAATTACTTTTTGAATTGAGCCACCTCTGGACTAGGTTTATGCGGGTCCGAATTTGACCCTGCGTGCAGCGCCTCGGACGGAAGTTGCAGCGGCCACCGCCTTGACCTATTCTGCCTCTCGCACCATTTCCAGATGAACCAACCAGTCGATCATTTGGCGGTTCAGTTGGAGCAGAGCAGAGGAGTACTGGTGATAGGAAGAGTGAATGCCCGGCTTGCGTCTCTGGCGCTTACTTGCGTCTTCGCTCTGGCCGGTGGCATGCAGATCACGGTAACTCTGGCTCAAGACACCGCTACGCCGCGCGAAAACAGTTCCGCTGGTGCCCCCAATGCTCCTCGTAAAACAGGAGCTTCCGCGCCGGAGCCGGAGAAAGTCTGGACCCCCGCCGCCTACATTAACTCCCGGTTGCCACGCTGGTTGCGCTTGAGTGGCCAGTTTCGGAACCGTGATGAGGCGCCGACCGCCTACAGCTTTAAACCGGGCAACAACGACGCGTATGCTTTGACCCGCACGGTGCTGGACTTGGATGCCACACCCACATCGTGGTTGCACGCTTTCGTGCAGGCACGAGACGCGGAAGTAATGGGGGCAAATCCCAAAAACGTGACCAGCTCGATGAAGGATGTTTTCGACCTGGAGCAAGCTTACATTGAACTTCGCAACGCGGACCGGGGCTGGTTCAGCCTCCAGGCAGGGCGGCAACAGATGTTATATGGCGACGAGCGGCTGGTTGGCCGGAGCGACTGGTCCAACGCGTCGCGGTCGTTCGACGCCGTCCGGCTCAGGCTTCAAAGCCAAACTAATGGTGCGCGCGTCGAGGTCTTTGCATCCTCCGTTGTCAAAAACTACCCTACCAGTCTCGACAGGATTCTGCCCGGCCAGAACTTTTATGGGATGAACTTGACGTTTACCAAACTGGTGCCGAAAGCGACCATTGAGCCTTACCTCTATGTTAAGACTTTGCCGTCCGTGACGGGGGTTGACAAGCTGAGAGGCAACGAAAGGCTCTATACGTCAGGTTTTCGCACTAACGGAACTTTGCGGGGTGGCTTTGATTACAAGGTGCGGTATTCGTTCCAGTCAGGCCACCTGGCTGACGATCCCATTCATGCTTGGGGTGGATACGGAGTGCTCGGCTATACGATTCCCAAGAGCCGCCTCCAACCGCGCATTTCGATTGAATATGCTTACGCCAGCGGAAACAAGACGATGGGTGATCGCGTCATTGGAACCTTCGATCAGCTCTATCCCACCAGCCACGGCCAGCGCGGCATCACGGACCTGTTCGCGGAGGAGAACATCAAAGACTTGAAGCCGGCCTTTGAATTCAAACCACTGAAGAAAACCAAGATCTTCTTCATGGTGAATCGCTTGTCGCTGGCCAGCAAGTACGATAGCTTATACGACCCTCACAGCGAAGCCGTCATCGTCAAAGTCCCGAGTGGGGGCGCTCCAAGTTCCGTCATCGGGAACGAGGCTGACCTCTATGGTACGTACGACATCAACCAGAGATTGCAGTTTGGAGCAGGGATCGGTCATCTGTGGGCTGGCCCATTTCTTAAGGAAAACACCGCAGGTGAGGGTGTCACTTACCCGTACGTCACACTGAATTACCACTTCTAGGTCAAGTAGCGCGACATCGCAGACCCCCCAATAGGGTCTATAACGACTGGGCTTGACATTAGTCGTTATAACGACTATCATGGGGTCATGTCACCGAAGCTCAAGGACGAGATCAAGCAGGGCAAACCCTTTGCGAGCCCGGAAGCCGAGGTGTTCCTCAACCTGATGCGCACGGCGGATGCCCTTTCCCGCGGCGCTGAGGACATCCTGAAGCTGGCGGGGCTATCACACACCCAGTACAACGTATTGCGCATTTTGCGCGGCGCGGGGGAGCAGGGCCTCTGCTGCCGCGAGGTGGCGGAACGTATGATCACCCGGGACCCTGATATCACGCGCCTCGTCGACCGCCTGGAGCGCCGTGGCCTCCTCATGCGCAGCCGCGACAGCCGGGACCGCCGGGTCATCACCTTGCGCATCACCGCCGCGGGGCAAAAGGTTTTGAAGGACCTGGATGGGCCCCTGGCGGAGTATAACCGCAAGTTGTTGAGCCACATGGGCAAAGGCGACCTCCGGAAGCTGGTTGAGCTTTTGGAGGCCGCCCGTGAATCTTAACTGCTTTTTGTGCATCAAATAGTCGTTATAACGAATATCGTAGAACAGAGCAATTTGATCAGAGCCGAAGAACCAAGACGTTGGGAGACGGAAGGAAAACAGGAGGCATCATGCACGCAACGAAAACAGCAACCCATCGGCGGGAAGCGAGCACCGGCATCCACGAGCTTTTGGCTCGGCGTTGGAGCCCACGGGCTTTTTCTTCACGTCCGGTCGAGCCGACGAAACTCGCGCAACTTTTCGAAGCCGCCCGCTGGGCGCCTTCCAGTTATAACGCCCAGCCCTGGGCGTTCGTCGTGGCGACGCGTGAAGACGCGGAAGGCTACAACCGCCTGCTGAGCACCTTGGTGGATGTCAATCGCCAGTGGGCGCAACAAGCCCCGGTTTTGATTCTGGCGGTCGCCAAGCTCGACTATGATCACGTCGCGCGCCCCAATCGCCACGCATTCTACGATTTGGGCCAGGCGGTGGCGAACCTGACCGTTCAGGCGACGGCGCTCGATTTACATATTCACCAGATGGGCGGATTCGACCCGCGCGCGGCGCTCGATCTTTTCGCCATCCCTTCGGGGTACGAGCCGGTGGCGGTGTTGGCGCTGGGTTACCAGGAAGCGCCACCGGCCGACCCTGCGGCGCGCACACGGAAGCCGCTGACGGATTTTGTCTTTAGCGGAAGTTGGGGCAGGGCCGCGACGGTGGTTGCGGAAAACCCAAATCAAGGAGCGTGATATGTTTAAGAAATTGTTCCGAACCCCGGATGACAAGGTAATGACCCTATTGCGACTGATGCTGGGCGTGGTGTTCTTCGCGCACGGCTCGCAAAAAATGCTGGGCTGGTTCGGCGGGTATGGCTTCAAGGGGACGATGGGTTTCTTTACCCAGACCATGCATATTCCGGCCGTCTTTGCCTTTCTGGCGATTGCCGCGGAGTTCTTCGGCGGGCTGGGACTGATCCTCGGCCTGCTGACCCGCATCGCCGCCTTTGGCATCACCGTCAACATGCTCGTGGCGATTTACATGGTGCACTTCCCGAATGGCTTGTTCATGAACTGGACGGGACAGCAGAAGGGTGAGGGCATTGAGTACCACCTGCTGGTGCTGGCAATCACCATCGCGCTGATGATTCGAGGCGCCGGAGCCTTCTCACTCGACCGCGCCATCGGCGGCGAGTGAACCGGAGCAAGCGCTCCCCCACAAGAAAATACGCAACGCGCTCCCTGCGCCCCCGGCGCAAGGGTCGAGGGAAGCCCTGCGCCAAGATCGACCAAGGAGGAACTTATGATCAAAACCATCAAGTCGGAAGAACGCCACCACGCCAACTTCGGTTGGCTTGATACGCACTGGCACTTCTCGTTCGACTCCTACCATGACCCGTCGAACATCAACTGGGGTGCGTTGCGGGTATTCAACGATGACATTGTCGAGCCCGGCCAGGGCTTTGGAATGCACCCGCACCGGGACATGGAAATTATCACCTATGTCCTTACGGGCGAACTCGAGCACCAGGACAGCACGGGCAATCGTGGCGTCATTCACCCGGGCGAAGTGCAGGTGATGTCGGCGGGCACAGGCATCAGGCACTCGGAATACAACCACTCTAAGGAAAAACCTGTGCACCTGATGCAGATCTGGATTCTTCCCCGCAAAGGGGGGCTCAAACCACGGTGGGAGCAGCACCAGTTTGCGCCCTCTGAAAGGAAGGGTAAGCTTCTGCCCATCGTCTCGGGCGGCGAACTCGAGGGCACGCTCGCCATTGACCAGGACGCGCGAATCTACGTGTCGGCGCTCCCGGCCGGCAGCGAGGTGAAGCACCAGAGCCAACCCCATCGCAAAGTGTATGTTTTTGCTATCGAAGGGGATGTTTCGGTAAACGGTGAAAGGCTGGCGGCCGGCGACCAGGCACGCATCGCTGGCGAACCCGCGTTGAGCATCAAAGCCGCGAAGGATTCCGAGCTCATCCTGCTCGACCTTCCGGAGTTGCAACGCTGACGACCCGTAGAATGACCTCGCCCCTCCCCTCGGCCCCCCCGAAGGCAGAGGGGGTTCAGGGGCGGGGAGTTCTTCAAGAGGGAAGACCCATCTCACGCCCGTGCCTCAGGCAGGCACTAGATCACAAAAGCAAAAGCGATCCCTCCGCACCACCTCACCCACCGTGCAGTTGATCTTTTGTTTAAAGATCGGGCCGTCGAAGGCAAAGGAATGGAACTCTCCGTTCTCGCCGCAGGGGTCAACGTCGGGAGGAAGATCGCGGAGCAAATCTTGATCGTAAGACCTTCCGGCAAATGAGGGATCGAGGATGGAGGTATCGATGCAAACCAATACCGCTTTGAATCCCAGATGGATAAAGGTGCGGGCCAGTTCCGCCGAGTCCCGCTTCCAGATGGGGAAGAGGCCCTTCATACCGATTTGCGCCAGGTTCTTTTCCCGGTAAAGCTTGAGGTCTTCCAGAAAGATATCCGCGAAGGCGACGGTGTCAATCCCCTCGCGCAGTCCTTCTTCCAGCAGCGCGCGCATGCGGGATTCATAAATGGCATTGGTTGAATCTTTGGGAATCAAGATCTTCTTCAGAGGCAAACCCAAGGCATCGGCTTGCTGTTCCAGGAGGGCCCGGCGCACTCCGTGCATGCTGATGCGGTCATAGTCTTCCGTGATGGTGGTCAGCAACGCCGTCACGCGGTGGCTGTTGGCTTTCTGGATTTCGTAAAGCGCCAGAGAGCTGTCTTTGCCACCACTCCAGGAGAGAAAGATGTCTTTTGACACGGTCACTCCAAAAAGTAGAAGTCAGAAGCCAGGAGTCAGGAGCCAGAATACAGGAAACAGTAAGTTGCACACTAGGGGTGAATACGGCATACAAAAGAAATGCCCAGTTCCATTTCCCCGGCTTCTAACTCCTGACTCTTGTCTCCTGACTCCTTCCTGCTGCCTCTACCTCCCCGGGAAATTAAATCTTACCCCGGCGAGGAAATTGAACGGCAGCGATGGGTACCCCAGGACTTCCTCATACTTCTGATCCACCAAGTTGTCGAGCCGGCCGTATATTTCCACACCCCGCGGAAGGCGATAAGAGAACCCGCCGTCAACCCGGACGTAGCTCTTATCCGGGAACAGGCAAGTCAGGCCGAGAGCGCAGGCGCCGAGTCCATAGTTCGGCTCGACGTCCAGAACCTGCCCGCGGACGTAAGCATTGGTGTTGAGCATCAGGTTTCCATGCCGCCACGTGAGATTGTAACCCCCGGAATTGCGCGGCTGGAGGACCAATTGCTGCCCCACTTGCAGCGGCGCCAGCGCCAGCGATGATCCGTTGAGGGAGAGCACCGCCGTGTCGTCCCGGGTATACTCCACCGACATCTGCAACGACTTTATGGGATGGACCTGGAATAAAATTTCCGCCCCTTGCGCGCGCGAGTTGCCGAGATTATCGGAGACGAACGAACTCAGGTTGGTCAGCGATCCCCCCAGCGTCACAATCTGGTCTTTGAAATGGTTATTGAAGTAGGTGAGGTCCAAGACCGCCTTGCCTTGGAAGAATCGTTGCTCGATTCCCGTATCGAAGCTGATGCTCGTTTCCGGTTTCAGGTGCGGGTTGTTGGTGAAGGCCAGGTTGAACCCGTCGGGCGGGCGGATGCCAGTGCCAAAGCTTGCGTGCAGGCGGGTTCCATCTATCGAGCCGCCGTGGGATTGCCGCAGCATATATGCCGCCGCCACGCGCGGATTCACTTTCGCAACGGTACTGGGGGGAAGCAGCGGGCGGCCGGCGGAACCATCGGCGGGCAGCGAGTTCGTGCGCAAATCATCCACGCGGAACCCCGTGGTGAGGTAGAGACGGCGCGTGGGGCTCCAGCGATTTTCCGCGAAGAAAGCCCAACTGGTGCGGGGAAGCACAAAGGGCGTGCCGTTGGTATCCGAAATGTAAGTGTCCTCCACCTGTTCGCGATTATATTCAACCCCCCCCACGAAAAAGTCGGTGTTGGAGACGGCAACTTCGCTGCGTGTGTTCAGAACGCCGCGCAAATTGTTGGAGTAGGAATCTCCATAGGGTGAGCGGAAATAGTAATCATTGGTAGACACGTTGACGCTGGTGACCTGCTGGAATTTAGAGGTGATCTGCTCGGAGTAATTGCCCTCCCATCCAAACAGGTTTTGCTTGTCGCGGGAGTAAGTGTCAATTCCCGTGAAGAGGTCGTCCGGGTCGGATCCGTAGGGCCCGGGCGCACCGGCGTCATTGGCGTTGCCGATGAAGTGGAAATCCAGCCGCCGGCGCGGGCTGCGGTGATAGCCAAGGCTCAGGAATAGCGTTTGGTTGCGGTAATTGTCGTTCTGAACGAGTCCCCCGGAGTCCATCCGGGAAACATCAAAGCCCCAGTTAAAGCCGTCGGTTACGCCGCTTCCGTTCCCAACAAAACGGCGAGTGGTAAAGCTTCCGCCTTCCGCCTGAAAAGTAAAATGCGGAGTGCCCTCGCCCTGAAGGGTCACGATGTTGATAACACTGGTGACGGCGTTCGGGCCATAGAGGGCGCTTTCCGGACCGCGCGTCACCTCCACGCGGTCCACGTCATCGGCCGGGAGCGGGGCGAAATCAAAGCTGCCGCCGAATTCGTTCAACTCGATGCCATCGACCATCACCAGATTGTAATCAGACTCGCCGCCACGAACGTAGACACCTGTCACACCTCCGTAGCGGCCGGCCTGGCTTACCTCGACGCCGGGGATTCCACTCAAGACATCCAACACATTTAACGCGGCGCGATCTTTGATGTCCTGCCCGGAGACCACGGAGACGGAGGAACCGACTTGCGATGCCAACGCGTCCCCCAGCGAGGCTGAAACCACCACTTGCTGTTGTACGGCGCTCAATTGCAAGTGCAGATCGAGGGTGTGGACGTCCGCTCCGCGAATTTCCACTTCCGCTTGCGGGGAAGCAAGCCCGGGGGCGCTCGCTACCAGTTGATACTTTCCAGCGGCGAGGCTGGCAAACTTGAAGGTTCCCTGGGAATCGGTTTGCCGCTGGTCCAATACGACCAGGGACCTGAGCAGGGTCACGTGTGCTTGTGGAACCGCGTGGCCGCTGGGGTCGAGGACGGTTCCCGCCAGCGTACCTGCCTGTGCGGCGGTGGCCGAGAGAAACACGAAAAGCGCGCCCAGCAGAAGGGGCGGCCAAATGGCCGGGTGGGAGGAGATTTTGCTTCTAACCGGAATGGCCGGGGCTCGCAAGCGCGCGCCCCGGGGCTTGAAATCATGCTGCATCACAGAGACTCCTTCTCCCCGTTCTCACGACAGGGCAGGCGGAAGGAATCCCAAGGAGGAGGCGAAAAATGAAAAAGCCTTCCTATTCCTCAAGGCGGAATCGGAAGGCTTCGCAGTCTTCCCCAGGACTCTTTCCGTCGAAGAGTTAGGCTAAATGAAAGTTCCCGGGCAGGTTTCCTGGCTTTCGGGTCATCACCGCATCCTCAGCCTTCCCCTTCTGCGCAGCGCAGAACAGTGGCCGTCCGTCGGCTGACGGACTGGGAGGATACGGCTCGCCGATCACAGTGGCGGGACCGCGGCCGATTTTAACGGCCTTTCCTTTTTCCCCGTTGTTCAAGCGGGGCACCGCAGGAACTCGGGTTGTCAAAACACCGACAACGTACTGGAAATTAGCACTAGCGGAGCAACGCTGTCAATGGGGGTTAATTCCGGTGGGTGGGGAAAGTTGCTGTAGAGGCGGCTTTACGCCGCCATTTGGCGGGGTAAACCCGCCGCTACAGCAGTTTGGCGAGGTAAACTCGCCGCTACGATCGCTTTAGTTTACCCAGCGCCCGTGGTTGTCTTTTTTCTCCTGGTCGCGCATGTACACTTCGAATTTCTTGCGCAACTGGGCGCGCCGCCATTCGTGGTACTGAAGTTGCCAACGATAAGGTAGAGACCACCCACGCAGGTAAAGGTACCCAAAGAGCATGCCGCCCAGGTGCGCGAAGTGGCTGACATTGGAACCGGAGCCGAAGGAGCTTACGAGTTCGATTGCGCCCATGATGACCACGAACCACTTGGCCTTGATGGGAATAATCATGTAAAGATAAATGAGCCGTTCGGGGAAGAGCATCCCATACGCGAGCAGCAGCCCATATACAGCGCCGGAACAACCGATGGTCGGCGGAGGGTTCACTACGAAGAGAGTATTCAAGGTTACATCCAGGATTCCCGCACCGATTCCGGTCAAGAAATAGTAGAAGAGAAATTTCTTGCCCCCCCACTTGCTTTCGAGGTCTGACCCAAACATCCACAACGCGAACATGTTGAAGATGATGTGGAACCATCCCCCATGGAGAAACAAGTAAGTCACCAACTGCCAAACGTAAAGCTTGTGAATTACAAGATCTGCCCATAGCCCGAACCATGCAATGTAGTCGAAGAATTTCGACCCGAAAATTTGTGAAGGGATATAGGTAAGAATAAAAGCCGCACTCGTGATGATGATCAGCCTCTTGACCATCGGCGTGAGCGGTGGCCCGAAGGAGAATGCGACCTGGCGATAACGCGACATCCCTAGAAGCGTACCACAAGAGGCAGGATTCGTGGCGGGTGATGCTGCCGAACGAAAGGTTCAGCACGGAGCGCACAGAGACCACAGAGAAAAGTACTTCTACCTATGCTGGAAGTAATTACGGTTCCTCAGCTTGTTGACCCGCAGTTTTTATCTGCGTCTGTTCTCCGTGACCTCTGTGGCCTCTGCGGTGAAATTCTCATTGGCCCAGCGGCGCTCGCCCCAGGCCGAACGCCGTTTGGCCCTACTCCAATTTCTTGCGTCCGACGACGAACAGCCCCCCGGCCATAGCTAGGAAAATCAGCAAGCCGAAGACACCGGAGTTGGCGAGCCCGGGCCAATGCCGGACTCCAATCGCAACTTTCTGGTCGACGTCGAACCCCACGAGCGCGGCGAGTACCAGGCCACCGATGGAGCCGCCGGCGATTAGCCCGGCAGCGAACAGTGCGCCGCTCGAGACCTCGCCTTCCTGGCGTTTGGTGACGACCTGGAGCAGCCAACTCACCACGCCGCCTGCGAAAATCGGGGCGGTCGTGGAAATGGGCAGGTAGGACCCTACGGCAAAGGCCAGCGAGCGCACCCCGCAGAGTTCCAGCGTTACCACGATAAAGACGCCGAGCAGCACCAGCCCCCAGGGGAGGCTCCGGCGCAGGATGCCGTTGATCACCGTGCTCATCAGCAAAGCCTGAGGCGCGGGCAGGCGCTCCGATCCGATACCTTCGCGCCGCTGGTACTCGATGCGCTTGGCGGCCTGGTCGTAGAAGTACCGGCCGTCGGGTATCCGGTGCGATCCGATGACGTTGATCAGCTCGTAGCTCTTGCCGTTCTCGGTGACATCACCGACGACTTTCATTTCGGAAGTCAGCTCGACGTTTTCCACCACCAGCGGTTGCACGCGCGTGTAGGCGCGGTTCAACAAGACCAGGGTGAACCCAATCACCAGAACGGAGGTGAGCGCGCCGACGATCATGGCGATTTCCGCGCGTCGCGGAGTGGCGCCCACCAGGAAGCCGGTTTTCAATGATTGCGAAGTTGCGCCGCCCACCGCCGCGGCGATGCACACGATACCGCCGATGGAGAGCGCCACGGCCGGATAAGCGCCGGATGTCCAACCTGCGGCGACAAACAGCATGGCGGTCAGCATCAGGGTGGCAATGGTCATGCCCGAAATGGGATTGGCGGAGGCTCCGATCAGTCCCACGATGCGTGCCGAGACGGTCACAAAGAGGAATCCGAAGACCACCACGAGAATCGAGGCGATCAGGTTGCCGCCCAGGTGGCCGGGATTAATGCGCGGCGCGATCAGCCCCCAGACCACCAGCACCAGCAGGATCGAGCCGCCAAAGATCACTGTGCCCGGCAGCTCTTCTTCGGTCCGAATCGTGGAAAGCCGTTCGCCTTTCGATTGTCCTAACTGGCGAATCGAGCTCCGCAGCGCGCGCACGATGGTCGGCACGGTGCGGCCCAGGGTGAAGAGTCCGGCGGTGGCCACGGCGCCCGCACCGATGGGCTTGATGTAGGCCGCCCACAGCGCAAAAGCGTCCATATCGCGAATGGGCACCGTGCCGGGGAAAATCGCGCCGGGCAAGCCCCCGCCGAAGAATTTGATCATGGGGATAATGACCAGCCAGGAGAGCACGCCGCCGCCGAAAATCATCCCCGCTGTGCGCGGGCCGATGATGTAACCCACGCCCAGGTATTCGGGCGTCACCGAAGCGGCCAGCGTCGCGCCCGGGTACCAGCCGGGTTGATAGATGGGCCGTGGCTGCCAGAAGCGTCCTGCCTCGTTCAGCAGCTTGTAAACCAAGCCGATGCCGAAGCCGCCGAAAACCTTGCCGGCAAAGCTGCCACCCTTCTCGCCCGCGATCAGGACGTCGGCGCAGGCAGTGCCCTCGGGATAGGTCAGCGAGCCGTGCTCCACCACGTTCAATTGGTGCCGCAGCGGGATCATAAAGAGGATGCCAAGCAGGGCCCCCACCAGCGCCAGCAACAGCACGCGAGGAATCTCCGGCAAATCGAGTGAGTATCCGAGAAAGATCAGCGCCGGCAGGGTGAAGACCACGCCCGCGGCAATCGATTCGCCCGCCGAGCCCGTCGTCTGGACGATGTTGTTTTCGAGGATGGTCGACTTGCCGATCCATTTGAAGATGCTGATGGAGAGCACCGCCACGGGGATGGAAGCGCTCACGGTGAGTCCGGCGGTCAAGGCAAGGTAAACCGTGACCGCCCCGAAGACAATTCCCAACACCGCGCCGAGAATTACCGCGCGCACGGTCAATTCCGCGGTATGTGCTTCCGGCGGGATATAAGGACGAAACGTGGTTTCCTGGGGTTTTCCAGCAGATTCAGCAGGCATCGTCATCACCTCTGGTGGTCTCACGCGCCCAACTTGGCCCGCACTTTTTCGCTCACGCGCTTGCCATCGGCGTTCTTGCCGGCGAGCTTGGCCATAGCCGCTTTCATGGCCTTGCCCATATCCTTGGCGGTGCTGGCGCCGGTCTCGGCGAGGGCGGCCGCTACCGCCGCATCGATTTCCTCTTCACTCGCCGCCGCCGGCAGATAGGCTTCCACGATCTTGATTTCGGCCTCTTCCTTGTCCGCCAAGTCATTTCTTCCGCCTTTGCGGAAGGCCTCGACGGACTCGCGGCGCTGCTTGGCGAGCGTCCGCAGCACGCCCAGGGCTTCGGAGTCGTCAACCGCTTTTCCCAGTTCGACCTTCTTGTTCATCAGCGCGGCTTTTATCATGCGCAGCACGGAAAGCTTGAGGGCCTCCTGCGCCTTGAGGGCCGCCACCAGATCCTTCTCGACTTTCTCAACGATTGGCATAGAAGCTTTCCCTTCCGGATTGCCTCGCGACTATACCATAAAGACCCTGCAAGGGGACCGCCTGTAGCGGCGATCTCCGACCGCCGGCCCGTAACCTCGATCTCCTATCGACGATTCGGCGGTCGGAGATCGCCGCTACAAAACCCATCCGGCGTCTGCGGATTGACAGGGTGCCGCACCCGTGCCAGACTATAGAGGGGGTGGGAAGCGGACGCTTTCCCTCCCCGACC
>JBEKNU010000171.1:0-15938 GCA_049522495.1 Terriglobia bacterium
GGAGTTTAGATCCCCCACTTTCCACCACGTCCTGTGCGGTACGTGAGCATGGAGCAAATTTCGGTAGTTGGCACGTGCAGGCGCCCCGAAAAGAGAGTCTGGTCGAACTCTACTTAGCCAAGCCCTCAAACTGGCTGATGCGCATTTCACGATCCCGGAAGACGGCGCGGATTTCCAGCCGCCCCCCAAGGGCTTCCACGTACCCGGCGAGGGTACTCAGATAAACATCGGTGCGGTGTTCGATTTTCGAGATCTCCCCTTGATTCACTCCCAGGGTCTGCGCCAGGTCTGCCTGGGTCATCTCGCGAGCCCGGCGCAGTTCCTCCAACGGCATCGCAGCCAAGGCTTGCTTGACGCGTCTAGCGATCTTCTTGCGTCGCGCGGCGGGCATTTCGTCTAACAACTCTTGAAACTTCCGGATTGGCATTAGAGTTTTCCCTCCCTTCGAAGTTCGTCCACGTGCTTTTCGTAGAGCCAATCCGCAACCGGAACGAACTTTTCATACCAGCGGTCGTCCCCCGTCTTGTCTCCGCCGATCAGCAGGATAGCGGCACGCTGAGGGTCAAAGGCATAGAGTGTTCTAAGTGGTCTTCCGCCGCTCTGCGTTCGCAATTCACGCATCTGAGCGTACCGCGAACCATTGACCTTGGAACTGTGCGGAAAGCCGAGTGCGGGTCCGAGATCAGCCAGCATCCCCACCGACCGGGCGACGTCGTCTTGCTGGCCTTCAGTCAGCGTTCTCCACCAGTGGCCGAACTCGTCGGTAAACTCAACTTCCCACTTCACGGATTTATTATGTGGCCGAAAGAATATTCTGTCAAGGGAATTGCGCGGTCAAAGAGGGAAGAGCGGAGCCGCCATTCTCGATGGTATACACTCTCCCCCATGCCCGCAAGCGCGCAATGACCACCCCCCGATCAGATTGCAGTCTCAACCCGGCGGTGGTAGCATGACTTCGCATTGGGGCCTATCCTGGCCTGCAATACCCAAACGCGATGGGTTAGATCTTTAGGTGAAGCCTTGACTGAAGGGTTGCGGCCGCGAAAGGGCTCGATGTCTCGGTTCGCTGCGATGGCGCTCTCTCTTCTGATGGCTTCCCTGGGGCCAGCCACGGGATTAAAGGCGCAGAGTACCCCCGGCCAGGCAAGCGCCACGGGAGCCGATCATCGGACCGATCCCGTGTATTGGTTGAATCGCGGAGCTATCGAAGCCCGCCAGGGAAAAGATGCTCAAGCGATTGCCGACTTCCAGCGATCCGTCGCACTGAACCCGAACGACTTCCGGGCTTACAAAGCGCTGGATGGTGTTCTTTCGAAGGACCGCAAGTGGGACCTCGACGTCACTTACTGGAGCCAATACATCCTGCTTCATCCGGAGGATGGCCGCGCTTACTGCGAACGCGCCGGAGCATATTCCTGGCTTCGCGACGCCGCGCACACGCTGGAGGACGCCGAGAAGGCTTGCAGCCTGGGCGAGCAGACGTGCTGCCAGTTTGTTCAAAAACTTCATGCTAATCAGGCATCGCACGCGGCGCCCTTGGTGCCGGTTAGCAACAATATCTCGAATCACCCATCAAAGGAGGATTACATGGAAGGGCTTATGACTGTTTTTTTCGTGCTCCTTATCCTTTTCGGAATCGGCACGTTTTTTTCCGGGCTGTTTACGGTGGCAACGGCCAAGGCGGCGGTCGTGCAACGGTTCGGCAGGTTTGTGCGCATCGCCGGACCGGGGTTGAACTTCAAGCTGCCCTGGGTCGAGCAAGTGGTGGCCAGGGTTGACCTGCGCGTCCAGCAACTCGATGTAAAAATGGAAACCAAAACCAAAGACAACGTCTTTGTCAGCATTCCCGTTTCGGTTCAATACCACGTTTTGCCGGACCGCGTTTACGAGGCCTACTACAAGCTCTCTGACCCGAAAGAACAAATCGGCTCCTTCGTCTTCAACGTGATCCTTGGCCACGTGCCCAAGATGATCCTCGACGAAGCCTTCGAGCAGCAGAATGACATTGCCACGGCGGTCAAGCAGGAGCTGGATGGCGTCATGGCGGGTTTTGGTTATGGAATCGTCAAAGCGCTGGTAACCGATATCATCCCCGATCCCAAGGTCAAGGCCGCCATGAACGACATCAACGCCGCCCGCCGCGAGCAGGAAGCCGCCAACGCCCGGGGTGAAGCGGAAAAGATCCTGAAAGTAAAGCAGGCGGAAGCCGAGGCAATGAGCAAGCAACTTCAAGGACAGGGCATCGCCAACCAACGCAAAGCCATCATTGACGGCCTGCGGGAATCGGTGGAAACCTTCAAGGCGAGCGTGGAGGGCACGTCGGCAAAGGATGTCATGATGCTGGTTCTGTTGACACAGTACTTCGACACCCTGAAGGAGATCGGGGCGTCGGCCCACTCCAACACCATCATGATGCCTCATAGTCCCGGCGGCATGGTGGACTTCTTCGAACAGGTCCGCAATGCGGTCATGCTGGGCGACATCGTCGGCGGCACGCAGCAAGTCGCTGCACAGTCCGCCCCGACCGGCAAGACAGCATGAACGCCGGCGGCGGTTGTTTTGTGGGGTGGCCTTGGTGGCCGCCCCGCGCCAGCCGTAGGAGCGGCCCGCCGGGCATACCCTAGTGGCCCATCCAACCTTCACATTCCTGTAACAATCCGCTGCTAGGATCGAAAATCCGCTGGCGGGCGGCGGATTGATTTCATTCTGACACATCGTTTCACAACTTCCCCTATCCTGAGGAGAGAACCGTGGCGCTTGAAATCATGGAGAAGGAGTTGCGTGGGATCATCATCCTGGAGCCGGCGGGCCGCTTGGTGCTGGGACAGGAGAGCATGGATTTTCGCGGCAAGGTCAAAGAGGTGCTCGAAAAGAGCGATTGGATCAAGGAAAGGTGGGGATGGAATACCCGCATGGTGCTCGATTTGGGCAGCTTGAGTTTTGTCGATAGCGCCGGCCTCGGCGCTCTGGTCTCCGCGCGCATTGCCGCCGCAAGCCGGGGCGCTAAAATGAAACTGGCCAACCTCACCAAAAAGATGCGCGATGCCTTGGCCATCACCAAGTTGGCCACGGTCTTCGACGTTTACGACAGCGTGGAAGCGGCGGTCAATTCCTATCCGCAGGCTGAGCAAGCGTAGCGCAGACCTCCGCATTTGAGGTCTGCGGTTCTTCCCGACACTCGCGCTCCCTAACCCAAGGACAGCAAAGGAAGAACCGCGGACCCCAAGAACGGGGGTCCGCGCGCTACCCTCTTCCTGAGCGCCCTATTTCTTCATCAGCTCCAGTACCGCGCTGGTCATGGATTTCACCCCCGTGCGAAGGGTCGGTTCGGGAACCGGCGCCCACAAACTGGAGTGCAGTCCAGGCACAGGCACGCCGGTGCGCCGGCTCTCCGCCAGCTTCTCCGCATCTACGGCGCCCAAGCTGAACTGGCAAACCGGGATTTGGTGATTGGCGAGGCCGAACCGCCCGAAATCCTCGCTGGCCATGATGGGCTCCCCCTCCTCAACGTTTTCTTTTCCCAAGGCATTCTTGAAAACTTGCGCCAGGCGGAGCGTCAGTTGCGGATCGTTGTAGGTGGCCGGGTAGGCATCTTCGCTGGCGGTCACCGTGGGGGCGCGCGAGGCGGGAACGCCGTCAGTGGCGGCAATGCCTTTGGCCATGCGGTCGAGCGCGGCCAAGATGCGCTGCCTCACCTCCTCCTTGTAAGTCCGAATGGTGAGCTGCAAACGTACCTCATCGGGAATGATGTTGCCCCGGGTGCCTCCGTGGATTGAGCCCACCGTGACCACGGCCGGATCGAAGGGCGAATTCTCCCGGCTCACGATGGTCTGAATCGCCAGGATGAACTCCGCAGCTTCCACAATAGGATCCTTGGCCACCTGCGGTTGAGAGCCGTGCCCGCCCACGCCGCGAATGATGACCTCCACCGAGGTCGAACTCGCCATGGCGTAACCCGGCGTGTATCCGACCTTGCCCGCCGCGAACGCGGGGGAGTCGTGCAGCGCCACGACGTAGTCCGGGCGCGGAAAGCGCGTGTAGAGGCCGTCGTTGAGCATCGCCTGCGCGCCGTTTCCGCCTTCCTCCGCGGGCTGCCCCAGCATCACCAGCGTGCCGTGCCACTGGTCCTTGAGTTCCACCAGCATTTTCGCCGTGCCCAGGAAGGAGGTGATGTGAATATCGTGCCCGCAGGCGTGCATCACGCCCACCGTTCGCCCTGCGTCATCTTGTGCCCGGACCTTGCTCGCGTAAGGCAGCCCGGTTTGTTCCTCGACAGGCAGGGCATCCAGCTCGGTGCGAACGTAAACCGTCGGCCCCTCGCCATTCTTGAGCACGCCCACCAAGCCGTAGCTGACCCACTCGGGATGGCCAGGGTATTTGCCGATGCGCTCGGTGACCATGTATCCCAGCGCGCGAAGTTGGCCGGCGACAAAAACTGACGTCTTCTCCTCGTGATGAGAAAGCTCAGGCGCAGCGTGCAGCGTTTTGTAAATGGAGAGCAGCGACGGCAGATCACGGTCAATCAATCCATCCAGATTGGCCTGCTGGCTGCGCGCGGCAGGGACGCTTAGGAATAGGCAGAAAAGGGCGAGGCAAAGAAAACTCGCACGGCGGCTCATAGAATCCTCCCGATGGACGGATGGTCTCTCATCGATGGCGCCCCCAGACCTTCCGGGATGCGCCGGCAACGGACGCCAGCCAGTATCGCGGAAGCTGGCAGGGCAAGGCAAGAAAAAGCGCGCCTGCATAAATCCAGCCGCGCAAGGGGCAAAGTGGTAGGATACTGCCCGCGCCGGCCATCGAGTGACGCGCCGGTAATTCTCTGCAATCATCGGAGGAATCTTGATGAGATCGCGATTTTGCTCCACGGTTCTGGCCATCGTTTTCAGCGTGGGGTCGCTGCTCGCACAGGCTCCACCCAAAGTGAAGGTTCTTATTCTTACCGGTGTGAACAATCATAAATGGGCCCTCACCACGCCGGTGCTGCGCGAAATCCTGGAACAGACGGGGCGATTTGAAGTCCGTGTGAACGAAGAAGTGCGCGGCAATGGTCCGGAAACTTTTGCTCCCTATGACGTGCTGCTGCTCAATTACAACGACTCGGGCCATTCCTGGTGGGACGTGCGCGCACGCGAGGCCATGCTCGACTTCGTGCGCAACGGGAAAGGATTGGTGTGCTACCACGCCTCGAACAACGCCTTTTTGGGTTGGGATGAATTCGACAAAATGGTGGGTGGCACCTGGCGCGCCACCGCCGGCCATGCGCCCTATCATGCCTACACGGTCAAAATTGTGGATCCGGAGGATCCCATCACCAAGGACATGCCCACGAGCTTCGCGGAGACGGATGAACTCTATCACGGCCTCTCGATGCAGATGAATATTCACATTTTGGCGACGGCCTTTGACGATCCGAACAACTGCGGAAGGAACGGCAAGGGTTGCGGCACGGGAAAAGATGAGCCGCTGATCTGGACCCTCAAGTATGGTTCGGGGCGAGTGTTCCAAACCGCGCTGGGCCACGACGTGAAGGCCATGGATAGCCCCGGCTTCCGCACGACGCTCGTGCGCGGCACGGAATGGGCGGCCACGGGACAGGTGACCATTCCTGTGCCGCCGGATTTGAAGTAGTAGAAGGGTTGTTCCCGGTGTTCCATGCCCAGTAACTTCACGTCGTACTACGATGCGGTCATCAACTGGAAAAAGCGTTTGGCGCGGGAAATGCCTCTGCTGGAAGAGCTGGCGCGCCAGGCGGGCGGCAGGGTTCTGGTTCCGGCGTGCGGCACGGGCGGGCACGTCGTGGCGCTCGCGCAACAGGGCTTTAACGTGTTGGGCTTTGACGCCGATGCGGGGATGGTGGAGTTCACGCGCCGGAGAATTGAGGCCGCCACCGTCGCCATTGCCGCCGCACACGGAAAAGCTGAGGTCAAGCTGCTCACCCTGGAAGGCGCCGCCGAACTCCCAGCGGAATTCACCGCGGCATTCTGTTTGGGCAATGCCCTTCCCGGTCTCTCCGCCGAGGGCCAATTGCTCGCTGCGTTGCGCGGAGTGGCGAGCGCTCTGCATGCCGGCGGAATCTTCCTGACCCAAAACTTGAACTACGACTTGCGCTGGCAACAACGCATCAGCCAGTTCCCGGTCTTGAGCGGCGAAACTCCCCACGAAGAGATCATCCTCGTGAAGGTCGCGGAATATCATAGCGATTACATCAACTTCCACGCCATGTTTCTGGTGCGCGAAAAGCCCACGGGAAAATGGCAAGCCCAATCGCGGACGTCCAGCCAAATTCCTCTCTTCCAAAAACTCCTCACTGACCTTGCGACGCAGGCCGGCATGGGCGAGTTCAGCTTCTGGGGCGACTTTGCCCGCACTCCGTTTGAATTGGCAGGATCACACGATCTGATCCTCGCCGCACGCAAGGTTTAGTAGAAAATCCTTCATTGCTCCGGATCATTGGGCGAAGCCGGGGGGGCACCTGGCAGGAGTTTGTTCAGCCCCTCGAGGATGTCCCGCTCGTGGGGAGAAAACTGCTCCCTCACACGCTGGCTATCCAAAAAGGTCCGGCGTTGGTCGGGAGGGAGATCGCGGAGGTGGCGGAAGGCCACCATCACGGCTTGGCGACGCCCAGGCGTCAAGTCGCGCCATTGGGGGAAAATGGTGCGTACCTCTTGCCTCTTTTCAGGAGAGAGGCCTTGCAGAATTTCTTCGCGCGCACGAATGGTCTCCTTTTGCTGAGGGGACATGGCGTTCCATTGCCGCAAGTGCTCGCGGATCAACTCCTGGCGATCCGGCGACAAACGCTGGAATTGCGGATTGTTCGCCATAATGCGTCTTTGCTGCTCGGGAGGCAATTCGCGCAAGCGTCTGAATATTCCTCCCGGCATGGGATGCTGCTGCTGTCCATTTCCGCCGGCCCGGCGATTCGGTTCCTCCCCGCCCGCTGGGGGGGCCTGTTGCGCACCACCTTCCGAGGGATTCGGATGCACACCCTCTGCGGGGGGATTCGGATGCGCGCCACCAGCAGGATTTGGGCCCTGCTTTTCACGGGCCTGCGCATGGATCATGGCGGGCAATAGAATAAGCGAAAGGAGCAAAGTCCAGGCGAGATCGCGGTGGTGGTGAAGTTTTCCTCTTCGGGCGCGGAAAGGGGGCGCCGCGGGTTCAGTTGGCAACCCGGCGCTCGCCTTTAGGAAGTTCCGAGAGTAGGTCGAAATTTGCCGCCAAATCATAGTCTTCCAACGCTTGGGTGTCTTTGTCGTCGTTCGGGAAAGCGCCTGCCGGTTTATTTGCGGAGGCGGCCTGAGCCGGTTTCACGCCCGTGCGGGCGGTGACGGTAGGGGATGGAAGCTTCGCCACCTGCCCCGGAGTCTGCGGGCCACTCGCCTGCGGCGATTGTCGCGTCGCCATGCTCGATGAGTTGGAAACCCAAGCATGGCTCCGGGTGAACCAAACCACCCCAGCAACGATCAAAACGCCGAGCGAAGCCAGTGCCAGGCCGCGAGCCCATTCCCAGCCCCAGAAGCCCCTGCCCTCGCGCCTCGCCTTCTGCGCCTCCACGGCTTGGCGCACGCGAGCGTCAAACCCCGGCGAGGGATCCGCCGCCTTCCATTCGTCCAGCAAGGCGTCCAGCCGTCCGTGTTGTTCCACAATCCCGCGGCAGTGGGGACATTCTCCCAGGTGCGCGCGCACCTCGGATGCCGCGGATTCATCCGTCAGGCGATAAGCGTAACGAATCAGTTTTTCAGTATCAAGGCATTTCATAACTGCCCCTCCCGGAGCAGCGGCTCCAGGCGCACTCGCAACGTTTCGTAAGCTCGAAAGAGCAACGATTTTACGGCGCTTTCTGAGACGCTCAGGATTCCGGCGATCTGGCGATAATCCACTTCCTGGTATTTGTGCAGGATCACTGCGGCGCGCTGATTTTCCGGCAGTGCCTCGACCGCTTGGCGAATCACGCGTTCGCGATCGCCCTGCATTAATCGCTGTTCCACCGTCGGCCGGGGATCGACGAAGCGTTCCTGAATGGGGTCGTCGTCGGAATCGTCCCTCGCCGCATCGGAGACCTCACCCTTTCGATCCCGAATCGCGTTGAGCGCCAAATTTGTGGCAATGCGATAGAGCCAAGTGGTAAACCGCGCCTCGGGCTGATAGCGCTCCCGCGACTTGTATACGTGCAGGAAAACCTCCTGGGCCAAGTCCTCCGCCAATCCTTGGTCGCGCACCATGCGGCGAAAGTAGCTGACCATGGGGAGACGATATCGGCGCAGGAGTACCTCAAAGGATGCCGCATCCCCATCGCGGACCCGCAGCATCAGTTGGAGGTCGGACTCGATGGCCATACTCGCCACATTATATATAACACTTTGACCGTGCAAGAGTTGTGGAGGTCCGGCGAAAAAAACTCCATACCCCAATAGGTTGGGCCGAGGTCTCCACGGCCACGAGCGAGTAATCATCAAACCTCTACCCGCTTGGGCCTTCGTGTCGTATGATGACCTCGATAGGAGTTGGCCATCAGGCGCGGGAGTCTGTTTATGAATGACCTGGAAATCCTGAACTCCATCCGCAACCTCATCTCAAGCGTCTCGGACGCCACTTCCCTGCTGGCGGAGGTCGTGAACTTGTTGCGTCGCGAGCGCCCGCACTATCACTGGGTGGGCGTTTACCTGCTTCAGGACGAAGAACTTGTGTTGGGTCCTTACGTGGGCAAGCCCACTGTCCATACGCGCATTCCCCTGAACCAGGGCATCTGCGGCGCGGCGGCTTCTAGCGGCCAGACGCTGATCGTCGACGACGTAAACGCCGACCCTCGATACCTGGCGTGCAGCCTGGAAACGCGCTCGGAAATCGTGGTGCCCATCCAGCATCAAGGCCGCATCCTGGGCGAAATCGATATCGACAGCGACCAACCCGCGGCTTTTACGCCGCATGACCGGGAGCTGTTGGAAGCCGTCGCCGCCCTGCTTGCTGAAAAAATCTAAGGTGAATCGGTTCATCGGGCCAAGGGGAATCGGGCCATCGGCTCATCGGTTCATCGGACCATCTAAAACCAATCCTCCGGTCAGCCGATGAATCGGTCCTTGCCTCCACCGCCGTCAGAATTCATAAGTTACTCGGTCCGTACCACCTGAAACTTGGAACCCGGCGCCTCGATTAACTCCCTTTCTTTTCATTAACATCGTGGAAAGCCGTGAATAACTCCTTTTTTTTCATAAATATCGTGGAAAGGGGGTAAGCTGACATTTTTACTACATTTGTTTTCAATAACTTGGCTGAGATTTCCACAGCTTTTCTCCCCCCCCTTTTTTTTCCCGCGACCCTGGCCAAAAATTATTTACTAACTATTTTAGTTTCAATAGTATAGATTTTTGCTCGGATTTCGCACTTCATTGCTAACCCCTTTTTTTTCTGGTACATCGTGGAAAGCTTGGCCACTTTTTCTAGCCCCGATCTCCGACTCTTGAGATAGCTCTTTTAATATGAATAAGATAAAGTGCTTGGACATTTTGACCCTAATCACTAACCCCTTTCGTTTCTGATGCATCGTGGAAAACCGCGAGCCTTCTTTCGCCCCAACTTCCGACTTTTGATATAGCCCTTTTAAATTCAATAAGATAAGGTGCTTAGACATTTTGACGCTAATCGTTAAGCCCTTTTTTTTCCGGTACATCGTGGAGAGCCACGATATTTTCTAAAGCTTCCATCTACGATCCTGCGTTAAATCTTCAGCAGCAAGTTGGCGGTTTGCTTGAATTCCCTATAGTTGGGACCTCGCATTCTGCGCATGAGCGGCGCCGGAACGCCCCGTTACTGGGGACTGAACCCCTATCACGGAAGACTGCTCTTCCTCTCGGTATTTTGCCCTCTCGTAGTTGGGAGAATCCGAGAGGCTTCACGCGCCGGCAGGATGCCAGCGCTTGTAACTACTATAGCCTATTTTCATCTGATTGTCAAGAACTTTTTAGAGCCTACCCGAGAAAAATCGTAGCCGCGCCGCGGGCAAAATGTCGTAGCCTACAACCTCTTGCCCTTGGCCTTTTGGTTTTCCGTTGCGCCTCAGCCCCACTGGAGTCTGTGTGACAACCAGCAACTCGCCTTCGTAGCGCCGCTTGCGCCTGAGGTAGCAGGGGCATCCTGCCCGTGCCGATCACGGCCAGGATGGCCGTGCTACGCTTGTCACACAGACTCCCACTGGCCACCCAACTTGGAACATTGCGCGTGGCGTTTCGACTTTTATTCGCAGATCTGTCTTCCTCCTTCCGCTTTCTGCCTACTGCCTTCTGCCTACTGCCTTCCCCTTCCGAAACTCCTTGACACGCCTTGAGGGCTCTGGCATATTCCCCTAAACGCTTTATGGGAGAGAATATGGAGAAGCCGCTGGACCTGTTGCAGGGCACGCTCGACATGCTGGTGCTGACAACGCTGGCGCGCGGCCGGATGCACGGCTACACCATCGCCGAGACCATCCATCAGCGCTCCGACGACGTACTGCGCGTGGAGGAAGGCGCGCTCTACCCGGCGCTGCATCGTCTGGAGCTGCGCGGCCTGCTCGCTGCCGAGTGGGGCCTTTCGGACAACAACCGCCGGGCCAAGTATTACCGGCTCACCCCGGCGGGCCGAAAGTACCTTGACTCCGAGCACGTCGCATGGAACCGCATGGTCATGGCCATCGCACGCGTCATGGAAACGGCCTGAGGATGAAGGGTAAATGTTAAAGGATGAAGGTTGAAAGCTGAGGGTTGAGTGCTGATAGCTGGGAACGACGACCGAAAATGGGAGCCCCAGATCGTGGCGGGCGTCAGGAGAATCCAATGTTCGGCGAACGGATGCACGATTTGTGGCTGCGCTTGAAGGCGCTGGTCAGTCGCCGCAAGCTTGACCGCGACTTGGACGACGAGCTGGCGTTTCATCTCGCCATGCGCGAGCGGAAACTGCGCGAGGAAGGCATTTCCGCGGAAGAAGCTCCCTATGTCGCCCGCCGCCAGTTCGGCAACGTCACCCGACTCAAAGAGACCAGCCGCGAGCTGTGGGGATTCCCTTCTATTGAAACCTTCGCCCAAGACCTCCGCCACAGCCTGCGCCAAATCAAACGGAATCCCGGTTTCGCCCTTGTGGCGATCACCACCCTGGCCCTAGGCATCGGTGTCAATACCGCGATTTTCAGCTTATTCCGCGATACCATTCTCGCGCGTCTCCCCATCAGCCATCCGCAGGAATTGGTGCAGCTAACATGGCTGCAAGGGACGGAGATCGGGACAACCTTCAACTGGCCGGATTACGAGCCACTGCTCGCACCGCAGCCGGCATTGCCCGGGCTGTTCGCCTACCTGATCGAGGAAATGAATCTCCGGTCCGGCAACGTCTCTGAGCGCGTGCGCGCGCATTTGGTCTCCGGCTCTTACTACTCAACCCTCGGCGTCAAGGCGTTCCTCGGCCGTACCCTCGCTGCCGCGGACGACCGGCCAGCGGCCGCACCCGCAGCCGTCCTCAGCTTTGCGTACTGGGGGCGCCGCTTCGGATTCGATCCCGCGGTTATCGCGCGGACGGTCTACCTTGACGGCACACCGTTCACCGTGGTGGGCGTAGCACCGCCGGAGTTCTACGGCCTCAACCGACTAGCGCCGCCTGACATCACTTGCCCTCTCCATGTCACTCCACGACAAGATAGGAAATCCTACTACGTTTCTTACTTCGCCCGTCTCCAGCCCGGCGTTTCGATCGAGCAGGCGCGGGCTCAGGTTGCAGTCCGTTTCCACGCACTCCTCGATGAGGAGCTGAAACCTGAGCGAGGGTGGATGGGTAAGGCGAAGTTGGACGTGATTTCCGCCGCGACCGGCGAGGAGAGCGTGCATTTGCTTCTTGGGGAGCCACTGCGGGTGCTCAGCATCCTGGTGGGCGTCGTCCTGCTTATCTGCTGCACCAACTCGGCGTCTCTGTTGCTAGGGCGCGCGGCCGCACGTTCTCGCGAAATAGCCGTCCGGCTCGCTCTCGGAGCCGGCCGCTGGCGCATCGTTCGCCAGTTGCTGACGGAGAGCGTTTTGCTCGGGGCGGCGGGCGGCGCTGTCGGCCTGTTCGTGGGCTTCGGCGTCCACGCCCTGCTGCGGACGCTGCTCGCCATCGATCAATCCTCGAGCCTGCAATTCCGCCTGCACTGGCCGCTGCTAGCATTTACTGCCGGCGTATCGCTCGCCACCGGAATAGCGTTCGGTCTCGCGCCGGCGCTGCGCGCCACCAGAGTAAGTCTCGGCACGGTCATGAAAGGTGATGCCCCCGGCGTTGGTCGCCTCGGGCTCGGCCCGACGCGCGTGTTCCTGGTCGTGCAGGTTGCGGCCTCAGTGTTGGTGCTGGTTGGCGCGACGCTTTTCAACCGCACGTTACGCAACCTCGAAGGCGTAGATGCTGGTTTCAACCGTGACCACCTCCTGTTGATGACCATCGATCCGGGCGAGTCGCGCTTTCAGGGCGATCGGGTCACCGGCCTTTTGGACGAACTGACGGAGCGGATACGCGCCGTACCAGGCGTGCGTTCGGCCGCTCTCGCGGAAAATGCGCTGTTTCGGGAAGGGGTGCAAACCATCTGGGTCCAGGGATCCGTTCATGCCGGAGAGGCGGCGTCCTATAACATCGTCGGCCCGGATTTCTTCGCCACGGCCGGCATCCCACTGCTCCTCGGCCGCGAGTTTTCCCCGCACGACCGCCTCGGTGCTCCGCTGGTGGCGATCGTCAACGAAGCCTTCGTCCGGAAATACTTTCCCGGGCAGAATCCCCTCGGCCAGCGCTTTGGTGACGAGGGACCAAATTCGTCCGGCAAGTACGAGATCGTTGGCGTTGTGAAGGACGGCAGGTCCAGAAACTTGCGCTGGGCACAGCATCCGGCGGACTTCCACTCGTTCTGGCAATCCACCGTGAACGCACCGTTCGTACTCCATGTGCGGGTCATGGGTAACACGGGAGCGACCGCCGCCAGCCTCGGTCAGGCGATTCGGGGAATTGATTCGGGCTTGGTGGTTTATGACGTCCGGACGATGACCGAACAAGTGAACGGGACGTTACGCCAGGAGCGAACGTTCGCAATGCTGTCACTGTTGTTCGGCGCGCTCGCTCTTGGTTTGTGCTGTGTCGGCCTCTACGGGGTCACCGCCTACTCGGTAACGCGCCGCACCAAGGAAATCGGTATCCGGATGGCCCTCGGTGCGCCGCGAGCCCAGGTCCTTTGGCTCTTCCTCCGCCAAACACTGGGGCTCGTTGTCATCGGCGTGGTAATAGGGACGCCTATTGCCTTGGTGTGCGCGAAATTCGCCAAGAGCCTGCTGTTCGGGCTGACGCCCGCTGATCCGGCCTCGCTCGCGATCGCGCTCCTCATGCTGGCCGGTGTGGCGGCAATCGCGTGTCTGCTACCCGCGCGCCGGGCGACGAAGGTCGATCCCATGGTGGCGCTGAGGTATGAGTAAGGCAGTGGTTAGTGGATAGTGGACAGTGGCAAGCCGCGTTCCGCGGCTGGGTGCGGCCGTCAAGGAGAACCCGATGTTCGGCGAACACATGCACGATTTGTGGTTGCGCTTGAAGGCGCTGGCCAGACGGCGCGAGCTGGACCGCGACCTGGACGACGAGTTGCAGTTTCACCTCGCCATGCGCGAGCAGAAATTGCAAGAGCAAGGGGTTGCGGCGGAAGAGGCTCACTACGCCGCGCGCCGCCAGTTCGGCAATGTCACCCAGCTCAAAGAAACCAGCCGCGAGCTGTGGGGGTTCCGCTGGGTGGAAACCTTTGCCCAGGACCTCCGCTACGGCGCGCGCCAACTGCGCCGCAATCCCGGATTCACCGTGGTAGCTGTTCTCACCCTCGCCCTCGGCATCGGCGGGAATGTGGCCGTATTCAGCCTGCTCGACGCGGTCATGTTGCGCCCGCTCCCCTACTCACACCCAGAAGGGCTGTACATGTTTTTCCCCTATGAGAAGAGCCCCCAGGACGCAATGGTCGCGTCGTCGTATCCTGATTTTCAGGACTGGCATGAACAGAGCCACACATTTGATGCCATGGCCGGGTACCGCTTTGAATCTTTCAATCTGACCGGCACGACAGAGCCCGAACGTCTGGATGGCTTATATAGCACGCCGGGGCTCTTTGCACTGTTGGGAATTCCTCCATTGTTGGGCCGCGAGTTTAGCCCCAATGACGACCCACACGTCGCCCTGATGACCTACGAGTTGTGGCGCCGGCGGTTCGGTGGCGATGCCGGGATTATTGGCAAGCCGATCCATTTGGAGGGCATGGCGTACACCGTGCTCGGGGTCTTACCTCCGCATTTCAGTTTTCCACCCCTACGGTGGGAAGGCACGCCTGAGGTTTTTGTGCCGGCCATTCCGAACCCCCAGCGTGGGAGCCACTGGCTGCGGGTGATCGGACGCCTTGCCCCCGGCACAACCGAGCAGCAAGCCAGGGCGGAGATGAACGGAATCTGCGCCCGCCTGGCGCAAGCCTATCCCGATACTAACCGCGGCCTGGGAATCGTGGTTAGCCCGCTTGACGAGGCGGTCGTTGGGGGTTCGCGCCACACAGCGTGGGTTTTGCTCGGGGCCGTCACCTTCGTGTTGCTCATCGCGTGCACCAACGTGGCCAATCTGCTGCTCTCCCAGGGCGCGACGCGGGAGCGCGAAATCGCCATTCGAAGCGCGGTGGGAGCGACGCGGTCACGCATTGTGCGGCAGTTGCTCACCGAAAGCCTGCTGCTGGCGGGCATGGGGGGCGCGCTGGGCGCCGCTCTAGGGTATTGGACACTCCCCTTGGTGGCATCCATCTTGCCCCAACACAGCGACTTCTTCACGCGCGTTCATGATGCCGGCTTCGAGCTCAACTCCAAGGTCTTATTTTTTACGGGGCTTCTGTCCGTGCTGTCCTGCGCTCTGTGCGGATTGTTGCCTGCCTGGAGGACCACCAAGCCCGCGCGAATTTCCGGGGCGAGCGTTCGCACCGGCCGGATTCGTGGTGCTCTGATCGGGCTGGAAGTTGCGTTGTCCTTCGTCTTGCTGGCAGGAGCCGGGTTGATGATGAAGAGCCTGGTCCGCCTGCTGGAAACGGACGTCGGGTTCCGGACGGAACGCTTACTGACCATGGACGTTAATCTGGCGGGCGAAAAGTACGCTTCTGGGGAGAACCAAGCGGCCTTCTTTGGAAAGGTGCTGCAACGGTTCGAATCTCTGCCGTCCGTGGCCTCGGTGGGTGCGGTTGTGGACTTACCGATGACGCGGTCAGACACACATAACGGCTTCGAGATTCCGGGACCCCACCCGAGGCAAGGCTCGGCATACTATCATGCCGTGAGCCCCGATTACTTCCGCACCATGGGAATACCGCTGCTGAACGGTAGAGACCTTCTGACTGCCGACACCGCACGCTCGCCCATGGTCGGCGTTATCAATCGCAATTTGGCCCAGAAGTACTGGCCGGATGAAAATCCGATTGGTAGAACGCTAACCGCTTCACGCTGCTTTGAGGTGTCGACCCCGAAAGAGTCCAGTGTTCAATGCAAACCGCAGGAGCTAGAGATCGTGGGAATCGTCGGTGACGTCCGGCAACTCGGGCTGGACGCGCCGCCCTACCCGGAACTGTTCATGCCGTACACGCAGTGGCCCTCGAACGAAATGGCTCTGGTTCTGCGGACGGCCTCCGAACCTTCCTCTCTAATCCCTGTGGTCAAGAAGGAGATTTGGCGAGTCGACCCCGACCAGCCGGTCACCAATATCAAGACCATGGATGAACTGGTTTCCACCGAAGCTTCGGGAAGGCGGTTTGTGCTGCAATTGATCGGAGCTTTCGCCGCGATCGCTCTGGTGCTGGCGGCGGTGGGGATTTACGGGGTGGTTTCCCATGGCACGCGGCAGCGGACGCATGAAATCGGTATCCGCATGGCTCTCGGCGCCCGGAGGCAACAAATTATGTG
>JBEKNU010000172.1:0-15912 GCA_049522495.1 Terriglobia bacterium
GACCACCCCGAAAGCCCCCAATCCTTGGGCTTCCAACTCACCGACCGCGCCCTCACCCAGGCCGCCGACGCGTGAAAAATGTAGAAACTCCAGCGGCGGGGCTAAAGCCCCGCCCTTCCATCCGCCGACAAATAATTTCGCTAACTTCCGCAACTAAGCACTAGCTCCATCGCGGCCCTTTTTCCCCCACGCCCAACCGGCTTATTCCTGGCCCCGCGGCAGGAGAGTATTATACCCGATGCTCATCATGACTGTTAGTGGGATCGTTTGCGGATCTGGTGGATGCGTCCCCGGGATCGGACCCTTGTCGATTTGTAGCGTGGGTAGCCTGCCCCGATGAATCGGGGCAGGCTACCCACGCTACAAGGATGGCGCCCGCGGCCTTTTTGTGCCCACTGCCTTCTGCCTACTGCCCGCTGCCCTTGCGGTCCCGCCGCGCCGTGGTTCGGATTGCGCAGAGCAAAGCTCTGCGAATCCAACGCCGCAGAGCTTTGCTCTGCGCAATCCAAGGCCGAATCCAGGGAGAAATGCCGGAGGCTGGCGCAGGGCGAGCGCACCCCTGCGTTTCTGGTGTGATGAGATGACGTGATTCGTAGAGCTGGGCTCGCTCAGCGCCACCCGCGAGACATCTCCCCGCCGCAATCTGCTAGTCCGTTGGGAGACCCCCCGGCTCTGCCGGGGAGGCAGCAATCGTTTGACGGATCCGGGAGTCGGTATTTTTTGGGGTGTACCCAACGTTGAAAGAGACCCCTCACCCGTCCGTCGGCTGACGGACACCCTCTCCCCTCGGAGAGGGCTGTAATTCTTGGGCGCGCCCGCACGCGCCGATTTTTTCCCTCTCCCTTGGGGAGAGGGTGGCCGAGGGACGAGGTCGGGTGAGGGGTCTCTTGTCCGTCCCGGCCCCTTTGAGGGGCCAGCATCGTAAAGCCCCCGGCTTTGCCGGAGGATACTTACTCAGATCCGGGGAAAAACACCGCGGGAGAAACGGCGAATCGTTTGCTCAATTTCTCGATGTGGGCTTTGTTGAGGTCACGTTTCTTGTGCAGGATTTCAGATACAATACTTTCCGATCCAAAGATTGGGACCAGGTCCTTCTGACGGAGGTCATGGGCTTCCATCAAGGTTCGAAGGACGTCCACGGCGGAAGCGTCAGGAATGGAATGATGCTCTTCTTCGTAAGCTTCAATTAGCGTGATCAGGACTTCCGCATACTTCTCTTCTTCACTCGTGGGGCGATCTTTGCCGGCCAGCGTATCCAGGACGGACAGGTACTCCTGGTGCTGGCGCTGGGACGTAATCGGCATGGGCGCGCTCACCGGCAGGGCGTATTTTTCAGATACGGCGATCATGATCGTTGCCACTCCTTCCCGTCGTATTCAGCATGGCTCAAAATGCGTCGGATATAGACCATTCTCCACGAGTATTTGATCGTCGCGATTAACCGGCAGCGGTTGTGGCTTATGTCGAAAACCACATAGCGTCCGACCACGTCTGAATTCTTCCATGCCATCCGAACGTCGGCGAAATTCGTCCAGTCTGCGTTCTTGGTGACTTTGTACCATGCCTGAAGGGATGCAGCCCACTCGCTGTGCTTGGCGGTCGCTTCTCGAATAGCCTTCCGGCTGACGATCCGCATGGGCAATCTTCGCATTGTGCGAAGTCAGCGTCAAGGGTGAAATCGGCATAGGGGCAAAATTTACCTCGCCATTTGAATTCGTAGCGCCCCGAGCCCCCAACCCCGAATCCCGTTTCCCGTGCCCCGGCCTTTCTGACTCCTGGCCCCTGGCCCCTGAAACCTTGTTCTCCGTGTCGTACCCCGTACCTCGTATCCCGGCCTTTCTGGCACCTGATACCCGACACCTATCGATCGCCGTGAACACTTGAGCGCGAGGGTTCGCAACGCGAGGCTTGGGACGCAGACATCAAGCCCCATGTCTACGCCAGCCTTAGGTCCTTTACCCGGACCGGGAGATTGTCGTATCACTGCTACGACAATTGGGCTGGACGCACTTCCTGCGGCTCATCCCGATCGATGATCCGCTGAAACGCGACTTCTACGCCGAGATGTGCCGCGTCGAGCGGTGGAGCACGCGCATGCTGGAAAAGAAGATCGGCTCCTTGCTCTATGAACGCACCGCGCTTTCCCGGAAGCCCGACAAACTGATCCGCCAGGAACTGGATCACTTACGCGAGGAAGACAGGGTTACGCCCGATCTGGTTTTCCGTGATCCCTACATCCTTGATTTCCTGGGGCTAAGAGATGCCTATGCGGAGATTGGAGCGTAAGCTGCACGAAGCGGTACGGCGGGCACGGATGCGACTGGCGGTGGCGAAGGACTGAACATGGGCGTGACGCATACCTCGCCATATACGTATTCGCCCGCAGCGGCAATCGACAATCATCAATCGCCGTGTCCCGTGTCCCGAACCCCGGCCCTTCTGACACCTGACACCCGGCACCCGACACCTTGTTCTTCGTGTCCCGTGTCCCGTGTCCCGAACCCCGGCCTTTCTGGCACCTGGCACCTGATACCTGACACCTATCCCTTCCCGTGAACACTTGACCGCGAGAGGCCGCAGTGCAAGGCATGGGGCGCCGGCATCAATTTTCCCGTGATAGAATGCCGCACATTGTTGGGTGAACGCGGCGGGCTGCGGCGGGTTGTGGGGTATGGCGAGGCGCGCAGTCTCCGCAAACTCTGACGCGAGGTGCCTCTGATGCCCGCCGGTCGCCGAACCCTTCCCTCCATGTCGCGGCCGGAACGCATTATCGTGGCTCTTCTGGTCGCGTCGATTTTCGTTAATTACATCGACCGCGCCAATCTTTCCATTGCTGCTCCCGTGCTGGAAAATCAGCTTCGGCTGTCACCGCTGCAAGTCGGGTCGCTGCTTTCGGCTTTTTTCTGGACTTATGCCTTCCTGCAACTGTTTGGAGTGGCCGGCTGGGTGGTGGACCACTTTCCGGTAGGGCTTGTTTTCGCCTGGGGCTACTTCAGTTGGTGCGCTGCCACCATCGCCACCGGCTGCATGTCGGGATTCATTGCCCTTTACGCGATTCGGCTGCTGCTGGGCGTGGGCGAGTGCATCACCTATCCCTGCTATTCGCGAATTTTCGCCGAATTCCCCGAGCATCACCGCGGCCGGGCCAACGCCTTGATCGACGCGGGAACCAAGGTGGGTCCTGCCTTCGGGACGTTTGTCGGGGGCTTTCTCCTCATCCACTTTGGCTGGCGCATGATGTTTATTGTCTTGGGCGCGGTGGCAATGGTGTGGCTATTACCGTGGATCAAGCTGATGCCCCATTCCCGCCGGGAAATTTCCGGTACGGCCGAGCCGCTGCCGCCCCTTTCCGAGTTGCTGCGGGTCCGATCGGCCTGGGGCACGTTCCTGGGGCAGTTCTGCGGGAATTACTACTACTATTTCCTGCTCACCTGGCTTCCCATCTACTTCGTCCGGGAACGAAACCTCTCACTCGGAGCGATGACGCGCCTTACTTCCGCCGTGTTTCTGGGCATCGCCTGCGCCACGCTCACGGCGGGGTGGATTGCGGATCACCTCATCGGTCGCGGCCTGTCACCGACTCAGGTGCGGAGAAGCATCGCCGTGGGCGGCCTCCTGGTGGCATCCAGCCTGGGCGCTTTCGCTTTCATTGATAATCTGACCGGTTCCGTGGTTCTGGTGATGGCGGCCAGCCTGGGTCATGGAGTATTCGCTGCCAACCACTGGGCCATCGGCCAAACCCTGGCCGGGCCCAGCATGGCCGGACGCTGGACCAGCATTCAGAACGGCGTCGCCAATCTGGCCGGAATCATCGCGCCTTCCGTGGCCGGAATCATCCTCCACACCCGAGGCTCCTTGCGGCTGGCATTCGTCCTGGCGGGCGCCGTTTCGCTCGCCGGCGCTCTGATCTGGTATTTCATGGTGCCGCGCGTCGAGCCCGTGCAGTGGCAAAAACGAGTTCCTGCCGGAGTAATCCGCTAAAGACAGCCGGGGAAAAGACCGCGGTCAAAAAACGTTGACAGTCCTGACACTTGGCCCCTGGAACCTTGTTCTCCGTGTCCCGTGCCCCGTATCCCGTTTTTTCTGACACCTGAAACCTTGTTCCCCGTGTCCCGTATCCCTTGTCCCGCGCTTTGGCTTTTCCCTAACCACCAGCCACTAGCCACTAACCACTGCTTTTGTGTCCCGTATCCCGGCCTCTCTGGCACCTGGCACCTGGCACCCGGCACCTGTTCTTCACATCGCTTCCCGTGCGCACTTGGGCGCGAGAAGTCCCAACGCGAGGCTTGGGACGCGGACATCATACCCCAGGTCTGCGCCACCGGCGCCTTTCTTGGGCCAAACATCAGTTCTTATTTTTGCAGGATTCAATAATCTGCAAGTTCGCGAGAGCCATGCTGTAGGTGGAGAATTTCCACAAAGCTTGGGAATTCGTTCACGCGGTAATAGATCAGAATCGGGGTATGCACCAACTGGCGCACCCCCGGACGGCCTTTAACCAGGCTACCGATGTAAGGGAAGCTTATGAGAAGCTCAATATGATTGAGTATGGTGTTGCCGAACCGCTCGGCGCGGGCGGGAAAGTTCACCCAAGAGTAGGCGAGAATTTCCTCAAAGTCTGCTAACGCGGCTTCCGTGATTCGGATTTGGAAATCCACTGGGGAATGAGCTTCCGAACTTCTTCGAGAGGTACGGCCCGGCCCGCGTCGGCGTCAGCGATGCCGCGGTCGATCGCTGCCAAGGTCTTGGCATCGACTTCGACTTCCTCGGTGACCGGGACTTCCAGCTTTAGGTCGGCCATATCGCTACCCTACCCCAAACGGGCGCGGAATGCAATCGCGGAGGAGCGGACATCCAGTTCGATGAACGCGCCTCCCGGCCGCTTCCGGATCAGTTGCTGTGAACACTGAGGAGCAAATCAGGTAAGCCCACGCAGAAGGGCGCTGTTTGTGGCTACCGTGCTCGCGGATTTATCACGCCGCACAGGACTGGCCTTGAATTCGCATCGCCCCGCGCCCCCAACCCCGAATCCCGTGGCCCTCGTTTAGGCTTTTCCCTAACCACCAACCACCAGCCACTAACCACTGCTTTTGTGTCCCGCATCCCGGCCTTTCTGACACCTGACACCCGGCACCTGAAACCTTGTTCCCCCTGTCCCGTAAAGATCATTGAGGCCATGGGGGGCCGTCCCGACATCCGCGCTGTCCTTCCCAACGGGGTGGTTCGCATCAACCAGTTTGAAGAAGTTCGCAAGCCGGCGCGGACTAATCCGGTCGCTGGAAAATAGTGAAACGTCCCGTCTGTCCCGTGCATGGCCGTGCATGGCGAAATCATAGGGCTGAGATCGCCATGTGCCAGCCTGCCCCCCGCGATAACTGTCTCTACAGGAGGTCTTCGAGTTTAAACTTTTCCACTAGGAACAATCTGAGTTCTTCGCCAACGGCGGCGATGCTGTTCAGAGTATCCTCCGCCTTGCGAAGGTCTTCTGAGGTGGCAACAAGAATTGTCGGATGCTGAAGTTGTTCATCTGACCACTCGTAGCGGTTTATGGGCTCTTCAAAGAAAAACTCCCAAGGATTTTCGGGGTCACTCCGTGACTCTTCGACGGCCAGTTCTTCAGGTGATAGATACGGAGCTAATAGAAGCCGACGGACCACGGGGGTCGTTTTGGAGTATCCGCTCGGGAGGAGCAATTCCTCTCCTATTTGAGGAGCAGGGCTGTTCAGAAGCCAATCGAGGATGAACAAAACCGCCTCTCCCTTGAACTGACAGGCAACGTGGAGAGTTAAGGCTTTGAGGGGAAGGTGGATTTTGAGCATTGGTTCCACCTCTCGGAGGTGGGCACTAAGACTATATAGTGCTGCCTGCTGTTGGAGGAGAGGTTCTATTGCAGCATTTGCCACAACCGTTTGGTTTCCAAATAAAGCAATTAGCTTTTTTCCGCGCAAGACGATGTCGTCAATGTCCATATAGACCTTGCGCAGATCCTTCGCCAGTTCTCCTCGCTTTTGGTCCGGGGTTTTTCTGGTTGCTGCCATTACAATTTCGAGAACCTTAAGAAGGGCGTTTAGCATGATTCAAGCAGTATACCTCTGATCCCAATCCTCCATTATGATGCGGCCGATCGTGCGACTGGAGAGAAGAGGCGCAGACATAACGAAACACGGCTGCGATTGTTGACACGACTAGGGGTATTGCTGCATCAAGTCGGTGATGTCTCGACACAGGCGGTCTGCATAATTAACTCCGCCGCCAAAGGTCACAATTTTCCGGGACGCGACGCCACAGTAGTGCGTCATTCTTCGGTCCATTGTCGCTACTTCAACATAGGGAAGCGCCGATATGTGGGCCAAATCTGAGAAATCCGCTGTCTCTGGGATGTCCGTATAATTGCCCATGAGTGCCCTGTATGTCTCGTGGTTCAGGCGAAGTCCGGGGCAGCGATCAGGATTCGTGTACACCCATTCCGCGAATTCGTCCTCACGTCCTCTGGGCAGGGGCACACCGAACGATGCGGCATGCTTCCTAACGGAACTGACGAAGTGCTGCCGCGCGGGTGCGCGCCCGGCGCGCAGAGCGGCGCGATCGTTTTGAAAAACCGCTTGCAGGGTTGCGAGATGCTGAGCCGGTGGGGCGAATACATGTGGGCTGGCATGATTGATGTAAAAAACTATCTCATCGAGACGGAGATTGACCCAATTGTCCGTTGCTGAGCGCTCTTGGCCTGGAAGCATCACCAACGTTCGATCCCAGCGTGTAACATACGGTGAACAACCTCGATACTCAGTTCCGCTGTTAAACGCTTCAACAGCGGCCTGAATCTCGATTGCAACAATTGTCGTTTCTTTCAAGTAAGTGTTCGGCAATCGTTCAAGTGACAGGAGATGGGGCCGCACCTCCATGAACTCTACACCAGAAGCAAGAGGGCTGGCGAGCTCCCGCACGTTTGTAAAACTGAGAACGGTTTCATAATCGCGGGCACGGAGGTAGGCATCGAATTGCTGAGTCGTTATGGGGCGGTCGTGCTCAGCAAGGTTAATGAGGTCGCGAGAGTCGAGAAGAATGCGCATAAGTCACGCCCGAGTTGTTCGGCCGGAGCGTCCTTCCCACATTCAGTACGTAAGGAGATACGCTACCCTGCAGCCACTCTGTCTCACGTTAAAAAGCAGAGTCGGGTGCCGATACCAATTTGGGTCTGTAAAGGCCTGACCAAATCCCAATGATGTGACCAATACTAGATTCATAATTCCTAACGACAACAACAGGCCGCCAACGCCATCTGAACCATCTGTCAGTTGGATTGTGCCAAATGTGAAACCACCAGAGGTCCGCTCTTGGCCAACGAACGAGTGCATGTACAATCCGAGTGGGCTTCCCAGGGTAGACCTACCCATCAGCGAGTCGAAAAGGGAGGGAGGAAGAGTCTCCCGCTGTACGACTGTTCCGCAAATTCCCCTGATCTTCCCCGCAGCGACTAAGCCGCAATAAACTTTAATCATCCAGCGCTCGACATCCATGCCAGACGCGAGATAGAAAGATTTAAAAACTCTTTTCGCATCACCGATGCGTTTGATGTCTAGATAGAGATCCTCTATCTTTGAGAAAGCCAAGCCGGCCTCGGTGTCTAGGGTCGAAAGAGCTGAATTGTGCGCCTCGCAAAGGACTTTCGCTGAAAATGCATCGATCCCAATTTCAACAGTTGACTTTCCGCCAAAAAAATGTGATGCGTTTTCGAATTTTAGGGTCGATGTGGTAATTCGTTCTAGGATGTTTCGAGATATGAAATGCTCTCTGGTAATCTTTGTGCCGCAATTGCCGGTCGGTGATAGATAACACCGGTCGTGCGCGAAATCAGTTGTATCTACATCGATGATTCCTACTGAGACCTTTTCCCATCGGCCGTTGCCTCTCCAACAACAGTTGTAAGCGGGCTTGCCGCTACGACAAGGGCAGGGGCCATGCGAGAATCTGCCCGTCCAAGGCATTGGCGCAGACTTCATATCCGACCTCCAAGGCGGAATTGTGCGCTTTCTGCACACCTCCGCGGCCCTTAATAAGAAGCGCGCTCACATGTCTATCAATGCGAAAGACCGAAAAGCCGCAGACGAAGGCAAACTACGCCTACGTCTAACCACTATGGATGCGTGGGAGCCACTTGCCGAAATCACTTGAACGCCGCGTTTGCATCGACCCCAAGACCGGCAGCCTTAAGCTCTTTGACGAGTTTAAGCCGCCAGCCATCCTCCGCATCGAAAGGTATGTAGAGCACACCAGCATAATCAGACATGGTTTCAACACCACTTTCCACTATGGCGGCCACATTCTTCCTACCCAGCGCGCCCATGAAATACCCAAATTCAAAAACCACATTCTGTCGAGCTCTGGGACGCATCAACGGCTCGATGTGCCCGTCTCTTGGGATCTCCTCCTTGGAGATGCCAATGTCATCTCCGGAAAAGATTGCAATTGCGAACGAAACATTTGCGTGCCGTTCGAATTTTTCGATTATTGTGCTTCCCCGATCTGGCTGCTCATGCAGAATGATGGGATTTAATCCAAGTTTCACCAAAAACCGAGCTACGGTTTCTTTTAGGTCGTGATTGTGGCCGTGGACTACGAATACATCCGTGCGATTTCTTGCCATTTCTCCACCTCTCGCCGGAGATTTACCTGTCCCCGGCCGTGCCCTGTCGTCCCACTCCTCTTTCCGCGAATTCAAAAAAAGGCGGGCTTCTTCGAGCCCCCGATTAAGTGCATTCACTAGGTCAGTTTTTGGTTGCCCTGCGTAATACACTCCAGGAATGAACCATATGCTTCCAAATCGAGAATATTCTTCGGATTCTCCTCCGTAGAGGTTCTTCAGGACAATCTTGACCTCGCTTTCCCAAGCCCTGAACTCCGGGGCACTCGCGGTCCGACCGACGAGTTTCGGTACCTTGTCCAACAGCGCGCTCAACTTTTGAGCTGCAACTTCTGGATCTATTTGCATGGATCACCCTTTGACCCCTAGGTCTGTCGGTAGTGTAACTCTGCCCTGAGCTAGTGACAATCCATTCGACCTAGCTCATAACCGAGTTTTGGATAGAGTGTTCGGGTTTTTGAAGCTCGCTGCCGAGGCCGAATGACCTAAGCAGGTAGCAGGTGACGCTGAGGTGGGCGCACTTAGCCCTCCCCCTTTGCACTGCGTCGGGAAATGCCCGCTTGGGGGATGCGGGCGCAAGGTCTGTCTTTCGGAGTGCGGTCCGTCAGTTGACGGATCGCCGCTTTTGCTCGCCGCGACTCGTCGCGGCGAACCTTGGCACCGGTGACGAGTCACCGGCTGCAAAAAGCGGGAGCGAGCTCCCGCACTCCGAAAACGGCGCCACCGGTCAGAGCACCCGCGTTGGATGGCCATGCGAAAGCCGCCCCGTACACGGGGCCAGACGACGAGCCGCGCGGAGGTGTAGCGGCGAGTTTACCTCGCCACAGGCGGCGTGAGGCCGCCTCGAAAATGGCGGGGTCCCGATCTGATCGGGATAAATTTCCCCGCCGCTGCCACCCCTGGCCACCCTTGTCCCACCTTAAAGGCGCAAGCCCGCGCTGGTTCGGTCGCCATTTACCGTCTTCCCTTCGTAATTGCGTTAGGCTGCCAGGGGCCGATTTCATCGAGGTCAGCCTAAACCAGGAGTTAGACAAAGAGGGTGATTCACAATGATCTTCATGCTATGCCGGAACCGTGTTTCCGATTTTTCCAAGTGGAAGGGCGTATTCGCTTCTCACGCCCAAGCGCACCGCGATGCCGGGCTCCATCTGAAGAGCCTCTGGCGTGGGTTGGAGGAGCCCAACAACGTGTTTTTCTTATTCGAGGTGACCGACGCCAAGAAGGCGCGGGCATTCATCAGCAACCCGGCCGCCGCGGAAGCCGGAAAGGCGTCAGGCGTCCTCGACGGCGAGTATCATTTTCTTGAGAGCTGCGCGGGGTATTGACTGCTGAACCGATGCCCTCTACCCAACGGTCTGCCCGTGTCCGAGCCACTTCCGCAAGTAAGCCATTTGACCCACATGGTAACTTTCGTGAAGTGAAAGGAACGCGATTTTTCCACTGATCTTCCCATCCAAGGTGATTCCGTTGGAGACCGGTTGTGCCAGCATCTCTTCGGGCGCGCCGGCCAAAGACGATGACAGCTTGCCGGACACTTCATCCCAGGCACGGACGATTTCCGCCACTTCCGGGTATTGCCCGGGAACCGCTGACTTTGTGCCCCGCGCGAAGAGCCCTTCCCAGGGAGCAGACCATTCCTGCCCAAGAAGTCTGAGGACCTTGGCCCGATGAACGACCACGTGCCCCGCAATCCACATGAGGTGGTTCGAGTCATTTCCGGGACTAACGAACCACCGCTCCGGGGGAACCTCGCGGATAGTCTTCTTGAAGAGATCGGTGTTGGTCTTGAAAATGGCCGAGATATTGAAAAAGTCTGTGCTCATTAACAATCCTCCTGATTGAGTATCTTCTCCAATTGCGCATAAGGGTGCGTTGCATTCATCTTCTTGGCTCCTGGAGTGTGCAGGCGGTCCCTGAACCACCGCTACTTCCTACACAAACTATAGCACGCAGGACCTCATGGTGCCGTACACTAATGGGAGCCAGAATACTCGCCCCGGTCAGCTTTCTGCCCGTAGGATTGCCATCGATTTGTTAGGAGCAAATGTAGCGCACCTCCGCTGTTGAGGTCTGCGGTTCTTCCTTAGGTCCGCTCTACCAAAACCGAGCGCAGCTCCCCTGGCCGAGATCGGTGGTTCTTCGCATGAAAAGCCGCGGACCCCAAGAACGGGGGTCCGCGCTACACGCTTATGGTTTTCTTTGGTGGCTCAGCCTCGCGCGCCCTCAGGCGGCGTTGGAGAGCGGTTCCGGGGTTGCTTCCGGGAGGATTTCAAACGTGGTCTCGATTTTGGCGGTTTTGGAGATCATGGCGCCCACCGAGCAATACTTGGTTTCCGAGAGGTGAATGGCGGCCTTCACCGCCTCCGGATCGATCGCGCCGCGCAGCCGGTGCTTGATCTCCACGCGCGTGAAGAAAGCGGGGGGCTCGGGGTTCTGGTCGGCGCGCAATTCGATTTCGTAACCGGTCACCTTCTGCCGCTTCTTGCGCAAAATATTGATGACATCAAAAGCCGTGCAGCCGCCCAGCGCCAGCAGCGCCAACTCGATCGGCTTGGGCCCGCTGTGGCCGTCCGCGTCGTCCATCACGAATGCGTGGCCGGTGCCCGACTGGGCTACAAATTGGCGGCCCATGCCTTCCACGGTGGTCAAACACAGTTTACCTTCAATCATGGCTCACCTCATTTTCCCTCGGCGCTGGACGCGCCGCCCTTCTTCGCGAGGATGGAAAGCCCGCCCGACCGCAAAAGGTCGGCCAGCGCAAATGCGCCTGCGCAGGCATTTCACTCACCTCAAGAAGATGAATGCAATTTGCGGGGCGAAGTCACAGAAAAGTTATGCGCCGGGGCAAAATGCGACTTTATGACCGAATTATTCTGCTAGGTGCCCGCAGCATTTCCCCCATCTTCAAGTCTTGACCTATGATTTCGCTCCGATCAGTTGCGTCATGCTCCGGGGCTGGGGACTTGCCCATCAGATTCGGACATCTGGTCAATTTCTTATCTCCGGTTGCTGCTCTGTATCGCCAGCCCGTAACTTTTTGCTCCTAAAGCAGGGATTTGTGGGTGATTGGCTATTTACGCTTATCCTTGGGGATTAGCCCTTTATCCACAATGCTCTCTTGGGACTCGGCCAATCCGTGCAAAGTATCGCTGGAAATTTGGGTTATACTGGCGCTGGTGTTGCCCATCAGCATCGGATGGCTCGCCTTTCTGGCATCTTGAGAGGGCGGGTTTCAACGCGCCCTGAAAGCGCCATGCAGGAAAGGACCCCCGCTTGGGATTCGAGATCATCGACATTCGCCGGTTTGAGCCCAAGGAATTCTCAAACCTTCTGGAAGCGGAAGCGCGCGCCTGGAACGAGAAGATGCGTTGGGACTTCGCCGCCTCGACCCGCGTCATCAACGCCTGCCTGCACGAGAAGCGGCTTTCCGGTTACGCTCTGGTGGGCGAAGGTAAGATTCACGGCTACTGTTTCTTTTTCTACGATGGAGAGAAAGGGATTATCGGCGACCTGTTTGTGTACCCGGAAGTGGCGGGCCTGGCCCAGGAGCGTGAACTGCTGGAACACGCGCTGGAGACGCTGCTGGGAACGCCGGGTTTGCGGCGCATTGAAGCGCAGCTTGCGCACTACGAGCGCGAGGACCTGGAGTCGTGCTTCCTGCCCCGCCGGTTCCAGAGCTTTCTGCGCCGCTTCATGGGACTTTCCCTGGAAGGCCTCCGGCGGCGGGCAGGAGCGGACCCGGGTTCCGAGCCCACGGCGGAGAAAGCCTGGTTGCGGGAGAGCATCGAACTGATTCCTTGGGACAAGCGCTTCCATGACGACGCGGCGGAGTTGCTTTACCAAGCTTACCGCCAGCACGTGGACGCGATCATCAACGATCAATACACCTCGGTCATGGGGACAACCCGGCTGGTTGAAAACATCTTCCACAATCAGGGGTGCGGCGATTTCCTGACGCGGGTGTCGCGCCTGGCGGTGCATCGCCCCACGCAACAGTTGGCGGGAATCCTTACCGTGACAGGCGTGCGCGCCGGCACCGCGCATATTCCGCAGGTGGGGGTGAGTCCATCATTTCAAGGGTTGGGCGTAGGCACCGCACTGATGGAGGCGGCGTTTCAGGACCTCGCGCAGGAGGGTTTTGAGCAGGTCACCCTGACCGTGACCGATGCCAACGCCGGGGCCGTGCGGCTCTACGAGCGGCTGGGATTCGAGACCTTCAAGACCTTCGGCGCGTTCATCTACGATAGTGGCTAGGGGCTGGGGGCAATGGACTGGTCGTATTGCGAAGAGTGAAGGATAAAGGGTAAAGGATAAAGAAAGTCCCGCTTAGATCACCTTTTACCCTTTATCCTTCAACCCTTAACCTTCACCTGACCTTTGCCCTTCAGCCGGCCCCAGCATCACTTTCCCTTCGCTTTGAGCAAGTCCTTCAACTCGTCCATGAATTCGCGGACGTCCTTGAAATCCTGGTAGACCGAGGCAAAACGCACGTAAGCAACTTTATCGAGCTTCTTCAGCCGGGTCATGACCAGTTCGCCGAGTTCCGCCACGGGGCGCTCGCGGTCGGGCGATTCCGCCACGTGCGATTCGATCTCGTTAACCAGTGTTTCCAGCTTGCCCATGGGTACGGGGCGCTTCTCGCAAGCCTTCAGCAAGCCCGCCAGCACTTTCTGCCGGTCGAACTTCTCGCGCCGGCCATCCTTCTTGATGACCATGTAAGGAATTTCGTCGATGCGTTCGTAGGTGGTGAAGCGTCGGCGGCATTTCGCGCATTGGCGACGACGGCGAATGGTGTCGCCGATCTTCGCCTCGCGGGAATCCACTACTTTGTCTTCGACGTGCCCGCAGAATGGACATCTCACGTTGGTGGTTCACCTCGGGAAATTGGACGCTTTTGGGGGGCTTCCGGAAGGGCCGGTCTTCAGCCCCGCCGGAAATTACGGCTCCCGCCCTCTATTCGTCAGGTTTTCTCCAAAGTCACGGCTTGCTCTTCCTCTTCGGTAATGGCTTCCAGCTTGCGGATCGACAAGCCCTCATGAATCAGCAAGATCAGCCCCAGAATCAGGCAGGGGACTGACATCACAATCCAAAGCAGAATGCTCGCCCCCGTGGCGGGCTCGGCCGGAACGTTGAAAATTTCGGTCAAGGACAGAATCACGCCGACTTGGTAGCCACCGCCAATTCCCGGAAATTGCACGATCAAGCCCAGGGCCGCGCAGAAAAGCGTCAAAGCGGCGGCCAGCCAGGGCAGGTTCCCATGGTGGTGCCGCACACTCTTATAGACCAGCCAGAAAATGGTAGTATTAATCACCCACAGGACGGAGGTCGTCACCACGCTGCCGGCCAGACCCTTCCAGTCGCGAATCACGCTCAGCCCCTCTCCGAAGGAGCGCAGGAAGTGGGCGAAAGAGCGCAGGGGGCGTTCGGGAAGAAAGCTAAACAGTTTCAATGCGGCGGCGGTCATGCCTGCCGCCTTCAGGCGGAAAAGCACCAAAAGCAGAATCAGAAGGGCGGTGAATCCGAAGAGCACGTGCCCGCCCTCGTGCATCGCGTGCAGGACGGAGACTCCTTTGGGCGTGTCCGGGTTCACCGGTTCGAAGTAAATGGCGGCGGCGAAGAGCACGACCATGGCGATAGTGTCGAGCACACGCTCGAGTAACCACACCGCGATCATGGCGGTCATGGGAACGTTTTCCTTTTTGGCGATGTAGGCGGGACGAACGAGTTCGCCGGGACGCCCCACGAGGAAAATGGAGCTGAATCCCAGGACCTGCCCAACAAACAAAACCCACAAGGAAGCAGCCTTGATGGGGGCCATAAAGAACCGCCAACGAATCGCCCTTACCACGTATGTGCTGTAAACGAGGAGCACTGAAAGCAGCAAGTAGGCGGGGCGCGCCCCTACGATCGAACCCCAAAGGCGATGCCAGCGGAAATCGCGCCACTCGGGACTCCGGCTCAGGTTGTAGAAGATCAGGACAATGACGATGGCCCCGACGGCCAGCCATACCCATCGCCCCCATGTTTTTTTCATAGAATGGACCCGCCGAAGTTCCTCCGAGCAAAACTATCTGAAGGGTATCCGGAAGTCAAGCCAAGGCCGCGGCGTGGCGCCCCCTACGAGCTTTCCGTCAGCACCAATTGATAACAGTTGCGCGTGCGGGAATCAAAGCAAACGAAGAGGACCTTTTCGAGGGAAGGGTTATTTTCCATAAAGGCGAGCACTTCCCGGACGGCAATGCGCGTGGCGCGTTCCAAGGGAAATCCATAGACGCCGGTGCTGATGGCGGGAAAGGCCACGCTGCGCACACCGTTCTGGACGGCGAGCTCCAGGGATCGCCGGTAACAATTGGCCAGCAGTTCATCCTCGGATTCATGGCCGCCGCCCCAAATTGGCCCTACGGTGTGGATAACCCACCGCGCCGGGAGGCGATAGCCATGGGTAATCTTCGCCTCACCGGTGGGGCAGCCGTGCAACGTGCGGCATTCCGCCAGTAGTTCCGGCCCCGCCGCACGATGAATCGCCCCATCCACGCCCCCCCCGCCCCGCAACGAGTTATTGGCCGCGTTCACGATGGCGTCTACCTTTAGCAGCGTGATGTCGCCCTCCACAACCTCGATGGCTTCGTTTCGCATCGCATCGCCTCCGCTGTGAGGCTCCAAACCCGTTCGCCCTCTACCGAAGTAAAAGAATGGTCTGGCACGCCCGGCCGGGCAAGGGCTCACGCCGGGGCCGTGGGTTGCACCTGGTCAACCCATGAACGTGCCCAACAGCGTCTTATGGGGAGGTGGGAAGGTACGATCACCCTCGGAACCTTTGTGCGGTTTCCAATCGGGCCATGGCGCGGCGCAGGGATTCGCGTGCGCGCTCCATGTCCACCTGGGGGTCATTGAATCGCTTCAAGCGTTCCTCTGCGCGGGCTTTAGCTTTCTCCGCCCGCTCCACATTGATCTCCTCGGCGCGTTCGCACGACTGCGCCAGCACGATGACGCGATCGGGCAGAACCTCCGCGAATCCCCAGTTCACCGCCATGGCGTGTTTTGCGCCGCTGGATGTATACTCCAGCTCGCCGGGAGCGATCTCCGTCAGCAGAGGGGCGTGCCCGGGCAGGATTCCCAAATAGCCGTTCTTCCCGGGAATCGTCACGGCGGTTACCGCATCATGCGCCACCAAGCGGTCAGGAGTCACGATGTCGAGGCGAATGTCTGTGGGAAGAGTAGTTTCTGCCATAAGAACAGTCCAAAGTCGACAGTCAAAAGTCGAAAGTTCA
>JBEKNU010000173.1:0-15903 GCA_049522495.1 Terriglobia bacterium
TTGTACCATGGTGGTGCCCTCCTCGGTGGCGATCAGAGATGTGTCAGCAACATCATTCTGAAACCGCTACCGCAGGAGGGCAACTGTTGACTTTCTTCAAACACCCGTTTTGGACAAGAGTGCCATGATGCCGCCCGCTTCGCGGGCGGAGAGCGGAAGGAGACCGGTCCATGCCGAGCAAGCAAGAGGTGATGAAGAGCCTGAAAGATATCGGGGTAGTTGCGGTGATTCGCGCCGACAATCCCTCCGACCTCATTGAGGTGGGCCGTGCGCTGCACGCCGGCGGCGTGATCCATATCGAGATCACCATGACCGTCCCCGGCGCGCTGGGGGTGATCGAGAAGGCCGTGGCCACGCTTAAGGACCTGGGGGTGTGTATCGGGGCGGGCACGGTGCTGGACGGCGAGACCACGCGCCTGGCGATTCTGGCGGGAGCCGGCTACATCGTCTCCCCCGTGTTCCGTCCGGAGGTCGTCGCCGTGTGCAAGCGTTACGGCATTGCGGTCATGCCGGGCGCCATGACGCCGGCCGAAGTGCTTAACGCCTGGGAGGCCGGGGCGGACGTGGTGAAGATCTTCCCGGCCGGCGTGGGCGGGCCACAGTTCTTCAAGGATCTGAAAGGCCCGTTCCCGCAAATCGAGATCATGCCCACCGGCGCAGTCAATCGCGAGACCGCTCCAAAATTCATCAAAGCCGGGGCCTGCGCCATTGGCGTCGGTGGCGAACTGGCAGGTAAGGAGCTGATTGCGGCACGCGATTACGCCACGATCACCCAAAACGCCCGGGATTTTGTGGCGCTCGTGAAGGGCGCACGGGGAAAATAGGAGGGGGGGCCATGGCGGAAGGGAAGAAGGCGGTATTTTTCGGCGAGTTGTTGATGCGCTTGGCCACCCCGCGCTACGAGCGCCTGGTGCAAGCCCGCGAGTTCCTGGTGGGCTATACGGGAGCGGAGGCCAACGCCGCCGTGTCGCTGGCCAATTTCGGAATGGACGCTTACGTCGTCTCCCTCGTGCCGGACACGGAGATCGGGCAGGCGTGCGTCAACTACCTTCGCCAGTTTGGAGTGAATACAGACTTTGTCTTGCGGGGCGGCGAGCGGCTCGGGACCTTTTACCTGGAAACCGGCGCGGCGCAGCGGCCCTCCAAGGTCATCTACGACCGTGCCCACAGTTCGATCACCGAGCTAAAGCCCGGCATGATCGATTGGGAGAGGGTCTTTAGCGGTAAGCATTGGTTTCACTGGTCCGGCACGGCGCCGGCGCTCGGCGACAGCATGGCCGCAACAACCCAGGAAGCCTGCGCCGCGGCGAAGCGTTGCGGGCTGACGGTGAGCTGCGACTTGAACTACCGCCGCAAGCTGTGGACCCCCGAAAAAGCGCGTCGGGTCATGACGGGCCTGATGCAGCACGTGGACGTGCTGATTGGCAACGAGGAGGATTCCACCATCGTTCTGGACGTAGCTGCCCAAGGAGTGGATGTGGCGAAGGGCGAGCTTGATGCCGAACGGTACAAAGACGTGGCGGCGGAACTGCATCGGCGCTTTGCCTTCAAGTATGTTGCCACGACGCTGCGCGCCAGCATTTCCGCCTCGGAGAATGGATGGTCCTGCCTTCTGTCCGATGGGCAACAGTGCTACATGAGCCGCCAGTATCGGATCTGGGTCGTGGACCGCGTGGGCGGGGGCGACGCTTTCTCCGGTGGGTTGATTTACGGACTGCTCTCCGGCATGAGCTGTCAGGATACCGTGGAGTTCGCGGCTGCGGCCTCATGTTTGAAACACTCCATCCACGGTGACTTCAACCAAGTTAGTCGGGAAGAAGTCATGGCGCTGGTAAGAGGCAGCGGCTCCGGAAGGATTCAGCGGTAATGCCTCCGGATGTGCTTTTCGGGAAACAATCCCGGCATCCAGCGCGAGGTAAGGGCGGCCGGGAAGGCCGGACGCAACCGCGCGCGCGGACCCCTCCGAGGTGAGTATCCCCCCCGCGATCAATGCCGCGACCATACGGCGGGCACGGCGCCCGCCTGCCCTCACACCGACGGCGGAAGCGCTGCGTTCGGCGGGGTCCGAGGGGCATGGTCATGGTGGAATTGTGGTCTAAGGGTTTTACCCTAAACCATTGTTATTAAACGGGGTTCTTGGCCAGGACATGCCGTTTATTCAGAAACCCTTTTCGCAGGTGGCGTCACGCAAGAAGATCTGGGAAGTGCTGGGTCGAAAGTGAGAGCGAGTTTCTATGACTATTCATCCTAAAGTTGACTTGCGTTAAGCGTTTTCCCTGTGCTACGCTTATATCAAGTGTTTAATAACTGCGAATCATACTGAGGGGTTGTGACGGGAGCTAAAAGGTGAGTTGACCATGAACCCAGCACCCCAATCTCGTGTCTTAGTGGTAGATGACGACCCAACAATATGTGGACTTTTGACCACCAAGCTAAAGTCCTCTGGCTATATCTCCCAATCCTGTTCCAGCGGGGAAGAGGCTCTCCAGCTCCTCTCGAAAGAAGCCTTTGACGCGATCATTTCCGATTTGGACATGCCGGGGATTTCCGGATTGGCACTGTTGGCGGCAGTGCGCCGCCTTGCCCCGCGCACGGCTTTCCTGATGGCAACCGGCGTGAGCGACGCCGCGGTGGGAGTCTCTGCCATGAAGCAAGGCGCCGCAGATTACCTTCTTAAGCCCTTCCATTTGGAAGCCGTAATAGTAAGTCTCCGGCGGGCGGTGGAAACAAAACGCATGGAAGCGGAGCTGGAGGAGTACCACCAACGTCTGGAGCAAATGGTCGACCAGCGGACAAAGCAGCTTTCGGCCGCATTGCGGAGAATTGAAGTAACTTACGATGAAACGCTGGAAGCTTTGGCTGCGGCCCTGGACCTTCGCGATAATGACACGGCCGGGCACTCCCGGCGGGTCACCCTCTATTCCTTGGAGATGGCCAAGGGGCTCAAATTCACCAGCGATCAGCTCCAAGAGTTGGAAAGGGGCGCCTATCTGCATGACATCGGCAAGATAGGGATTCCGGATTCGATTCTCCTTAAACCGGGAAAGCTGACGCCGGAGGAAACGGCCATCATGCAGACCCACGTGCGGATCGGGTACGATTTAATGAACCAGGTGGCCTTTCTTTCCTCTGCCGCCCAAATCGTTCTTACCCACCAGGAGTGCTTCGACGGCACGGGGTATCCCCAAGGCCTGGCAGGGGAAGAAATCCCCTTGGGAGCAAGAATCTTCGCCATCGCCGATACCCTCGATGCTATGATGTCCGACCGGCCTTACCGGCGTGGACGGCCCTATTCCGTTGCCCGCGACGAAATCATGCGAGTGTCGGGGAGGCAATTCGATCCTCAAGTCGTCACCGCGTTCCTTACGATTCCGGAGGGAACTTGGGCGAAAATCCGCACCGAGGCAGTTCATAATCGGTCAGAACGCCGACGCGCACCAAGAGAGATTCGCACTTTGAATGCAGGGGTTGCAGAAGTGGACAGACCGCCTGGCAGGGCAGTTCCAGCCGGATGAAGGAACGCGTCCAGCTCGAAATACCGATTGAATCGACAGCACTGAGATTGAGAGCTTTTTCCCCACAGTGAAGCGCCGATTCCAAGGGGAAGGGAAAACGTGAAACTCCGCGTTATGGCTGTGGATGATGAACCCGCCGTCCTGAATCTGCTGAAGACGCAATTGGAATCCCATGGAATCCAGGTTATCGATATCGTGGATAGCCGCGAGGCGTTAGAGCGGTTGAAAGAGGAGAAAGTTGATGGACTCTTCGTGGATGTGCTCATGCCCCATGTGGATGGCTTCCTCCTTACGGAGCACGCGCGCCTTTCGAAACTGAACCGCCGCGTCCCGATCGTGATGCTCACCGGAATGGACGATGCCGAAACCATGCGCAAGGGCTTTGAAGCGGGCGCCAATTTTTTTCTGGGCAAACCCTTCACCCGCGAGCGGGTTTACAAGCTGCTGGGCGCAACCCGCGGACCCATGCTGAGAGAAAGGCAGCGGTACGCGCGACTCTCCTACCGCACGGTGGTCGATTGCACTTGGGGAAGCGATTCTGTGAAGCGTTTTCGCTTCGGCAGCGTGAACATCAGTGAGGGCGGGATGATGTTGAGTCCCTCGGGAGGGCTGGCCCTCGGCCAGGAGTTAGATGTGGAATTCCATCTTCCCAACGTCTCCCCTATCATAAAAACGCGCGCCCAGGTGGTTCGCGAGATCCCGCCGAGCGGAATTGGAATTCACTTCCTGAACCTCAACGACCGCGACGAAAGAGACCTGCAAGGGTACATCAGCGCACGCCTCGAGTAGCGACGCACCCGGCGTGGGACTCCGGGCGATGGGGTGGTTATGCTCGATCCGTACGAGGTTGCGATCGGGTTGCCTTCTTTCGGGTAGCTGCGGCTTTTCACTATCCCCCTTGGTCATTCGCCGTTTGGATTTCTTTTGCGGCTCTGCCGCACGCGTGCGGAAGCGTGCGTGCGCAGGCGGCCAAGGGGTTTGCTTGAATTTCAGGGGAGTACGTAAAGGAGCAGGGCCGGAGCCAGAACCAGCAGCCCCAAGCCGTAGAGGAGGTCCAGGAAGATCCAGCGGCCGAGCGCCCCGACGTACATAAATCCCACCAGAGGCGTGGCCAACAGGCGAGTCAGGGTGGAAGTTCCGGGGCTCCTCACGGCACGCCAGAGGGTCCCGGTTTCCTTGGCGCTGGGAAACGAGTGCATGGCAATCGATACACTCAGCCAAGCCAGAATATAGCCCTGGGTAGCTGACACCCGGAATTCCAACGCCGGGACGACGAAGGGGAAGGCTATAAGAACTGCCAAAAGGGAATTCACAAAGAAGGGGCCGAGGCCAATTAAGAGGGCTTGACGCAGGTTGGCCGGGGGCTCGTGGAGCACGAAGCCTGGCGGCGTCCCGAAGCGGATGTAACACACATCCCCCACGGCGACTCGCCTCCAGCGGCAGAAGAGCTGCTCGACCACTTGGTGCAGCACCACGCCCGGGAAAGTCAACAGCGCTACGACTTGGCTGGGGATCGCCAGGATCTTCATTTGACTCGGGCTCGTTTTTTCACCTCCCGGAACACGGCATTCACCTGCATGGCAACTTCCTTGGGAGTTCCGCTCCTCCAGACGTACCCCAGCACCCAGACCGCTTCCAGGACATGGCCGCCGTGATAGTAAGCGAGCCCCAAGCGCGCCACGGCCACGGGCGATTCAGGGTAGATTGCCGTCACGGTTTGGTACTCCTTGACGGCGCGGGTGAAGTCTTTGGCTCTTTCGGCACGTTGACCTTCCTGGTAGGCGATCGACGCCCCAAGGGTGTCGGGATAGTAATACCCTGCGTAAAGGAGCGCCATAAGTACCAACACACAGATCAGTTTGATCTCCTGAGGGAGAGGGCGCAGGGAAGCCCATCGGCGACAGTCCCAGCAAAGGGGCAACTCGTACTCATCCTCCACGTAGGGGCACTTGCAGTTCTTGCATACCGCGGCGGGAGCTACCGCCGCAGGGATCTCTGGAAGATAGGTCAACGGCCAACCGACAGCCATGGTTTAACCTCCTAGTTAAAATTAGAAAATGTTCGGATGGGTAATCTATCTCGTCTCCAGTCAATTGTCAAGTGCGCAATATACGATAGCATAGGTTAGGTTGATAGCACCGCCCCCGCCTTTCTGCAGGTGTTCCCTCGAGGTCTTTCAGTTGGTCTAATGAAGAGAATCGGGAGGCCGCGTGTAAGGTCAGGACAATCCGATCAGATTTGGGGTCTCATCACCAGCCTGTTGACCGCGCGGGAAAAATATTAACGGTGATGTGAACGTTTTGTCCGAATCAGGCATCAGATATTTTCGAAAGCTGCCGATCAAAGGGCCCCTGACAGCTTCTCAGGCAACGGGGCAAGTTCCGAACTTAAGCCAAAATCAACTTTGCCGATGAATTCAGTTTGAGGCATCCGGTCCTGCCGGGAATACCCGGTGTGGAGCCTCAGGTGAGTATTTTCACCTTGGTGAGCGCTTTTGACCAGACACGCTGCCGCCGAGGGTGGTTTGATCCTTGCGTGGAGCCTCAAGAATGCAAGCCCTGAGTCTCCCATCCGGTACTCGGGAGCCCAAAATGGGAATTCCCATGCAGTCCATTCGATCCAGCGCCAAGCCTTTGACAGCAAGGCCGATGACCATCCCACTCCGCCCCGCGCGCGGGCGTGGGAGGATGGCCGCGTTTATCAGTGTGCTTGTTTTGCTGACGGGCGTACCTCAGCTTTATGCGCAGATTCGGACGGCAACCGCTTCCCTGATCGTGCAGGTGCGTCCGGAGGAACTCCTCCAGGTTCAGAACGGCAGCGTGGCGCTGAAGGTGCGCCTTGCCCGCAGTGCGACGGCTCGTCTCTGGGCGGCAAATTCCTGCACTTCACCCATCCCGGAATCGCAGGTCATCATCGCCTCCGGGAGTTACACCATCCCTCTCAACACGTTGATGCCTATGAGTAGCGCTCGCGGCCCCAGCGCAGGGCAGGTATGCCTGATGTCCTCCGACGGCGTGCTTACTAATTCCCGGCCGGTGGGGATCTTGGGGACTGGAACCGGCGCCGCGGTGCGCGGTTCGAGGCCCCAGATTGCGCCGAGTGGTGGTTGGGTTGACGTGCCGGACGGATGGGCGATGACGATTCGGGCGGGTACAACAACCTGGTCTAATCCGTAAATTTCATATTCTTGCTGAAGGGATCCCTCGAAAGCCCCGCGGCGGTCGGGCCGTTGTGACCTCCCGGCGAGAGACTAAGTGGTACGCCCAGTGCTGCCGCGCCCCGCCCCACTGCCGGCGCTACGGCCACCATGACCAACCCCGCCGCTGCTCCCCTTGGTGGAGCCCCCGCGAGTACCGCTCCCTGTGCCGCTTTTCCCTGCGCCTTCCTTGCCACCTTTTCCGGATCCACCTTGTTGGCCTGTCCCGCCTTGCCCGCCAACGTGAATGTTCTGCTGCAAGATCTCCCGCACCGGCTTCACGGGCTCGGGCTTGGTTTTCAGTTCGAACCCAACTTGGGGTGGCGCCGTGAAGCTCCGGGGTGACACGCGGGCGCTTGCCGGCGAAGTCAACAGGTAACCCTCGGGAAGAGTCTGCGAATCAACCACCACGTCGTAGTCGCCCTCACGCAGGTTGTAGAAGTAGAAGCTCCCATCCTGGTAGGGGGTGGTATAGCGATCCGTGCCGGTCAGGCGGATGACGATGCTCTCGACCTGGGCGCCGGGCGGGGCCGCAATCTTTCCTGAGAACATGGCCAGGCGGACCACATTGAAGTCAGCCCGGGCAATGGCTTTCGGTTCGACGCTCACGTGCCCTTGGGTGGCTGTGCCCGGCTCGTAATCGGTGGGGAGCTGCTCCATGTCGAGGCCCACCTCGTGAGGTCCCTCGGGAACACTCCCGAAATCATAATAGCCGTTGGGATCCGTGACCACGCTGCGATAGTGATCGAGGCTGACCGCGACGTTGGGCGCAGGCCGCGACCCTGAAATCGACTTCTCCAGCACCAACCCCCGGACGCTTCCGGTCAGAGGAGCATGCACCGCGGTATAATCCTCGATATTGCCCCCCTCCGGGAATCCTCTCCCCCAGTGGAATTGCTTGCTGATGCGGACAAAAACGTTCCACTGATTCATCGTGGCGAGTTCCGAGTTCAGCCCCAGGCCGGTGTTGCCGAAGAGGAATATGTTCTCGGGATTTAGACTCGTGAGGAGGTTGTTGCGGAAGGCCTCAAGATGCAGCGTCCAGCCGCCCCGGAGGGGAGTGCTCACCCCGGCCATACTGCTGGAATAGGCGTTGGTGCTGAAAACGCTTTTATTCACCAGGTCGTTGCCTTTCTCGAAGTAACCATAGGCAGAGACGCGCTTGAAATTGGTGGAGAGTGAGCCGCGGTAAAAGAGGGTATTGGTGTTTGCCGTCGATTTCGAGTTCTGTTCGCGGACGGCCCCGCCCATAACCAGCCGCTTCCAAGTGAAGGTGTCTTCGAATTCCGTGAATCGCTGCACCAGCGGCGCGGTGTTCGAATTCAGGTCCATGTCAATGTAGGTGAGCCGCAAGCTGTGGCGGTGCAGGGGGCGGGTGAGGCTGAGGTTTAACTCGCGGTTGTTGGAGATGGACTCGCCGAGCACGGCAGGATCATGCACCGTGAGGTGGAGGGTGGAAAGCGAGACATTGGCGCTGAACTTCCAGGGCAGCAGGACTGAGGCTCCGGAGGTTTCCCCCGAGCTGTGGTAAGTAGGCAGTTGGGGATTGTTTTCGAGGTTGTTCGAGTACTCGTTGGCAGACGCGTAGAGATCCACCCATTTGACTGGCCGGTAATGCCCCTCAGCGTAGGGCCCCTTGCGATCACCCACGAACGTACCCAGCATGGGGAGATAGGTGGTGCTTTGCAGGGCGTAATTGGCGCGGATACTGAATTTGTCCGTATCCCAGGCCGGGCCCAACAGCAGCGAAAACGGCTCCTGACGCGCCGGTGCGGGGGTGAAGCTGGAAGCTGTGCTGCCGGTTGCTTCCGTGTAGAACTTAAAATTTTTCGTGAAGTGGTAATTGGACTGAAACGTCACGCCATTCCAACGTTGATAGTTGTGGCCCGGGAAGAAGTAGGCTGAATCGGTGGTCAGGACGCTGGAGTCCGTCCCCAGATACGTGTAGCGTACCCCGAATTCCCAATGATCCCCCACCTTCTGCCACAGGGAGGCGCCCATCATGAGCTGCGGCAACGATATGCGGTAAGGGACGCGAGGCCCCCCGAGCAGAGTTTCTTCGCCCACGAAGAACTGATAGGTGCGGTTCTTGCGTCGAACGACGATTCTCGCCCCGCGCCCGGACATGTCGGGGGTATAGATATTCAGGAAGGGGTTGTCCACCATGTTGTAGTGGAACTGGAAGTCGCCGCCCGTAAAGTCCCATTTCCAGCCCCAGAGGGGTGCTTGCTCGAGGCTCACAAAGTTCGTCCCCGAGTGGAAACCGCTGCCGCCGTAACCTTCCAGGTTTCCGTCCAATAAGCCGACCCCGGGAATGAATTCCTTGAAGTTTAACGCCATCCCGGAGGTATCGATGAGCGGCTGTCCGTTCCCGCCGAGATAGTAGCCCTGGAGGGCAACCTCGGCTTGCCCCGCGCTCTGAGCAAAGGCTTTAGTGGAGAAGCACCATAAAATAGATAGAGATAACAGAAGGGCAAAAGCCAGAAAGCGGAGAGTAGTGGGCAAGTCTGTAGCGTCGATCTTCGATCGACAACGGCGGTCGGAGACCGCCACTACAAAGCCGAGGGAGGAACTCATGGAAGGAAACTCACAGGCAGGAGTGAAAGGAGAGGAGCCGGACTCGTTCTTGGTCTTCATTCTGATTCCCCACTTCTCACTCCCGACTCCTGTTCTCAATGTGCCACGGGCGTCGGCTCCGGCTGATCCACTGTCACGTCAGCGGAACCTTGCTGAATTTCGCCCGTACCGATATCAACATGCGCGCGAAGCTTATAGTTCCCCGGTTCAAGGTGTACCTTAAGCGGGAAGACAAAGCGCTGGCTGCGTTCACGGAGGACGGGTAGAGACGTGAAGTCCTCCGTTTCCACAACCTGGCCCTTGGCGTCCACCACCTCGAGTTTGCCGGTCGGCCGGAAGTACATCTTTCCCTGGTTCTCCAGCACCACCACGGCCTGCCACCCGCCCACTTTGGAGTCCTTGGACGGGGGGAGGGCCTCGAGCTTGAATTCCTTCAACCCCCCGCGAATGGGAGGCGAGCCGACCACGACGTAAAGCGCGGCGACGATGCGGACCGCCATGCGCATGCCGATGCCGGTGCCCGCCTCTCCGGCGGCGGGGAGCGTCACAAAGCCGGCGGCACAGTTGTAGCTGCCTTCGGCAATGTCCGTCGGCGCCCGCAGCGTGTAGCGCGCGTTTACGAACCCGCTGCTATCCAGCTCCATCTCCATCGGATTCAGGCTCAGCCATTTCTTGCAGGAGTAGGCAGACTCCTGTGGGAGGTCGCGTTCAAACTGCGGTGTGGTCTTCTCGTCGATATTGAAATCCAAAACCTCACCTCGAACGCGCGTCTTGGCGTTCGATTGATTGCTCAGTTTCAACGCTCCCGAATACTGTTGCCCGGGCGTCAGGTGGATCTCCACCCGCATGGGCACCATCCCCAAGCCCAATTGCGCCTTCGCCGGGACCGCGGTCCCGAGCGTCAAGAGGGCCAGGAGAATGATTACGGTTGCGTATAGATATAACTCATGTTTAGTGTGCATCCTGTACCTACGCTGTAGTTCCAGGCGTCCTGGAACGTATAAGTTATGTAAAAACTTGCCGTCTTATTTCCCGTCCCGGTTGCCACCTCCGTACCATTGCCGGTGTTGCTCATCGCGAGTGTGCCCGCGATGCAGGTGATGGCGGTGGCTGTTCCGCAGGTCATCGTCACGGAGCTCATGGGGGGGGTGTTGCAGCCTGTAAAATTCGCGGCGCCCGCCTTCGCCCAGACACGCCAGGTGGTGCCCCCACCGAGCGCCGTGGTTCTGAGACTGACCTTGGTCGTGGCGTTCGTCTGTGTGTTGTCGGGCGTGGACGAGGTGAAGGTGATGGTGGCCGGCGCCACACTATAGGTGCCAACCGTCATGGGAACCGCGTCTCTCAGCACGGGCTGTGTTCGCATAACCGGGGTAGGCCGGCGTGGGCTTGTCGGTTTTTGCGCCCACGCCAACCCCGCGAGGAAAATGGTTAGACCCGCTAGCAACATCATGAATCTACGCATCCCGGTTTCCTTTCCTCAGCTCGTTCCCGGTTATGTAGCGCTGATGGTGAGAGTCACCGTGGCAGTGTACGAACCTACCTGGTATAGAGGGTCGTTGCTTAGCGTCCAGCTTGCAATCGAAGCACCGTCCCCTGCTTTGTGGGAATGAGTTCCAAAGCCAAAGCTCAAGACCGGCATGTCCGTGGCCCATGCCACGGTCTGCGAGCCACTGCATTGCGTCGCTGACCCTGCAGCGGGGGCCGTCGGGGCACCGCACGTGTATGTCAACGCGTCGCCGGCCGTGGGTGGGTGTTGCACTGAAGGGCCCGTGCCGCCGCTGAAGTCGGTGGTAACGCGAAATGTCACGGCGCCGGTTCCTGATCCCTCAGTCGTACGGACGAAGTAGGTGAAGTTGGTTGGATTCGTAGAAACATAGTTCGAAAAGTTAGTGGGCGAAGTGAAGTCCGCTTCAGCGGTCTGGATCGTCAATGCCGCCTCCGGACCTACCACCACTTTGAGATTGGAAGTCACGGTAGTGGTGCCCAACTGCGCGAACGCCGTGGACGCTGCGAGCAGCAGGCCTGCTGTCAAAACTAGGATTTTTTTCATGGTACTGTCTCCTCATACTTTGAATTTTTCAGCTTGCGCTGATTTCGAGCTCTTAACTTGCACTGATGGTAAAAGTTACAACTGCTGAATACGCCCCGGTCTTGTACTTGGGGTCGTTGGTTAAGGTCCAGGCCACCGACGCGCTGTTCCCCCCGATGAGGGAACGATTGTCGGTCCCAAAAGTAGCCACACTGGTTTGTGCGGTTGTGGAAGAGGTCGTGGGGCTGCCGCAAGGAATGGCGGCGCCGTTATTCCCTGGGTTGGCGACGGTGCACGTGTAATTGAGCGCGTCGCCGGCCGTGGGCGGCGTGCCCACCGAGGGGCCGCCCGCTGGGGCGAAGTCTGTGGTGACTTCCAACTTGATGAAGCCACTCCCCCCGGCCAGCGTCGTCCGGATGAAGTACGTCAAGCTGGTCGTGCCCGTATAGCTGCTGAAGTTGGTTCCAACCGACGCGAGGTTGGTGGTAGCTCCAACGCTCAAAGCCGCCTCGGCAGCCACCGTAACGTTAACGGTGGTCGTACCCGTGGTCGTGCCCAACTGCGCTCTGGCGATGGGCGCCGTCAGCAGGAGCGCAACGACTGCGAGATATAAAGTCTTCTTCATGTTTGGTCTCCATTTCATGTCTTCTAAGCTGCACTAATTGTCCACGTTAAAGTTGCCGAGTAAGGCCCCCCGGTCTTGTACTTGGGGTCGTCGGTCAGTTTGAAGTTGACGCTTACTGTGTTCGTGGCGGCATTGCCACAAGGGCTGCCCGCGCCCGTGCAGGCCCCGGCCGGGATGGTGACGACATTCGTGGCCGCCGTGGTGCTCACCGTCTGGGTACCGGAGCAACTCGCACCTAACGTCGCCCCGCTACAGGTATAGGTCAGAGCATCACCCGCACTCGGCGGGGTAGCGATGCACGGCCCGCCGGACGCGCAAGGGAAATCCGTAGTCGCCTTGGCGGTAATCGTTCCGCTGCCCGTGGAAGTGGTGGTCCGTGCCCGGTAATCGAGAGTGACAGATCCTGTGAACGTGGTAAAGGTGGTCCCCACGTGGGTGAGAGTCACCGAAGCGGGAACAGTATAAAGGAGTCCCGCCGCATGCAGAGTGAGAGACAAAGTCTGCGTTCCCAACGTTGTCTGCGCATAGGAACCCACCGGCGCCAGGAGCATCACCAGGCCACTCAAGCTGAGGGTGACAACCCACTGTAAGTGGTGCTTGATATTCCGGACCAGGATCATGTACCTCAGGAAATTGCTCCCCAACCTTGACGATGACGTTTCGGCAGGAGCGGCCATAAAAACGTTCGCCGCAAATGCCACCCTCATGGTCGAGGGCTCCCCAAACTCGCAACGTGAGGCCTGACTACTGGCGTCGGCCACAACCCCGTCGCAATATGGAGCGACTCGCTTATGATTTTCAGACGGACAGAGAGACACCTTCTGCGTCTTTATGACTTTATGTTCTGAAGGCGCGGGAGCCGTCTTCCTTTTGGCGCAATGACTTCCTGGCTCCCTTACTAGAACCCGGGCACGAGGAACTACCCTCCCTTGGCAACGACAACGTATAAGGTTTTCCTCATTCGCACAAGTGCTAACCGCATCAATATCCCAATGAAAATCATTCACACTCGGGCTAAAAGTCTGTGCCGGGTTATGATGCCTGAATGTGCGTTCCTGCATACTATGCCTTCCTCAATCTTGCCTCTTTCGCGGATGTTCATTCTCCGCACTATGAATTATGAGGGGTTTCTCACTATTCACAAGAGTACGGAGGTACTGGAAATTCTAATGAAAGGCTTACCTTTTCTTGCTTACGTGGGAGTACGAAAGTACTAGCAGGATCATCCTCTTTGCCATCCTCATCGAGAATGAATATGTGGGGGATTAATATCCTGAATGGGTAGTCCTACAATGGTGCTAGCTCTCGGCGGTTATCGCGAAAATTGCGAGTGGGGGCGCCCCTTCCCGCATCTCGCATCCTAGGGTCTCAACTTGTCCTTGTGTCAGTGAGACGGTCCAGAGCAGCACTTGGTACTGTTCCCGCACAATGTCCTTTACATACTTTAACGCGGGCTGGGCTTGTGTCGCGATCGGTTCGATCCGCGTCGCGGCGTAGATCAAATTGGCCTGCGCGACTTCGATCCCATTCCGCACCGGAATATGTTGCTCCTTGCCCCCGCTATACCTGAGATGATAGGTTGCGACCGTCTCGCCTCGCTTCCCGAGCACAGGATAACCCGCGGTGAACGTCACCTGTCCAAGGATGTGCAGCCGTTTGCACTCGCCATCGATTGGAACCGTCACGGGCGTATCTGGCGTCAACACCAGGGGTCGCACGTATCCTCCGACAACGGGTATGCGGAAGGGAACCCCCGCGATGAGCAAGTCTGATTCTTGCCACAACAGGAACCTTCCCCCGTTTCTCTTCCACTGGTCCTCCGCCATCACCGCCTTGGGCCAATACTCTGCGAGCTTGGCTTCGAGTGCCGCCCAGGCTTTTGCGCCTTCGGCACTCTCGACCAAGGCCTGCAAATCCACAATGGAAAAGTTGCTTCCCGGCTGAGTCGGAGCCCACTTGAGGGGTACCAGAATGGGGCGAGCCTCGCTGGGGGTTGCTTCTCCGGCGCGGCCTTGAAATAGCGCCGAGAGTTCCATGGACCAGTCCGGCCGGACCTCGCGGGCCTCGTTCACCACGCCGGACATCAAAATCCCGTCGGCCGTCGGCCAGTCAATGCGGCTGTACTGGCGCATATCTTGCCAGGACCAGAAGGAGTGCCCCGCCAGCTTGCCCGTTTTGACAAGATTGAGGATCAACTCGCTATGGGTCTCGGGAAAAATATCTTTATCCCCGACCGACTCCCATCCCCATTCGGTAAATGTGAGGGGTCGAGAATCTCCGTAGTATTGCGCTGTGCTTGCGTACTCCCCAGGATCGGGGGGATAAACGTGCGCGTCGAAGAAGTCCATGCCGGCTTGCTCAAAGATCGGCTTGGCTTCTTTGGGACCCATCGAGTTGGCGAAAGAGACCGGCCGGGCAATAGAGTCGAGTTTTCGGCAATGTTCCTTTCCTTCTTTCAGGTAATCCACCGTCAGCGTGCATTCGTTCCCTAGCAGCCACGCAAACACCGAAGGCGAATTCCCATCCCGGCGGATCGTTCCCTCCATGATCCGGTACCCCAGGTCGATCATCGTCCGCGGCATCGTGCGGAAGTCCATGTTCCAATAACCCGGCTCCTCCGTCACCAGCAACCCCAGTTCGTCGGCCAACTCCACGATGTGGCGGTGGTGCGGGTAATGGACCAGGCGCACGAAGTTCGCACCCAGAGCCTTGATCATGCGCATGTCCTGCGCCATCTGCGCCCGCGTCAGCGTGAACCCCTGGTCTTTCCACATGTCGTGCCGGCACACGCCGTTCAGCACCAGCCGCTGGCCGTTCAGCTCGAATTGGTTGCCGCGAATCGCTACGTCGCGGAAGCCCGTGCGGCAACTCCAGAAGTCTTCTCCTTGCTCCGTTCGCAGCCTGGCGCGCAGCTCATACAGGTTCGGCTCCTCGGGCGACCACAAATCCGGCGCCACAACCTCGAAGCCCAACTCGGCCTCGGTCGCGCCCGCAGGAATCTGAGCCGCTTTCTCGGTGCGCGCCAATTCCGACATGCCCTTCCATAGCGCAACCTCTAGATGCCCGGCCACTGTCACGGACGACGAGATGAACACGCGCGCTTGGCAGGCGGCAACGGAAAAGCCGCTGGGCAATTGGTACTTCAACCTTACTCTGTCGATGAACGCCGCGGGCCGGATCTCCACGTAAACATCGCGAATGATTCCCCCGTATGCCTCCCAGCCCGGATTCACGCCCAGCGCGATCTCGTCCTTGCCCGCCCCTGTCGGGTCCGGGGTTAAGTCGGCAATGGCCACGTCGATCTGGTTCTTGCCTTCCTTGGCCTGCGCGGTGATATCGAACTCGTAGGGAACGTAAGGGCCCATGGTTCCGAGCTCGGCTCCGTTGACGAAGAGCCTCCCGTGATAGGTGATGGCATCGAAATGCACGATGGCCCGCTCGCGGGCCAAAAGTGCCGGCAAAAGGAACTCGCGCCGGAGATGATAAAAACCTAGGGGCCGCTGCGAAGAAGGCACGGGGATGACATCCAGAAGCTTCCCGTGGACGTGCCGCTCCCACGATCCCGCCAGATCAACCCGCGAGCGCGAACTCGCAGACGGCGCTTGGGGCGTTCCGGAGAGGTTCGCCGCCAGGCCGGCCTGAACGGTTACGAATCGTTGGATCCCCTGCCGGCTGCCTGGGTTCTTATTCTTTCTCGCCTGAGTTGGCCTATGCATGTTCCACCGCAATTGCAAAGTGAACGTAGCGCAGACCTCCGCTTTTGAGGTCTGCGGTTCTTACTAAGACTCGCGCTCCAGAACCCGAAAGCAGGCGTCCCTCCTTGAGATTCTCGTTTTTGCCAAGGAAGAACCGCGGACCCCAAAAACGGGGGTCCGCGCTACGCCTGCTCCACCGCAATTGCAAGAATGGCCAATGTCGAGGTCTGATCGCTCAGTTGGCAGCGGAGGCTCGCAAGCTTCCC
>JBEKNU010000174.1:0-15837 GCA_049522495.1 Terriglobia bacterium
TGCCTGAAGAACGAAACAACTCACGCAAAGGCGCAAAGAGTCGCCAAGCAAACAAAGGATTTCCCCTTTGCGGTTCTTTGCGCCTTTGCGTGAAATTGTTCTTTTTTTCACAGCTTCGGATGCCCGTGCTACGTCTGCCGCAAGCAGGGCTACAACTGTGGGAGATCGCAGGCGATGAAAAGCCACCGGCTGCCCCATCCCACAGCTATGAAGTCAAGCTGACCACATCTGCGACAGGCCGTTTAACGTCAGAGTGCCCGGTCTGGCGGTGGGAGCGTCGATTACCAAACTCTTGGCGGCTAACATCGAGTGTAGATAAGAGCGGAAGCAATCAATCTTGGTGCAGGCCCAAAACCATGACCGCTGGAGTCGGCGCATCCTCAAACTCCAGTGCCTCCGACTTCGTCTGTACCGCTGTTCGCCATCTGGCGAGCGCCACGGCAACCAGGAGAATCGCGATCATCGTTGCATAGGTCGCTGGGTTCCAGAGCGTTCGTAACTCAAGTACTGCCCCTTCGTCGACGAGAAGGCCAAAGGCCAGAACGCAAAGCCAGAAAGTGAGGTGGAGGTTCGACTTCCCCGGCAAATAGGAACAAGTAAAGGGAATCTTGCGAAAGCCCGCGAGCGCGACCTCAGCGGCCACGATCCCGAGAATGGCGAGGACCGCAAGGTGACCCGCCGCCGGCCACCACGGCCACAGCCAAAGCAAAACCACGGCCCATACCGTCCAGATCGGTACCACGGAGAGCACGAGCAGGGCGCGCCGGTTAGCCGGCAAACATTCCGTCACCCCGCCAACCGGAGTGACGCGGAAAATCCAATTAGCCGTGAGATCCAGCGGCATGGCGAACCCAACCCGGGTACCGAGCACCCCGAAAAACATCATCACCACACTCGAAACTAACATTTCCGCATTCGGATGACGCCACAGGTTGTTCGCGGATGCCACCCCTCGCTGTTGTAGGTTCACAAGCAGTCCTACGAAGAGGATCGTGAAGGCGAGCCCTATGCCCAGGTAGAAGGCGAGAATGAGGCGATGCTTCCGGCTGCGGAGCAAGGTGCGAATGCTGAACTGTCCAATCGCTGTTTCCAGCGAACCGCCAAGTCGCGGCAACCATCTCAAGCGACGGAAACGGGGGACGATATCAGGCTCCTCCGCGATCCGGCCGAGCGTTCGAAAATAGGAAAGGGAGTACACAAGAGCGGTTGCACTTCCGGCAATGCATAACCCCTCCCAGGCGCGCATGGCCAAGGGGGCAAGAGCCGGTTGCATGGAACCGTTCAGTTGTTGGAAGAGGCCCAGGAACCAATAGGACGGCAAACACGCGAGCCAACGTTGATTGTGTGCGGCGGTGAGCGCTTCCGGTGAGGTCAGCGACGGCTGAAGGAAGTACACGCATACGAAGAGGCAGAAGGCCGTTATTTGTAAGAACGACGACACGCGCAGGAACTGCCCTCTTGGCAGCACCTGGGCGGCCAGTCCTTGCACCCCTAATACGCAACAGAAGATGAATGCTCCAGCAGCGAACATGGTGATCCAATAAGCAGCAAACGACCGGGGCAGACCGATCAGGCCGGAATTTGGGGCCGCAAATGCCAAGGGTGCGGGGAACGCCGGCAACACATTGAAGACAACCACAGTGACGGCGAGCCCTGTGGCGATCCCGGCCACTTTGGCGAGGAACATGGTGCTCGCCCGCACAGGCAAAGGTGCCAGCACCAGGACGTCGCGCTGGTCCGGCAACATCGAATCCCAGCTCAGCACCGCGAACAGGCCTACGATCAGCATCGTTGTCGCAATCAGGAAGTGTTCTATGCCCCAAGAGGCAATCAAGCGTGCCCGGGCAGGCATGTCGTCGCCCGTGAGGACCCAGAGGGAAAGTGAAGAGATCATACCGAGAAAGACGAGAAGCGAGGCAAACTGCCCCAGCAGCTTGCTGGTTTCCCCCTGCGTGGAAAGGAGTTCGAGATCAACGATGCGGAAGAGAAATTGGCGGTAAAGGATGCGGAATTGCGTTTTGACCACGGGGACACCTTAGGCCACAATCAGGTCCACGATCTCGCGCGAGATGCTGACCGGATCCTGCTCAACAGCGAGTTGAGAAAAAATCTCTTCCAGCGTGGGCAGTGCCATCAGCGTCCTCAGACGCTCGATGGAATCGTCCGCTACGACCTTGGCACGATGCAAAATGACAACGTGCGTGCAGACGCGTTCCACCGTCTCGAGTTCGTGAGAGCTGAGCAACACCACCTTGCCGCGCCTCGCCATTTCCTTCAGTAGATTTCGGATGACGAGCGCCGAGGCCACGTCGAGACCGGAAAACGGTTCGTCCAGGAGGATCAGATCGGGATTGTGCAGCAGCGCGGCCGATAGCAGCACTTTCTGGCGCATGCCCTTCGAATAAGCTGAAAGGGGCGAGTGGCGGCTGCCGTGGAGCCCGAGCAACTGGAGCAGGCCGTCGATCCGCTCGGCCGTACGCTTGCCGCCCAGGCAGCGTAATTGACCCACCATGACCAGATATTCCAGGCCGGTCAGATGCGAATACAGATGAGGCTCTTCCGGGACGTACCCAAAGCGCCGCTTATAGTTCAGGAGGTCACGATGGATGTGGGTGCCGTCAAAGAGGATTTCTCCACTCGTCATCCCAATGAGCCCGGTAATCATCTTAAGGGTGGTGGACTTGCCGGAACCGTTCGGTCCGAGATACCCAGTGATTTCGCCCGCCCGGGCCGAAAAGCTGACGTTGTCTACAGCGGTGACAGCGGGGAATCGTTTGCAGACGTTGCGCAGCTCAAGCATAGGGTTTGACCTCAAGCACCTATGTAGTATGCTCCTTAGTGGTCTGCTTGTCAAGTAGCATTCTACTTAGGTACAATCCCCCCATGGCAGGCGAGGTCAAACTTTCCCACACGGCGGCGATGATCCTTCAGGCCCTCAGCGCCGGCCACATCTATGGTTTCAGCGTGATGGAAGTAACCGGCCTCCCCAGTGGGACGGTTTACCCCGCGATGCGGCGCTTGGAGCGGGACCGCTTGATTCTTTCCCAGTGGGAAAAGCAGTCCATTGCGGACGCCGAGGGGAGACCGCCACGAAAATATTACAAGCTTACGGGTTTGGGCAGGACTACCCTCGAGGCCTCCCGCCGGCGGTATCCGCTCCTGGCAAAACTCGCTCCGGCGGAGGAGGTTGAAACGGCATGAGAAGTGCCGGGATTGTCCCTTCGAGCTCCGCGCACTTTGCGATCCTCTGGGCTGCCGCGTTACTGGTGCCCGGGGAGAGACGCGCGGAATGGCTTGCCGAATGGAGATCGGAGCTTTGGTACGCCTCCCAAGAATGTAGCCGTGAGCTTGACCCGAGGTTGGGCGGCCGGTGGTGTATCACCGCCTTCTGTCTCGGATCGTTCAAAGACGCACTGTGGCTTAGGCGAAATACATCCCGCTCGGAGGAACGAGTGACACTCCACTTGGAATCTCCGAGGCAGTGCATGGCTTTTCTGGCTGCTCTGGCAGCCTTCAGCATCGTCATCGCGTTTCTTCTGTGGTTAGGGAATGGGGATTCGCTTTCGTCAGCCGACCTCTATCATCAATTACTCATCGCTTTCCCATGCGTCCTCATTTGTCCCTGTCCGGTCTTGCTGGCGATCACATCCCTATCGCTTGGCGAGTTTCCGGCGCGTAGCGGATTGCACGCTTGGAGAGGCAGGCTTCGGCGGGGGATCTTTCTCTCCGGCAAACTCGCGTTAATCATGCTGATAGTGTGTTGCGGGGTGTTTATTCTATCTTACAACGTCGTGACGTTCCCTCCGGCGGTTTTTCTGATGTTTTATGGCATGTTAGGGGGTTACACCGTTGCCCTCCGATGGGCATTGAACGATCAGCGCGGGCGGTGCCCGGTTTGCCTCCATCTACTGACTCACCCTGTCTCGCTGGGCGCCCGCTCAAGGTGTTTCCTGGGGTTGAACGGTACGGGCCTCATGTGCCCCAAGGGCCACGGCCTCCTCCATGTACCGGAAAGCCCGACGTCCTGGTTCGGCACGCAACGCTGGCTCGGCCTCGACTCTTCCTGCCATGGCCTTTCTTAGGCATGTCTGGCGTCCGTCGGCTTACTCTAGATTGATTGCGGTTCAACGCGCGGAAATAATCCGGGCAGGCTAAACGCTAAAGTATGTGGGGGGGCGACGGCCCATCGGTATCGCAACGTGTCGCCAGACCGTCGATATGCCGCCCGGCTTTGCCTGCTGGTCCCTTCTGGCGCGCTCGGAAAGTATAAGGGCGGTAGCTGCTGCTGCCGCGCTCCAGGACGCTTGGCGCAATTTCCGGCGATAACAAGCCCCGGGTGAACAGATGTGCGGTTCCCCCCCGGCAGCGAAAAGATCTGACATTTTGTTCTGCTTTTTTTGTAGCCTCTGGGCTATTTTTCGCTTGACAAACGGCCTCCCGTGTGCTAGCTTAAAATGGTGAGGGATCGCCGGATGGGGCAAGCGTGGTCAGCGCGGCGGCGCCCTCGAGATTGCGGCCCGGAAAAAGGACCTTGACGGCGGGCCGAGAATGGACAGCATGTCAGCAGGATGCCAAAGCTGAGAACTTATTGAAAACAAAGGATGGTAAATAGGGGTTTTCTCTCGCCAAAGCTGATAACATATTGAAAATAAGCCAGTAAACGAAAAAGCGAATATAAAGCGAAGTGTCGACGTTTTGTCCCCCACCATAAAACCCCTGCCATAACCCATCGTGCAAACCAATAGCGGCTCCGCTCGTAGTGCGCCCCCCAAGCCGCAAACCCCTATCGCCGAGTAGTGCCTAGTACTTGTCTTTTACAAATAGGAAGCCTGAGGGCTTTCGATTATAATGGCTGCCGGTCCCGGTGGTTCTTCCTGCGACATAGCTGTGGACCTTGGAAGCGTGGATCCCAATCAGTCCTGCCGCGCAACGCCCGAATTGGATGGTGATGAATGGCTGACCCGACAACCGTCTCGGAGAACCGCGTCGTCTACAATGTCATGGAGATCATGAAGTTCCTTCCCCACCGCTATCCGTTCCTGCTCGTGGACCGGATTGTGGAAATCGACCCGCCCAACCGTATCGTCGGACTGAAGAACGTCACCATCAACGAAGAGTTCTTTCAGGGCCATTTCCCGGGCGCGCCGGTGATGCCAGGAGTGCTCATTCTGGAAGCCATGGCGCAGGTGGCCGGCGTCATGCTTTACCGCGAGATGCTCGACGAGGATAAATGTAAGAAGCTCATCTACTTTACCGGTGTCGAGAACGCCAAGTTCCGCCGCCCGGTGGTGCCGGGCGACCAGTTGCGCATGGAGATAGAATTGGTGCAGCGCCGCAGTAATTTCGGCAAAGTGTCGGCGCGCGCGCTGGTGGAGGGCAAGCTGGCGGCGGAAGCTTTGGAGCTGTTCGCGATCGCCGATCGCCCAGGTCAATCAAAGGCATGAACGTTCATCCCACGGCCATCATTCATCCCCACGCGCACCTCGCCGGCAACGTGACGGTGGGTCCCTACTCGCTCATCGGCGAAAACGTCGAACTCGGTGAGGGCACGGAAGTGATGTCCCACGTGGTCATCGACGGCCACACCCGGATCGGCAAGAACAACCGGATCTTTCCCTTTGCTTCGATCGGGCTCGCGCCCCAGGATTTGAAATACCACGGCGAACCCACCGCCGTCGAAATCGGCGATGGCAATTCCATTCGGGAATTCGTGACCATACATCGCGGGACGGCGGAAGGCGAGGGGGTGACGCGCATCGGCAGCCACAACCTGCTGATGGCCTACGTCCACATTGCCCATGACTGTAAGGTGGGGAACTACGTCATCATGGCCAACGGCGCGTCTTTGGCCGGCCACATCGAGATTCAGGACCACGCCACCGTGGGCCCTTTCTGCGGCATTCATCAGTTCTCCCGCATCGGCGCTTACAGTTTCCTGGGGGCTTTCAGCGCCGTGAACCAGGACATCCTTCCCTATTCCAAGACCACGGCTCCGCGGCCGCTGGGGGTGTATGGCGCCAACAAGCTGGGCCTCGATCGCCGGGGGCTTTCCGCCGACGACATCAAGGATCTGGATGCCGCCTTCCGCTTGCTTACGCGCTCCAAACTGAATACTACGCAGGCACTGGAGGCGATTGAAGCCAAGGGATTCCAGTCTCCGCACGTCAAGGCTTTGGTGGAGTTCATCCGCACCTCCGAGCGGGGCGTGGCGAAGTGAAATCATCGGGCCATCTGGCCATCGGGTCATTGAATCATTGAAAAGCTGTCCGTGGCCCGCGGTCAGTGGTTTCAGTTTTCCGATCAGCGAGATTTGCCTGCGACGAACAACAGCCCGAGGATTAAAAACCGTCTTTAAATGACCCGATGAATCAATGAACCGATCTTTATAATGGCCCGATGAACCGATGACCCAATGAATCAATCCTCTATTTCCCCCGATCGCTACGCCATCATTGCCGGCAATGGGCGTTTTCCTTTTCTCGTCTTGGACGCTGCCCGCGACCAGGGGCTGGAGCCGCTGGTGGTGGCGATCAAAGAAGAGGCCGCGCCGGAGTTGGCCGAGAAGACGCGGGAAATCCACTGGCTAAGCTTGGGGGAAGTGGCCAAGTGTCTTGACCTGCTGGTGGCGGAAAAAGTCAGCAAAGTGGTGTTGGCGGGGCAAGTGAAACATGCACAATTGTTCAGCGCCATCAAGCCGGATGGCGTCATGAGCCGCATGTTGCAAGGGCTTTCGCGGAAGAACACCGACGTGCTGATTGGCGCCTTCGTGCGCATGATCGAAGGGCGCGGCATGCGCGTGGTGGATTCCACGCTCTTTCTGAAGCCGCTGCTGCCGGAAGCCGGCACGCTCACGCGGCGCGGTCCCGACGCGGACGAGGCGGCGGATATCGACTATGGCCGTGAAATCGCCAAAAAGATTGCGGGATTGGACCTTGGCCAGACCATCGTGGTGGCGGACCGCGCCTGCGTGGCCGTGGAAGCGATGGAAGGGACCGACGCCGCCATCCAGCGTGCCGCCAGCCTGAGTAACGGACGGCGGCTGGTGGTCGTCAAAGTAAGTAAGCCCGATCAGGATATGCGCTTCGACGTTCCGGTGGTGGGGAGAAAGACCATCCAGGTGATGCAACAGTCGAAAGCCACCGTGCTCGCGGTGGATGCGGGAAGGACCCTGCTCTTCGACCGGAAAAACCTGATCGCGGACGCCGACGAGGCGGGAATCGCTATCGTGGGAATGTGAAGGCAGGTGCCAGGTGTCAGGACGCGTGGTCGGAGATATTTCCACGGACGCCCAACACCTCTAAGGTGCGAGTTTGAACTTAGATGCTACATCGCTGAAGCGGCTTACGTACGCGAAGTACCTGTACCACAATGCCGCCGACCAGTTGCACTCCACGAGTCCAATAATTGCTGCGGAAGCTCTGCTGCGCGTCCATGATTCGGTTGAAATATTCCAGCTTGTTGTCCTGGACAGCCTCAATGTGTCTAGCAAATTCGAGTTTATGAGGTTTTGGGAAGAAGCGAAGAACAAGACTGGGAAAGAGCCTCCTTACAAAGACCGATTCGCACAGTTGAACCATATGCGTGTTGGGTTCAAGCACAAGGCAATATGCCCCAATCTTTCTGAGCTACGCGAGGTTGCTGCTGTGATCTGGCCCTTTTTTGTAGAGGTAAGCCGAGAATTTTTGGGAGTGGACTTCGCGGAGCAGAGCTTAGCTGTTTTGGTGGACGATGCCAGTGTTCGTGAGCACTTGGGCAAAGCCGACGAGCTAATCGCCGCCCACAACTATGACGATGCCTTGGCTGAAATTACCATGGCTTTACACGTGGTGCTCAATCAGAAATACCCCCGCTCACCATGGGCACAAACTTCTCATCTCCTTGATCCCCACTCCTCGTCCCATCGGCCTCCCAAGATTCCCTACCACAGCTATGGCAATGCTCTGAGCGGAGCCGCAGAGCTAATCCATGCCATCGAAAAGGGCTTTGAAGACCTCCACGACAGGATTTCCACACAAGCCGACCTTTTGGAAATGGTTATCTGGAAGATAGACCTGCAAAAATATAGCAAGTTTGCGCAGTTTGCGCCGTATGTCTCCCAGACTGGCGGCGGTGAGTTCTATGTGGTACACAAAGGTGGTATGCGACGCCCGCTAACAAGGAGAGATGCAAGATTCTGCTACCAGTTCGTTCTAGATTCCGCATTGGCAATCCAGCAGCAAAAACGAGAATTGCCGGACCTATTTGCGGCCCAACGGCTAAAGACAGCGACAAGCGGTGCGATTTTATACAAAGTCCAGGACAACTCACTGGTTCGTTGCGGTGAGATACCAGGGAACCAGGACCTAGACGGCGTTTATGCGTACGGTTTCGGGGAAGATCCTTTGTGGCAAGTGACGTGGGAAAATGTGCAGGGAGTCGTAAAAAACGTCGATGTTGTGCAGCTCGATGATCAGTGAGGGCCAGTAGAGCATTTCAAATTCTCTGCAAGAAGTGCTGTGCATTGGGTCAAGCGCATGGTTGCGGTAGGACGCTTTTTTCTGACACCTGGCACCTGGTACCTGACACCTAGAGGAGAAAATTGAGCGAAAGGATTCCCGTTGCCGTCCTGGGTGTAGGCGAGCATGGCAAGAAGCACGCGCGGGAGTTGAAACAGGTCCCGGGGGCGGAACTGGCAGGTGTTTACGACCTGCGTCCGGAACGCACCCAGGAAATCGCCGCCGAACTCAACGTGCGGGCTTTCCAAAGCCTGGACGAAGCGCTGGGTGCCGTCCGCGCGGTGAGCGTGGTGATCCCCACCACCGATCACGCCGCCGTGGCGCGCCAGGCGTTCGCCCGCGGCGTGGATGTGCTGCTGGAAAAGCCTATCACCCGGACCGTAGACGAAGCTACTGAGCTTATTGAGCTGGCCGAAAGCGGCGGGCACATTCTTCAGGTCGGCCACCTGGAACGATTCAGCCCCGGGGTGGTGGCAGCCAAGGCTGCAACCACGCGCCCCATGTTCTTTGAAATTCATCGCTTGGGGGTCTTCAGCCCTCGCAGCCTCGATGTGGACGTGGTTTTTGACCTGATGATTCACGATCTTGATCTTGTTCTCTGGATGGTGGATTCCCCCTGGCGCGATGTGCGCGCGGTGGGGCTGCCCGTGCTTTCCGACAAGGTGGACATCGCCAACGCCCGCGTGGAATTCGAAAACGGCGCGGTGGCCAACCTGACAGCCAGCCGCGTGAGCACAGAAAGGGTGCGAAAGTTCCGGTACTTCCAGCCCAACGAGTATTTTTCCATTGATTTCACGCGCCGGGATGCGACACTAGTTCGTGTGGATCGCGATGGGCCGACCCCGCGGATTGCGTTCCAGAAGTTGACCACCACGCCACAAGAACCCCTGCGAGCGGAGTTGGAAGCCTTCGTGGAGTCGGTTCGGACAAGAAGTCGCCCCTTGGTTGGCGGTAGGGAAGGAAAACAAGCTTTGGCGTTAGCCGAAGACGTCATGAATCGCATCGAACAACATGCGGCCCTTGTCAACGTGCCCCTAATGCGTTCTGTAGGCCAAAGTGGGGAATCATAGCGTCTGTTAATGGTCTATAAGGGGTTGTCAAGCAAAAGTAATCTAGTCCGAGGGGGGACAGTAGGGACAGCCCCCGATCGCAGGATTTCGGCGCTCTCGCCAAGGCAGATAAGGCGCCGGGTGCGGCTACGGTGAACGAGAAAAATCAGGTCTGAAAAGTATCGCATGAGCGAAGACCCCCAAATCCACTTGCTCCTTGAGCTCGACCCGGAATTGGCGCGTTGGCGTCGACGGTCGTTGTTCATGACTTCGGTATTCCTGCATATTTTTCTGATCATATTCATTATTTACGCTCCGGATATCCTCCGGCGCGGCCAGTTGATGATGGGAATTCCCGTAACCCCGCAATCGAGCCAGCAAGTTACCACCCTATTTCTCCCCCCGGATCTGTTGAAGTCGCTGCGCCAGCCGCCTCCGGAAGCGCGCCCTTCCGACAAGAATCGCCAAGCTCAGGGACGAGCACCCAAGATTGACCCGAATGGCCTGCACATGCCCTATTCGCGCGGCAACACGCCCGAACCCGACATCGCTCGGGGGGCGCCGCCTTCACCGCCGCCCGCGGCCGCTCCCACTCCTCCCGCGGGCGGGCCTCCGGCCCCTCCTGCTCCCAAACCGGAGCCCCAGACTAACGCAGGCTTGCGCTTGGACGACGTCGCTCCCCAAGGCGGGGGCGGCGCGGAGAAATTCCGCGTCCCGTCGATGACGCCGGGGCAGGCCATCCAGCAGTCCCTGCAAGCCGCCGCAGGGCGCGGATATCACCCCGATAGCGGGGCCGGTGGCGGGGGCGATTCGAACATGGAATTCAACAACCTGCACCCGAACTTCTCCACTGAAGCGCCCACCATCCTGTCGGACACGCGGGGAGTGGACTTCGGCCCCTACCTCGCCCGCATCGTCTACATTGTCCGGCGCAATTGGTATTCGGTGCTTCCCGAATCCGCGCGCCTGGGCGAAAAAGGACGCGTGGGTATTGTGTTCGAAATCCTCAAGGATGGCTCCATGGGGCAGTTCCGCCTGGTGGCTTCCTCAGGTTCTGATCCCCTCGACCGGGCCGCGATGACCGGCGTCCACTCCTCAGCTCCTTTTCCCCCCTTGCCCCAGGAGTTTACCGGCAATCACCTGCTCCTCCAGTTCATCTTCCTCTATAACATCACCCCCCAGTAGCACCACGTTTGTCAGCCTCGATTTGCGGCGGACCATAAAGTTGAGTTGCGCAACAAGGCAGACCGTGCGTGGCAAGCCGCGTGAGCTTTTTGCTGTGCGCCTGCTGACTTTCGACGTGAGCTTAGGGGGCGGCGGGGAGCAGCAGCGTGAACGTTGAGCCTTTACCCAACTGGCTTTCGACGCTGACGGTACCGTTCATACGCTCGATGATGTGCTTGACGATGGAGAGTCCCAGACCGGTGCCGCCCACTTCGCGCGAGCGGGCTTTATCAACGCGATAGAAGCGTTCGAAGATGCGCGGCAGGTCGTCGTGGGGAATTCCGATGCCGGTATCGGTGAGGGTGATCCGGACGCGGCCGTCGCCGGGGCGCGTAACTTCCATCAGCACTTCCCCGGAGGGCCGGTTGAACTTGACGGCGTTATCGAGCAGGTTGACCAAAGCCTGCTCAATTTGCAGGCGGTCTCCCAGCACCTGCGCGTCCTCCATGCGCCCGCAGGCCAGGGAGACGCCGCGCAGCCGTGCTTCGGCCTCCAGGGTGCGCATGGCGGACTCCACGGCCCCGCGCACTGAGACGGACTCCGGTTCGGGCCGCGCCTTGCCCGCTTCCAACTCCGAAAGCGTCAGGAGATCCGAGGCAATGTTGTTCAAGCGGATGGCGTGCGCCTTGATGATTTCCAGGAAGCGGCGATTATTTTCCTGGTCTTCCAGGGCCCCTTCCAGCAGTGTTTCGGCGTAACCGCGGATGGCGGTGAGCGGCGTGCGCAACTCATGCGAAACGTTGGCGACAAAATCCCGGCGGATGCGCTCCAGGCGCTCGAGGTCGGTGATGTCATGCAGGATGGCAATGGCGCCGCGGGCAGTCCCCGAAGTGAGCGGGGCGGCCTGCACTTCAAAGACGCGATCAGCCGCGGGAAGCTGCATGCGCCGCTTCACGGATTCGCCGGCGCTCAACACCCGCGCCAAAACCTCGCGTAATTCCGGGTCGCGTATGAGTTCCACCAACGGCATCCTGGCGGGAATCGGATTGGGCGCCCCCACCGCGCGCGCAAACGACTCATTGGCGAAAGTGATGCGCAAGCTGCTGTCCACGGCGAGCACGCCTTCCACCATGCTCGACAGGATCGCTTCGCGCTGCGCCGACTCCACGCTCAGCCGGTCCACCAGGTCACGAAGTTGCAAGGCGGTGGTGCTGAGCGAGCGCCCCAGCGCGCCCAGTTCGTCATCGGCAGCCGGCAGCGGCGCTTGGGAGAAGTGTGCGTCTACCAATCCTTCCGCAAAGGCGCGCAGCCGCGCGATGCGCTGGGTGAAAGACCGCGAGAAGAAGAAAGCGAAAATCAGCGCCACCAGCGCGGCGTAGAAGGACGCCCACAGAATTCGCCAGCGCACCGCAGCAATGGAGGAATCCACGTCCTCCAGCGGCACCGCCAGGCGCAGAATGTATCCTGGCTCATCGTGGTAATTCAGGCGCAAAGCCAGATAACAGAGAGCGCGATTGATGGTGGCGCTGCGGCGCGTGGAGCTGCCCACGCCCTGGCGATAAGCCGTCATGATTTCGGGACGGGTGGCGTGGTTCTCCATGGTCTCGGGATCGTGATGGGAATCGGCCAAGGCCACGCCCTTCGGGTCGACAATGGTGATGCGCGCACCGGAACGCTGCGCGGCCTGGCGCGCCCAATCTTCCAGTTGGGGGCGGGGAACCTGGGCGGCTTCCGTTTCGAGAATGCGCGCTTCCGCTTCCAACCGCTGTTCCACGTTCTGCACTTCCCGAGCAGCCGTGTAGCGCGTGAGGTAAAAATCCAGAACCACCAGGGTTACCGCAATCAGCAGGAAGGCGCTGGCCAGAAGCTTGCGAAATATCGAGCTGCGGAAGGTCATCTTAAGAGCAGTGGTTAGTGGATAGTGGCCAGTGGATAGTAAACCATGGAATCAGTTCCGAGTGGGTGGTTGCTAGTGCTAGCCACTAACCACTAACCACTGTACTTCGGCTATGCCTCAACGCCTTCCAGGACTTCCGGCGAAAAGCGATAGCCGCTGCCGCGCACCGTCTGGAGAAATTGCGGGCGGTTGGGGAGCTCTTCGATTTTCTCACGCAGGCGGCGAATATGCACGTCCACGGTGCGCGGGGTCACAAAGCGGTCACGCCCCCAAACTTCGTCCAGCAGGCGGTCGCGATCGAAAACGTGGCGCGGGTGCGATGCCAGGAAGTAGAGCAGCTTGAACTCCAGGGCGCTCAACTCCACCAGCCGCCCGCGTACCGTCACTTCCTGTGTGCGCGTGTCGAGACGCAAGGCGCCCGATTCCACCACCTCGCGCTTTTCCGCCACGCGTTCCTGGCGGCGCAATACCGCTTTCACCCGGGCCACCAGTTCGCGCGGGCTGAAGGGCTTCACCACGTAGTCGTCCGCGCCGATTTCCAGGCCCAGCACGCGGTCCATCTCCTCGCCCTTGGCGGTGAGAAAAATGACGGGCAATGCCTTCAGCCGCTCGTCGGCGCGCAGGCGCTTGCAAATTTCAAATCCATCTTCGTCGGGAAGCAGAATGTCGAGAAGCACGAGGTCGGCAGGATTGCGCCGCAGATACTCCAGGCCATCACGGCCGCGGGAAAAGCTTTCGACTTCAAAGCCTTCCTTGCGGAAGTTATACCGCACCAGTTCTACAATGTCGCGTTCGTCTTCAATGATGATGACACGTTGACGCACGATGGAATTATAGCACTCCCAATGTTACGGTAGTGTTAACAGATGAATGAACCCGCATGACGAAACTTGTCGCCGGCTCTTGGCACCTGACGGGTTTGGGTGACACCAGGCGGGCCCAGATGGGGACTCGAATTTTATCTAACCTATTCATTTTAATGAAGATAATAAGCGATCTAGTTTGGCATGGAAAACGCTCATAGCCAGTTGGCAACGCGAAGCGAGGCAGGCTGCAAGCTGCGCCTGACACGGCCGGAGGATTCCTCGCCGCCGCTGCCGTTCTTGACCGGGAGCAGATACCGTGAGTGAGACTTTCTTTGTGGGACTGGCCAGAGCACACCCGATTCCGTCGGTTTTCGATATGCGAACCCGTCTCTCCATTGCCGAACAGATCGCCATCGCTTTCTTCGTCTACCTCACCCTCGCCGCGTTCGTGCTCCATCTTGACGCCCACGACCTGTGCATCATCATGGCGCTCAATACGGTGACCCTCGCCACTTTGATAATGCTCCGCCGAAACCGGCAGCGGGCCCCCTGGCTTGCTGCCGCCGCTGACCTGTTTCCGGCACTGTTGGTCCTGGTTGCCTATCGAGAATCGGGCCTGTTGCTCACTCCCGATCCCACCCACCATCTGGATAACGTGTTCATCCAGTGGGACCGCGTCTTGCTGCACAATGCGTTCGTTCAAGACGTGCTGCAAGCCGGAGCGCCCTGGCTTCAGCACTACCTGGAATTGGCTTATCTGCTCTGCTACCCGCTGGTGCCGCTGGGAGTTGCCGCAGTCCATTATGCGCCGCCGCGGAGCGGTGCCGGCGAACCCGCCGCCACCAAGGGCGGGCGCGCCATGGACAGCTATTGGGCCGCGGTGCTGCTGGCCACACTCTTCTGCTACGCCGTGTATCCTTTCTTTCCCCTCACGCCACCGCGCGTGCTGGTTGCTGATGTGCCGGGACCGCATGTCGCGCCGCTGCTGCGCAGGTTGAATTTCTGGCTGCTCGATCACTACAGCGTGCAAGCCTGCATTTTCCCCAGCGGACATGTGGCGGCAGTGACCGCCGTGGCGCTGGCCGTCCGCAAACACGCGCCGCGCTTGGGCGCTCTGTTCCTGTTTCTCGCTGCGAGCGTGGCCGTTGCCACCGTCTACGGGCGCTATCACTATGCCGCCGACGCGGTCGCCGGAGCGTTGGTGGCCGTCGCGGCCTACATCGCTTCGAACGCCATGAAACCTCGGGCGATTGAGTGATCGGCTCATCTGTTCATCCGTTCATCGGGCCATTTTCGATTTTGGATTTTCGATTGCGACAATCCGAAATCGGCAGTTTTGCTCGTCACTTGTCACTCGTCACTCGTCACTGCTTTCGCAATTTGGTTCATCTTCTCACCTGACGCTGCCGATAACCGAAGCGGGGGAGTGTGGGCAGCCCGGATGATCGTGAGTGTGCAGGGTTGCTTGCATTTTCGCCTTCGGCCTCTGTCTGTCTGTTTCTTGCCACTCGTCACTCGTCACTGCTTTCGCAATTTGGTTCATCTTCTCACCTGACGCTGCCGATAGCCGAAGCGGGGCAGTGTGGGCAGCCCGAATGATCGTGAGCGTGCTGGGCTGCTTGCATTTTCGCCCGCTGCCTCTGTCTGTTTCTTGCCACTCGTCACTCGTCACTGCTTTTGCAACTTGATTCATCTTCTCACCTGACGCTGCCGATAACCGAAGCGGGGGAGTGCGGGCAGCCCGGATGATCGTGAGCGTGCTGGGCTGCTTGCATTTTCGCCCGGTGCCTCTGTCTGTTTCTTGCCGCTCGTCACTCGTCACAGCTCTTAAATGTGTCCTGCTGTGGTCGGGCCATCGACGCTGCCCGCTGCACTGTCGTCCTGAGCCTGTTAGAGAATCTGCCTTTCCGCGCTCGGCCATTCCCGGTTCTTCGTCGCCGGTCACCCGTCGCCGCTTTCGAATTGTGTCTCCGCCGGGAGGTAAAAAGCCTACCCCTCGGGCAGTGTCTCGGTTTAATGATGTAGCGGCGAGTTTAGCTCGACAAATGGCGGCGTAAAGCCGCCTCTACCACCCACGACACTACGATCCTTCGGGCAAGACCACGGCAAGCCGAGTTCATCATTGCATAATTTCCGTCCAACGCCTTTCCCTCTTCTTTTCAATAACATTCAAGGTTCGATCTCGAATGTCTTTTATTTTCTATAACATTCAAGGTTCGGAGTAAATTTGAGTTATATCAATTTATTATCTCTTTTATTTTCAGTGAGATTAAAATCTGAACCTTCAATTTGTCCCCCTATTTATTTGGTTCCTCAGCAGAATCTGTGGGTAGACTGTGGTTCAGGTAGAGCTCCAAGAGTATGGTAGAGAGCGACTTCAGCGGCGCGGAAGGTACGAAAGCCATAGGCTTTTCGCAGCGTCAACT
>JBEKNU010000175.1:0-15748 GCA_049522495.1 Terriglobia bacterium
GAAACTCATCGTTTCGATGAGCGAGGGCGTGGTCCGCAGGGAACACGCCCTCATCAAAATGATAAATTTCCCCATGCCTGAGAAAACTCATAAGGGAAGCTGCCGCGCAGCGGCCGCCTTTTTTGGTTTGGGTGTGCAGGTCGCGCTCGAACTCCGCGGGCGGCAAGTAACCGAGTGCGTAATGTAAACGTTTTTGGTTGTAAACTTTTTCCAGGAACATGCTGATACTGCCGCGGGCCTCGGCGAGATCGCGACATTCGCTGCGGTAGGCCTCTTCGTACTTGAGGGTCCTGATAAACGACTCGCACGCTGCATTATCTCAGGGATTACCTCTAGGTGACATACTGATGTGGATATTATGCTGCTCGTTTACCAACGTGTACGCGCGGCTGGCGTACTGCACGCCACGATCGGGCGGCGGTTGGGGCTGGAGTCATTTTGGGAGGCGCGGCTGCGGCCGGGCCAAGAGGAAGTTGCGTGGGCGAAGGAGGAGGAGTTGCTGGTGGTGAACTGGCTGGTCTCACGCGGCAGTGAGTTCCGATTGCACCGACAGGGATTTGATCAAACCGCCATGGGCGATCTATTGGAAACCGGCGCTCGCCCACTAAGAGGTACACAACCAGACGGCATCTTTCGCTGAGCTTTGGAGGAACCTATGTCGGCGTGCCGAGGCTTGATTGGAACCGGGCCGTGCCTCGCGGTCTCATGTCTTGTTTGTGCTTTTCTGACCATAGCCGCAGAAACTCTCGCCCCACGCTCTGGGGATGCTGTTGGGAAGATCGCCCTTACGCCGCTGGAGACGCGCGTGCCCATTTCCCTCTCCGATGTTCAGGGACGGAGGACCGGCGAGGGAGATTTGGCGCTTCGTCCCGGTGAATCCGTGCGCGTCGGAGTTGTTGTTCCAGAGAATATTAGGAACGCGGCTTGGCGTCTGCGCTTAGTCGGCGAAGTAAATGTCGACCGGCGCTTGCGGACTTCTGGCGATCAGGTCTTCACTGACTTTTATCAGTTAATTGACGACGCACTGGACTACCGAACCACACATCACCAAACCTACAGCTTGCTCCTGCGCTCAAACGGCGAGTTCTACCCCCGGCGCGCCTACTGGCGGGTTTTCTCGGACCCTACAGCCAAAGAGCGAGGATATCTTCTGAAGGTCTGGATGAAAAAAGAAGGCCTCGATATACTTTCCGGTGGCCGAGTGGGCATCGAGGTGGCGGTTTACCATAAGCGCCCAGACAGAAATCCAGGCGATATCACCGGGCCTCCCGACACATCATATTTCCTCAGCGTCGGTGAGGGCACGCAGGACTGGCAGGAACTGCAACTGCCGGTCAACCTGAAACGAGATGTTGCCTGTGTATTATTCACCGTTGTTGGGGAAAGGTTTCGGGGCAGGGTTTGGCTCGAAGACCCGCAATTCTCCGGGCAGGCAGGCACCGAGAGCCAGCCGCCGTTCGCACTTGGCCTGAACTGCCTACCGCCGTTCGCTCCGGCGCGACCTGGCCGACCCTATCGCAACTGGTTGGGCGAGAATTTCTCTGAAAAAGAGTGGCCGAGATTCAAGCTGACGCTGAATGGGAGCGAATTCTTTCAAGGTAAGCTTTTTCAGCCGGCATATACCTGGCCCGCAGCGGAAGTGGACGTCCCGGCGGGGTTATTGCGACCCGGCGAGAACGAGTTGATGATCCAGCTTATATCCGACTACCACGAAGCGCTGGCTTACACTCTCCGCGGTCTGGAATGGTTGCAAATTCCCAACGGCGGTCTAGAGGTGGTGGCCTGTCCGAAACTGGTCGAGGCCGGTAATGAATTCCCGGTCCTGATCAAGACGCGCGCCCCGGGGCTGCGAGCTGAAGTGATTGTCGAACCGGCACGAAGCCAGCAGCAGAGCAATATTACGCCAGTCCAGTCGGAACTCAGTTTTCCCGACGCTGGCTTGCAGTTTGTAAAGTTTCGGGCAGGGAATGGTGGACCGGGCGGGACGCTCCACATCCGTTTTGGCGAGGAAGAGCGCCGAGCTGTCGTCGCGCGCGTGGTCGAACGCGAAAATGATGGGGTGCTGGTTGGTAGCGGCGATTCGTTCTATGTGGCAGCGGAACCACAGAGTCTAGAGCGTTTCCATTCCTGGTTTCTCCATCATTCCCTGGGCAATTCCATTGTCTATCGGCCCATTTATCGATGGGGAGGTACGCAGGTCCTCAACCCCGAAGCCTGGAAGGAAACCATACGCTTCTGCGAGGCAGCGGGGCTGAAGTACTCCCTGATCCTCGATGGCCGCGAAATGCCTGGCACGGACGGCAATCCGACGGACGAGATGCTGGCCGGACCGCTCTACCGCGGTCCGCAGATGCATGAGCTCGAGGGCGAGTACTACTACAAGGGGGGCGGAGGGCGCTCGCCGGACGGCGAGCTTTTCTCCGCGGTGTACGAGCGTTTTCCACCCCACGGGCGGGGGGGACTTATTGTCGAGCCGCGCTTGCGGGGCGGGCGCGCGGGAGAACCTCTCTTCTTCGATCCCCGCCGTGCCCAAGACATGCGCGAGGCCGCTGAGTATTTTGTTGAAAATATTCGAAGAGAACGCGCCATGGCCCAGCGTCACAGCGGTGCTACGACGCTTTTCAAGTATTTCTTTCAAGCGGGTTACAAATGGCTGGCGGCGGAGACCATGTATGGTCCGCTTGAGATTATTCTGGGGGCGTTGCGCGGCGCCTCTCTCGCTTCGGGACAGCCACGTTACGGCGCCCACATCGCAGCCGAGTGGTCCACGACCCCGCATGATGACCCGGCAGCGTTCCGGCGCTACTTCCTTGCCCTTGCCACAGCCTATATCCACGGTGTCGAGCAGATTTATATCGAGGATGGCTTGTGGCACATGGAGGAGGGCTACAGCGCTGATGATCGCTTCAGCCCTGCTTGCCAGGGGCACTTGAAGGTTCATCAAGATTTTTATTATTTCACTCGTGCCCATAGCCGCCGGGGACGCATGCGCGTTCCGGTGGGATTCTTGCAAGGGCAGTACGATGGTTGGACCGGCTTCGAACGTATTGCGGTGTGGGGGCATGCCGGTCCTGAATGGGATTTTGCCGAGCCCGAGAACAGCTGGGACCTGCTGAAGGTCTTCTTCCCCCGGTCGGTGCTGGCTCCTATTTATCATATGCCTTGCCCCCATGAGCCAGTGGGCTTCTTCACCGGCACTCCTTATGGGCCTGCGGACATCGTGCCCATTGAAGCCAGCGTGGAGACGCTTTCGAGGTACCCCACACTGGTTTTCCTGGGCTGGAACACTGCGGACGCTGGCCAGGTAGAACGCCTCCGAAACTACGTCCAGGGTGGCGGCCACCTCATCCTGGCGCTTCCTCACCTCTCGACGGAGGTTCGGCGAAAGCAGTCGCCGCATTTTTTCTCCGGGCCCGAGGTGCGAGATCTCCTCGGGCTGGAGCTTCGCGGGCTCAAATCCAACTCGGGAAACTACGTTGCCAAGCAAGCCGCGGACCAGGAGTTAGTGACCGCTCTGCGCGGCCGGAAGGTGCAATTGGGCGAGGTGATCCTTCAAGGCGCAGTCCCCCGCTTGGTTGACGGGACCGGGACGCCCGTGCTGGTGGAGCGGAAGTTGGGCGCCGGCCAGGTTACCTTTGTTAATGTGGCGGCATATCCAGGGGATGCAGCTCTGGAAGGGTTATATCGAGAACTGCTGCGCGAAGCCGGCCGGCGCATCCTGGCGCAAGAAAGAGCCCGGATGTGGGTGAAAGGAACGGAAGACGCGAGCTTTGCGGTATATGATTGGGCTCGCGTGGTGGGGCAACCGGCGACCCACGCCGTGTACCTGTTGAATGTCAACTGGTGGAGTGATGCTCCCCAACCGACGGAAGCGCATTTGCTTTGGAAGAATGCCGAGGTACCGCTCGAGATAACTCGCGGAAAGATCCACATAGTAACGGTGTCGGGCGATTGGGGCATCTGGACTCAGGATAACGACACGGACGTGATGAACCTGCAGGCTCAACCTCGGCGCGCGGAGGTAAAACTGCAGGGTCAGGGAAAAACCACCCTGACGGTGCTTTACCGTCCTGGCACGCAGGGCAGCGCCCGGCCCAAACTGTGTGGACAATCAAGCAAGGGGCCGTTAGTGGTTAAGGCCCTCGAAGTTCCCGGCCTGTGGCAGACCGAACTGAAGCTGCAAGGCTTGGAGCAGGTTCGACTGTCTGTTTGTCAGTAGCTGACACTCCGCTAGTGGATCACCGGCCAAATGGCCAACTACCGCCTCGCGCGGTCCATGAGCGGGAAACTTTACCCTACGCGTTTTCGAGTCCACAGACGGAGCCCTACTCTACGCGCTTCGTCGGTCTGAGGCGAAGCCTCGTTAGTAGTTTGCTGAAAACGAGCTGTGGACGGTGCGGAGCAAAATTCTCGCCGCTAGGCGGTGGGTCCGCCACGGGTGGGGCGCCTTCTGTCCCGATAAATCGACGGGTGCCCTCCGACTGCCGGTTCATGCTATTATTGTCCACTGGAAACGATCCCGGCAACGTTACGTGGAGTCGGGGCATCATCAGCATTAAGGCAGAAATTCCAGATGACGCGCAGACAATTCGTGTTCAGTCTGTTGCTGCTCAAGGGCTCCCGCAACCACTGCACAACGGCCTCTGGCGGCACTGACACCGTCAAAGTCGCCGGCGTTGTCATCCGGTGGATTCGGGACGGCGACTACAGAGAGGCCAACTGGGAGAGAGTATCGCGGCTGATTCAGAAGGCAGCCGTAAAAGGCGCGAAGATCGTCTGCACGACTGAGTGCTTCCTGGACGGCTACCATGTTGAAGTGAGTGACCGGACGTACGCAGACGTGAAGCCGTACCTGGAAGACGTGGTGACCAGCCAGTACGTGCGGCGGTTGAAGGAACTCGCCAGGGCACTCAATATTTACATCGCAGCCGGGATGGCGGTGGCGGATCCCCAGAGAAGAGATCCCGACAAGAGTCCAAAGCCGTTCAACTCGTGCCAGCTTTATTCGCCCGTCGGAGACTTGATCGGAATCTACTACAAGACCCACAACTGGAACAAGCGGTCCCCGTGGTTTGAACAGTTCCCTGACGAGGAAAAGAAGGCGTGTTTCCCCACCTTCCCCACGAACTTTGGCCGGCTGGGGTGCATGATCTGCAACGACCGTTACTTTGCGGAGACAACCTCCTGGCTGCGGCAGAACGGCGCCGAGTTAATTCTTTGCCCGACTGGCGGTGCCTTGGATTATAGTCCGCTGATCGAGCGCTCCTCCGAGTCGGGCGTAGGCATCGTCTGGGTGCACCCTTGCGGATTTGCGGCGACTAGTCCAGACGGGAAACTCATCACGGCGAAGCTCTGGGAGGGGCGTCAGCGCAGCATCGCCGAATCCGAGGTGGCAGGTCCCGAAGACCACCAGGAAGTATTCGTTGTCGACATGCCGATCTCTCCTCTCGCGGTCGACCGAAGGGAGCCGGCGTACCCCTCCGCAAGGATGGACCAGTGTCGCAACTATGTGCAGACGGCCTGATTCGAAGATCTCGCAGATAGCGGTGGGGTACGTCGGGGGTTTAAAAATGCAGATCGTGTCCCGGACCCCCAACGGTGTGAGCACTGCATGGTAGCACAGCGCGGCGGAGCCGCAACCAAAAGGCATGACGCTCCATGACCTAGTGCGGCATGATGTCTTTGGGGAACGGCAGACGGAGGAAGGTCATGGAGCGTTTTTTGCAGCGGCATCGAGACCGCCAGCTAGGGAACATCTCCGGCTTTGATCGACTTTTGTTTCAGGGCGTATTGCACACGATCTGTTACGTGGAAGGATTGAACTTGTCCTTCGCCAAAACGCGATAATGATGCATCCGCTGCAAAAACAGCCGCCCAAAGACCACAGTCTCTGCCCGTCGCTCTGTGCCTCGATCTCTGGTCCGTGATGTCATCGGGCTGGTCGAGCCTTCGCGCCGACTAGCGCCCGCCTTGCGCGAGGCAGGTTGCAGTTTTCCAGGTAAGGGAACGGCAGGTCCAACCTGCCATCGGTTACGCAGCGCGCCGTTCGAAACGATGATGTAGGCCACCGACCTGTGGGATCCCCACGAAATCTCAAGCCTCCAGCCCCTGCACGACGCGAGTTGTCGGAGCGTCCTTGGCTATAACGATAGGTGAGTTCGCGAACCCAGATAGTAATCGAAATAACTTTTCAGGATTCGTCGCAGATGCTTTTCTCCCAGCATGATCACGTGATCCAAGCACTCGCACCGGATGGAGCCCACCAGCCTTTCCGCCAACGGGTTGGATTAGGTCGTCAACTACACCGCATGGAAACCGCGATGTACGACGTTTTCGAATAACTCACCCTTTTCATCCCCTCTTCCAAGGCGAGTTCGAGCTGGTGGAGTATCGGCACAACTGGAGCACCGCGTCTTTTTCTATGATGCGAAGGGCCAGATGGTGTCTATTCCCGCGAGTTGGACCAGCCTGGTGGGGGAAGACCCCTTCGTGGTGGTAGCCGCGGGGCGGGCTTATTTTCGGCCCCAAGAGTTGCTGCAACTGGGGAATTTGATCCAGGCCTTGAAGTCGAACCAGGAAGGAGGGATGTAAGGGGAATTATGCCACGTATGTTAAGGCAATTATGCCGTAAAAACGAAGGAGGCACTTCATCAGGCAACTTCCAGATCGCGACGGTTGCTAATTATTTCCTTATATAATCAATATTCTAACGATGCCGGCGGGAGACGGAGAACCTAAAGGAGCTTGACAAGGAGAGGATAATGAATATAATTATATTTACATACTCGGGTAACCCTTTCCCGGAGGTCACCGATGCCCAACTCCCAACGTCTCGCTCGCAAGCGGGAAGTCCTGCGGCAGCAAGGGACACTGAATCCTCGGCCCCAGGACGTCACCCACCCCCTATTCCAAGACAGCGACTTCTTCGACCCGCGGGACTTGCTCCAGGTGAAGTACGAGATGTTGCGCCAAGCGCGCACCGGAAGCCAAGCGATCAGTCAGGCGGCCCTCGCCTTTGGTTTTTCTCGTCCTTCCTTCTATCAGGCGCAAGCGGCCTTCGCACAAGGAGGCTTGCCGGGGCTGCTGCCGCGGAAGCGAGGGCCGCGGCACGCCCACAAGTTGACGGCCGAGGTGATGAAGTTTCTGGCCCAAGCGCGCGCCGTCGAGCCGTCGTTGTCAGCGCCGGAGTTGGCACAGCAAGTCGCGAAGCACTTGGGCGTCAGGGTTCATCCCCGCACAATCGAGCGCCGGCTGCGGCGACCGGGAAAAAAACGACGACGGCGCTCCGGACGCTTCCCTGACCCCCGTCACCAGGGCCAGTGAGAGCGTGGGGGAAGGCTACGAGGAGTTGCGAAAGCAGGCCCTGGGCACGAGGGCCAAGAGTCAGGGAGGGTTGGGCTTGGCCCTTTTGATGCGCCAAGGGATGAAAAGTTGGATGGATGCTTGGCCCCTCAGGGCGCCCGAAGTTTCCCTGCGACCGCTTCCGGAGTCCAGCCGGGAGGAGATCGTTCCTCTCGATCTGCGTACGGAGATGGTCATGATTCTGACGGGAATGGCCCTGAGTGCTCGGCAGGAGGTGAAAGGATGAAGTCCGAGATGCACCAGAAAGTGCAAGCCAGTCACTTGAAACGCGATGCCTATCTCTACGTCCGGCAATCCACTCTGCGACAGGTCTTTGAGAATACGGAAAGTACCCAGCGTCAGTACGCCTTGCGCCAACACGCGGTGGCCTTGGGCTGGCCGCAGGAGCGCATCATCGTGATTGACAGCGATTTAGGCCAATCGGGAGCCTCGGCGGCGGGCCGGGAGGGCTTTCAGAGGCTGGTCGCGGAGGTGGGAATGGGGCGAGCCGGAATTGTCCTGGGCTTGGAGGTCTCACGCCTGGCCCGCAACTGCACGGACTGGCATCGCCTGCTGGAAATCTGCGCCCTGACCGATACGCTCATCCTCGATGAAGAGGGCCTCTACGATCCAGGCCACTTCAACGACCGCCTGCTGTTGGGATTGAAGGGGACGATGAGCGAGGCGGAGTTGCACGTGTTGCGAGCCCGCTTACGAGGCGGCATCCTGAACAAGGCCCGTCGAGGCGAACTGGTGATCCGACCTCCGGTGGGGCTGGTTTACGATGCGGCGGGCGAACTGGTTCTCGACCCCGACCAGCAGGTGCAAAAGAGCCTGCGACTCCTCTTTGAAACTTTCCGCCGCACGGGTTCGGCGGTGGCCACGGTCAAGGTCTTCCGACAGCAGGGGCTGCGGTTCCCGCGCCGTCCGCACACCGGACCACACCAAGGGGAGTTGGTGTGGGGAGAACTGGGCCACAGCCAGACCTTACGGGTCCTGCACAATCCTCGCTATACCGGCGCTTTCGTGTTCGGTCGAAGTCAAACCCGGCCGAAGGTGGAAGGGGGCCACAGCGTAAAATGGTTGCCCCGGGAGGAGTGGAACACCGTGATCCGGGACGCTCACCCCGGCTATCTCTCCTGAGAAGAGTATGAAACCAATCTACAGCGTCTGCACGCAGGGGCACAGGCTCGAGGGGCGGACCGTCGCCGCAGCCCGGCGCGAGAGGGCCCCGCCCTCCTGCAAGGGTTGCTGATCTGTGGCCATTGTGGAAATCGGATGACCGTGCGTTATCATGTTCGTCGATCCCACCTGGAACCGAATTATGTATGCCAGCGGTACGGGATCGAACACGCGGAACCCATCTGTCAGACCGTTCCCGGAGCGGGCATCGACCAAGCCATCGGCGAGCTGCTGACCGAAGTGGTCACTCCGGTGGCGCTGGAGGTGGCGCTGAGCGTGCAGCAGGAGCTGCAGTCGCGAGCGGAGGAAGCGGATCACTTACGCCACGCGCAAGTCGAGCGCGCTCGCTATGAAGCCCAGTTAGCCGAGCGCTATTACCGGCATGTCGATCCTGCGAACCGCTTGGTGGCCGATTCGCTGGAGGCAGATTGGGACCAGAAGCTCCGGGTGCTGGCCGAAGCTCAACAAGAATATGAACGCCAGCGCCGAGTGGACCGAGCCCTGTTCAGCGAGGAAGAACGCGCTCGCATCTTGACCCTAGCCACCGACTTTCCTCGGCTGTGGCGCGATGTGAAAACGCCACATCGCGAACGCAAGCGCATGGTCCGACTCCTGCTGGAAGACGTCACGTTGCTCCGCGATCACCGCGAGATCACTCTGCACCTGCGCTTCAAGGGCGGAGCTCACAAAACCCTGCGCCTGCCGGTCCCGCCCAATGCTTGGCAACGGCGTGCCACCTGCCCCGAGGTGGTGGCCGAGACGGATCGGTTGCTGGATTACCATGCCGATCGCGAGGTCGCGACGCTACTCAACCAAGGCGGCTGGCAATCAGGTGAAGGCCGAACTTTCACTCGCCGGATCGTGGCGCGAATCCGGCGAAACTACGGCTTGAAATCCCGGTATACTCGCCTGCGGGAGGCGGGTCTGCTGACTCTCCACGAGATGGCCCAACGGCTTGGCATCTCCGCTCCGTGGGTCAAGATCTGGAGGGATCACGGGTTGTTGAAGGCGCAGCCCTACAATGATAAGAACGAGTGCTTGTACGAAGACCCAGGAAACAATCGACCACGCAAGATGCAGGGCGTGAAACTCTCCGCCAGGCCGCGGATCTTCGTGAACGTTTCGAATCGTACCAATGAGGTGCAGTATGGAGTGTAGTCCTTTTGCCAAGGGCTTTGCGATGCTGTCAGGACTTCGGTGGTGCCCAGGTCTCTGAGGCGATTCCGAAAACATTCCCCGTAGATCTGGTCCCGATCTCGGATCAAATATCGTGGCGCGGTGTCGTCGGGGAACGCTTCCGGGATTTGCTGAGTGGTCCAAACTGCTGTCGGATATTCGGTCACGTTGAAATGAACCACTCTGCGGCGACGATGGTCCAAAACCACAAAAACGAACAGAACCTGAAACGTGGCGGTCGGTACCGTAAAGAAATCAATGGAAACCAACTGGTTCAGAGGGTTGTCGAGGAACGCCTTCCAGGTTTGAGACGGGGGTCGACGTTTTCTGGGGAGGAGTCGCGACACGGTTCGATCCGAGATGGGGATACCCAGCTTGAGCAACTCCCAGTGGAGCGGGGCGCTCCCCAAAGGGGGTTGGCAGCGGCCATCTTCAGGATCAGAGCTCTAATCGCAGGGCTGGCTTCTTGACGGCCGCTCTTCCGCTTGAAAATCCAGCTCCAGAAGAGGCGAAAGCCCTTGCGATGCCAAGTCACGACAGTCTCTGGTCTTACGATGACTAGCGTCCGGTGCCAATCTTTCCAACTCCTGAACTGCCACACCCAAAAGAAGCGATCCGTTCTCCGCAGCCGAGGCCGCGGGCACTTGCGCTTGAGCACTGCCAGCTGTTGACGAAGGGCGAGGTTCTCCAGGGCGATATCTCGGAGGTTAGCGGGCGAAACGAGAAGACGAAGCAGCGAACCAGGCAGCGCGAACATGGCGGCTAGGGTGAGGGCCGACACCGGAGAAAATAAATTGTTTTCAGCCTGATGTGGTTTTGGCGAACGACAGGAGGAGCTTATCGCGTTATTTTCAACAGGGCGGCGTTTTACTTGCCTACGCGGGGATTTCCCCGGTGAGCAGGCGCGCGACCGCTTGGACAAAGAAGATGGTACTCAGATCCCGCAAGTAGTACGGAGAAGCGTCCGAACCATTGGGGGCATCGACCGCCTCGATGAGGGCGCCTTGCAGGTTGGGATCATGGACATCGCGAAACTGCATCATCAAGCAGAAATAGAGACCGGTTCGAATCGAGTCGAGCCACGTTTCATCGTGGGTCTCCTTCCAAAGCTCCTCCCACAGGAGGGCGGCACAGGCGATGCCACTGGTGGCATGGCCGAAGGAATCAGTTTTGAAATCGCGGCGGGTGCCTCGAAACAAGCCGCCGTCGAGGCGCAGGGCGTTTTGATACCACTCGCCGGCGCGGCGTGCGCAAGCGAGATAGCGGGGGTCGTGGCTATCGCGAAACGCGTCGATCATCGGGTATCCCCACCAGTATGCTTGGCGGGGATGGATCATCCCGGTTGCGGCGTTGCAAGGGGCGAAGCCGATCCAGTTCCCCGGGGGATCCTCCTCGCGCAATAAGCGTTCGGCGACTTCGTAGAAGATGGTGCGAAGTCTGGGCTTGCCGGCCCGCGCCGCGGCTTTGAGGAAAATGGCGTCATCATTGAGGGGACGACCGGGCTTATCCGTGTCTGCGGGTGGCAGCACATAGCTCCAGGTCTTAACGTCAAACTCGCCGCGAAACAGGCCATTGCCCAGGTAGGCGTACCGGGCCACCCAGGCTGCCGCGGAACTGGCCCATTCGGCGTAGCGCCCGTCGCCGGTGGCATCGGCGAGCAGCCAAAGACCGTCCACACATTCGAGCACCGCAGAGGTGCCGGCCTTATCGCCGAAATCTTCGAAACCAAAAATCAGGCCGTAGTGGGGACTGGGCCGGTCCGCGACGCGCTCCGCACCGATGAATTCGGCGGAGAAGCGCGCGGCGTCCAGCAAGTCCGGACGGTTGAGCGCCTGCGACGCCAAGACCAGCGCCTTGATAGCTTGTCCGGTATGCCACACGGGACAGAAAAAATCCCACTGCCGCGTGGAAGCGTGATATTCACCTCGCAGAGCGCCGCGCCAGTGCTGGTGCTCCAGCTTGTGCGAATTGTGCTCGCCGGAAAGCGTGTCGGTCTTCATTTGCGCCACGCCCGTAATCCAATCGCATGCGGCGGCAACAGCCCGGCTCAGAGCGGCGTAGTCAAGATGCTGCCCACTTTTGGATGCTGGGGCGGGCAGGGCGCCTGCAAGGCGAGCGTTCGCGGGGAATTTGGGGCCGATGGTCCGGCTCAAATTCTGCCCCTCACTGCCTTCCGCAAATGCCGGTAGGCTTCCCCCGAGCGCGGCCATCTTCAGAAAACCCCGGCGCGTGGACTTCAACGGTGCGTCTTCCATGTGCCCTAACCCATCCTTCTCAGGGCAGTTTCCTGCCCCGGCACTTCATCATACCGCAGGGCGGGGGCTAGCGGGGCAATTCAAAGTTCTGGACATGCGACGGCGTACTCGGAAACTATGCTGAGCGGGAACTGCGCCGGATTGGGAACGAAACGCCCTTTGCGGATGCCAAAGCGGTAAGTCCTTTATGACTGTTGGGAGATTCCCTTCCCGCAATCTTGGTTCATGTCCACGCCAAAGCGGCCAGACTTTCAGGTACGCCGTGCTGCGAATTCCGAGCGATCCACTTTGTATCGTCTGCTTGCCACTCTTCTAAACGGGAGTTTGGCGGCAACGAGGCAAATGCACGGTTATGTCCGAAGACCAAGCGGCAGCTTTGAAAACTCGCCTCGGTCGACTCCTCGGCCAGCTATGGGCGAGATCACCGTCGGGTTCCTTTCCGCAGAGTTAGCGGGTCAAAGGTGCAGCAATCGGAGGCAGGCTGTTGAAGGCCCGCTGGGCCGTTCCCTTGGCAATGCCGGTTTCTCGCCGAATCATACCCCAGATGTGCCCCTGAGCTCGTAGGGCCGCTATTCTGGAAGCGTCCACGGCGACTCTCGGCCTGCCGAGCTTTTTGCCTTTAGCCCTCGCATTTCTGATGCCGGCACGAACCCGCTCTGCAATCAGGCTGCGTTCGAGTTCCGCTACGGCACCGAGAACCGTAAAGACCATCTTGCCCGTCGGCGTGCTGGTGTCCATCTGCTCAGAGAGGGAAACGAAGTCAATCCCGAGAGCCTTAAAGGTTTTGAGAGCGCGGAGCAAGTGAGAAACTGAGCGGGCGAACCGGTCGAACTTCCAAACAGCCACGGCGTCAAACCGTCTCCGGCGGGCATCGGCCATGAGCCTGTCCAGTTCCGGCCTTGATTCCTTGGAGCCCGAAATCCCTGTGTCTACATGGCAGCCAGCAAGTTCCCAACCGCGACGTTGGCAGAACTCTTCCAATTCTCGCGTTTGCATTGTGGGGTCCTGCCCGTTGTGGCCCGTGCTGACCCTTGCATAGATAGCCGCCCTTTTGCGGCATGGTTGTGTAGTAAATTCAGGTGGGCGTATCTTCGGTAAAGCCATTTCAGCCTCCTAAGCAGGTTGGTTAAGGCCGCACACAATTGGCACACAGGTGCGGCGGAAGCCCAGGATTTAGCTGGGTTTTGAAGAGGTACCACTGAGGGGGAAGTCAGTAACAATCCGGGAATCTCCCAATAAGACGCCCCGAGGCATAAACAGCCTTGAACGGAATATCGGTCGCTTCTCCACGGTGATTCGCGCCCTTTAGCGTTTTTCCTTTGGGAGTGGGGCATCGGCAGTGTACGCTAACGCCTTATGCTTACCCGCAGGGAAGTGAAAGTTGGGCGGGACCATCGGGAGGCGGAACACGTTTTCCGCTATTAGAAAGCCCCGCGAATCGCGGAGCAGCCCATTAAGTGGTAGGGTACTCTTAAATGGGAAAAGTTCGTGAACTTGTACGAATTTGTACTTGTCGAGTTCGATGCCTCCCGCCAAGATGTTGAAAAAATTGCAGGTGCGGATGGATTCGAATCCCCGACCCTCGGATTGGAATCCGATGCTCTTCTTGTTTTTAATCGTCCATAAGTTACTGAAATGGCAGGGGTGGAGGGACTCGAACCCCCGACCCTCGGATTAGAAATCTGGCAGCACTAAGCTAACTCGTTGATTTTGCGGCACGGTTGGCGACCTAAAAGCACGCAAAACCACCCTCGGAACGCTCAAGTTGTACCAATCTTGTACTCGTTCGGCAAACTGCCGTGTGGACGCAAGTCTCGAAATTTCCAATTCTGATCCGCAGATGTAGAGTCTGGACGCAAATTTCCGTCTTGTCGGGTTGCCATGTACTTTCCCGCACCACCGCGTCCCCATTTTATACCGTTTTGGGCGCTTAACGTTGCTTAGTTGTTGCCAAGTTTTTCATGCTCGATAGAGTCTGCGGATCGGTCCGCGTTCCCCCTCGGCAACGGGCATAGGGGTCAGAACATTCGACCTGATGCGTAGCAGGAATCCGCCCGTTTTCCATTCCTTCCATTCATCCTCATGTTTTCTATAGCCTTACATCAATTCGGGGCTCTGCTTTCGCTCAATCGCCGAACCCCTTTTCCCTCAATTCCATACACTTTTGGCACAGTTTTCGCACAGTATCGAGGGGGTCCCCAACCCTGCCCTGACGCCAGCGAACCGCTGTTCGTCTACCCCCATCCAATCTGCCCTACCCTCCATTCAGGTTACCCAAAGGCGTCTCAAGCAACTCGAAGCCATTCACTTGGTGCGCGAGCAACGAGAGCAGGGGAAGCAGGACTTGGCTTTTCATGCTCGCCCTTTTGTCCTTTGTGGTCTGCCCCTCCGTCGACTCCCTTCAGATCAATTAACCTATCTGCGCAGAAATGGCAAATTCTTCCTTCAACTCGTTGCCCATCCTCAGTTCGGAATGCCGACGGTTAGAGCAGACTGCACTTGTGCCCCACTCGCCGTTGGGATGGGCAGAAATCTCCCATTCCTTCCACCCGCTGCGTGGTCGGCGATTTGAAGTTCTCAAGAAACGGCGTATAGCTGGCGTCGACACGCTCATTCTCCGCGAGCTGGAGCGTGGTACCCTCAGCATTCCGCGCGAGTGGACCGACTGGGCTGATCCCACTCCGTATGACTTGTTAACCCTGCCGCCGCACCGTCTCGCCGCCGATTGCCTTATCGAACTTGTCGCCTTATTGGAGGCCCTGGCCGCGTCCAGTCCCTCCTCCCCCGGGAAAGACCTGCAAAAAAGAATTGACAAGGGAGATGCCTGATGCTAGTGTCAGACCAGTTGTTAGCGTGGTCCGATGAAAACAGAGAAGCAGACCACCGCCGCCTTGCGAAAGCGCCGCCAAGCGCTCCTGCGCCAATTGCCCCCGCTCAAAGCTGTCCTTCGGGGTTCCCTCATCGAGCGCTACAAGCGGTGCGGCAAGCCCGGATGCAAGTGCGCCCACGGCTCCGGTCATGGCCCCAAGTACTATCTGTCGGTGAGCTTTCCCGGCCGGCGTCCCCAAATGGACTACGTCCCACAAGAGTCTTACGCGCAGGCGAGCGAGTTCCTGGCCAATTACCACCACGCTCGCCAGATCTTGGAGGAGATCTGCGAGATCAACCGCGAGCTCCTACGCCGCCGCGAGAAGCTTTAAGAGACTGCCATGAGCAAATCGCTGCCAGCCCTCCGCGCACCGATCGATCCGGGACGGGGCGGCGTGCTCCTCGCCAATATGCTGGCCAGTTGGCTCGACCACGACCCCAGTTGGACTGCCAGCGCGGAGGCGGAGGCCAGGGATGAATCCCAAGATTCAAGAGCAGCACCGCCGCAAGCCCGCCTACATTTACCTGCGCCAGTCGACGCCGGGGCAAGTTCTCCACCATCGGGAGAGTACGGAGCGCCAGTACGCCTTGCGCGAGAAGGCGCGGGAACTGGGCTGGAGCGAATCCCTGATTCGCACACTCGACCAGGATTTGGGCAAGACGGGAACGGAGATGACGCGGCGGGAGGACTTCAAGACCTTAGTGGCCGATGTCTCGATGGGGCAGGTGGGCGCAGTGTTTGCCCTGGAAGTCTCGCGCCTGGCGCGCTCGAATCTCGATTGGCAGCGGCTGCTGGAGCTCTGCGCCCTCACGTCCACTCTCGTCATCGACGAGGATGGCTGCTACGACCCGGCGGATTTCAACGACGGGCTGCTTTTAGGATTAAAGGGCGTCATGGCGTCGGCCGAACTGCATTTTTTGCGCGC
>JBEKNU010000176.1:0-15745 GCA_049522495.1 Terriglobia bacterium
CCCGCAGGCACGCCCTAGACTCCCCGCCGGGGCGAAAGAAAGTCACGAATCTACCCCACCGTTCAAAACAGACGAAAACAACCTTCTCTCAGCCCCTTGCGAAACCGGATGCGGAATCGCTGCCACAGGGACGGTTTGTTTGCGCTTCAATGACTTAAGTGGGTATAATCAGCGCCAAGGGTTTTGCGGGGTGATGACAAACATTTTCCGAGATGGCGGGATCAAGTGGGGGCTGCTCGCGTCTCTTTTTTCGTTAAGCATCGCGGGCTGGGGGAGCGATCCGGCTACGGGCCCCGTCCTGTTCAATCGCGATATTCGCCCCATTCTGTCCGACCGGTGCTACGCCTGCCACGGTCCGGACAAAGCCAATCGCAAAACCGCGATGCACTTTGACTCCGAGGAGGGCGCGCTCACTCCTTTGGCCAGCGGCGGTCGTGCTTTTGTAGGCGGCGACTTGGGGAAGAGCGTGATGTATCAACGCATCACCTCTGATGACGAAGCGTTTCGCATGCCTCCCGCCTATATGGGTTACGCGAAACTTTCGGCGCATGAAATCGATTTGATCAAGCGCTGGATTGAGCAGGGAGCGCATTGGCAAAAGCACTGGTCGTTGATCCCTCCCCAGGCCGCGCTGCAGCCGCAGGTGATGCACCAGCAGTGGCCGCGCGACGTCATCGACTACTATGTGCTGGCGCGCCTGGAGCACGAAGGCCTTGCGCCCTCGCCGGAAGCCGACCGGGCCATCTTGATCCGCCGCGTAACGCTCGACCTCACGGGGCTTCCCCCCACGCCCGCCGAAGTTGAGGCTTTCCTCCAAGACCCTTCACCGAATGCCTACGAAGAGGTCGTAGACCGCCTGCTGAACTCTCCTCGCTACGGAGAGAACCTGGCGTGGCAGTGGCTTGATGCCGCGCGTTATTCCGACACCAACGGCTACCAGAGCGACGGCGTGCGCAGTATGTGGCGCTGGCGCGACTGGGTGATTGATGCCTTCAATCGGAACATGCCTTTCAGTCAGTTTACGATCGAACAGCTTGCTGGCGACATGCTTCCCCATCCCACCCGCGACCAGGTTATCGCCACGGCCTTTAATCGCAATCACCGCACGAGCGCGGAGGGCGGGATTATCGATGAAGAGTTCCGGGTTGCCTACGTTGTGGATCGTGTGGACACCACCGCCAACGTCTGGATGGGTCTGACTATTGGTTGCGCGCGCTGTCACGACCACAAATACGACCCCATATTGCAGAAGGAGTACTACCAGCTCTTCGCCTATTTCAACAACGTGCCCGAACGGGGCTTTGTTTACAACTTTGGTAACGAGGAGCCCTACGTCAAAGCCCCCACGCCGGAGCAGGAAGCACGCCTGAAGGAGTTTGACCAGAGGGTGGCCGCGAAGGAAGCCGCCTACGCAGCATTGAAGCCCGAGATCGCCCGGAGCCAGCGTGCCTGGGAGCGTTGGGTGAAGGCCTCGGACATTCCCGACTGGAATGTGAGCGAGGGACTGATCCTGCAATTCCCTCTCGATGGCAACCTGCGCGAAACCACCGGCGTGTACGAGCGGCGAAACTCCTTCCATCATTCGCCAGAGGGAACCCCGCCGCCGGCCAAGCCCGACGATCCCCCTCAGCCGATGGTGGCGGGACGCGCAGACGCCAGCCTGCCTTTTGTGCCGGGCAAAGTCGGGCAGGCGGCCAGCTTTGATGGAAAACATTTCATCAATGCCGGCAAGGTGCTGAACTTTGATTACCTTGATCCCTTCAGTTTCGCGGCCTGGATTAAGCCCGTGGCCCCCAACGGCGCAATTCTCTCGAGCGTCGAGGACGTGCACGAAGGGTCGGGCTACGGCCTGTACCTGCGTGACGGCAAACTGCGCTTCAATTTTACTTTCCGCTGGACTGATTTGGGCATGCGGTTGGAAACGCGGCAACCGCTGGCGCTCGACCAATGGCACCACGTGGCGCTGACCTACGATGGCAAACGCAAGCCGGCAGGCGTGAAACTTTACGTGGATGGGGTTTCGCAGGAAATCAACGTCCTGTTCGACGAGATGTCGTGGCCGCTGGGGGGTTCGCAACCTTTCCGGATCGGCGCTGGCGAAGGCCCGGAGGATCGCTTCCACGGCGCCATCGCGGACGTGCGGATTTATAACCGCGCCTTATCCGCCGAGGAAGCGGGCGTGCTCCCGGTCATTGACACGGCTCCGCAGATCGCCGCCCTTCCTCCGGCCAAGCGCACTCCCGCGCAAGCCAACAAACTGGCTTTTTGCTTTATGGATCAATACGCCCCCCAAGCTGTTCAGGAAGCCCGGCGCAGCGTATCCGTGGCGCAGGAGGCGCGCGACCAATATTTCGCCACGATTCCCACGGTCATGGTGATGAAGGAAGGCCCGCACCGCGACGCTTTCATCCTGAAACGTGGCGCATACGACGCGCACGGAGATAAGGTGTCGGCGGGCCTGCCCCACGTCCTGCCTCCTCTGCCGGCGGGTTTTCCCAACAACCGCCTGGGCTTTGCCGAGTGGCTGGTGGATCGCTCGAATCCCCTGACCGCGCGGGTGACGGTGAACCGCTTCTGGCAGATGCTTTTCGGCGCTGGTCTGGTGAAGACGGTGGAGGACTTCGGCTCGCAAGGTGATTGGCCGGTCTATCCTGACGTTCTCGATGACTTGGCCACGCGCTTTATGGACAGCGGCTGGAATGTGAAGGCCCTCCTGAAAACGATGGTGATGAGCGCGACCTATCGCCAGTCTTCGCGGGTTACTCCGGCCTTGCTGGAAAGGGACCCGGAGAATCGCTTGCTGGCGCGCGGCCCGCGTTTCCGCCTGCCCGCGCAGGTGATCCGCGACCAGGCACTGACGATTTCCGGATTGCTCGTGGAAACGATCGGGGGCCCGCCGGTGAAACCCTATCAACCGCCCGGCCTGTGGGAGGAAGTTTCCTTCAGTGGTGAGCCTTACAAGATCGACGAGGGTGAAGGGCTTTATCGCCGCAGCTTGTACACGTATTGGAAGCGAACCGTGGCTCCGCCTGCCATGGTGACTTTTGACGCCGCCAATCGCGAAACGTGCATCGTGCGGGCGAATCGCACCAACACGCCTCTCCAGGCATTGGACCTGATGAACGACGTCACTTACCTCGAGGCTTCGCGCAAATTCGCGGAGAGAATGATGAAGGAAGGCGGCTCCACGCCCGAGGCGCGAATCGATTATGCGTTTCACGTGGCATTGGCGCGTCCCCCGAAGCCACGCGAGCAGGAAGTGTTGGTGGAGACCTTCAATCAGTTCCACACGCGCTTTCAAGGCAAGCCTGAAGACGCCGCACATTTCCTTTCGGAGGGGAAATCGCCGCGCGACGGCAAGCTGAATCCGGTGGACCTGGCTGCGTACACTGCCGTCGCCAGCCTGATTTTTAATATGGACGAAATTATCACCAAGGAGTGAACCATGGGCCCTCTTGATGAACATGGTCTTCTTATGACGCGACGGCATTTCTTCAGCCGGAACGCGGCAGGCATCGGTACGGCCGTTCTCGCCAGCCTATTCGGCAAGGAGCTGAAGGCGGACGAAATAGCTCAATCAGCGGCCGGCGACCGGCCCTTTCCTGCCTTGCCCGGTTTCCCCAATTTCGCGCCCAAGGCCAAACGCGTGATTTATCTGTTTCAATCGGGCGGGCCGTCTCAGATGGACCTGTTTGACTACAAACCAGCGTTGAAGGATAAGCGGGGTGAGCAACTGCCGGATTCGATACGCAAGGGGCAGCGGCTCACCGGCATGACCGCCACGCAGGACCGCTTGCCGGTCGCCCCCTCGATCTTCAAGTTTGCCCAGCATGGAAAATCGGCCGCGTGGGTCAGTGAATTGCTCCCGCATACTGCGAAGATGGTGGATGACCTGTGCTTCATCAAGACCGTGAACACCGACGCGATCAATCACGATCCGGCCGTCACCTTTTTTCAGACCGGCGCCCCAATTGCCGGCCGGCCCAGCATCGGATCGTGGCTCGCCTATGGTTTGGGAAGTGAAAGCAAGGATCTTCCTGCGTTCGTGGTTCTCATTACGCAGGGCGGCACCGGCCAACCCCTTTACGATCGCCTTTGGGGAAGCGGTTTCCTGCCCACCAAGTATCAGGGTGTAAAGTTTCGATCCTCGGGTGATCCGGTGCTGTACTTGACGGATCCCGAGGGCTTTACCCGCGACGATCGCCGGCTGTTCTTGAACGCACTCGCCAAGCTTAACCAGGGGGCTTTCGAGGATTTCGGCGACCCGGAGATTTCAACGCGGATCGCGCAATACGAAATGGCTTTCCGCATGCAAGCTTCCGTTCCGGACCTCACGGATCTCTCTCATGAGCCCGAGCATGTGTTCAAGCTCTATGGGGATGATGCCAAGAAGCCCGGCACCTTCGCGGCCAATTGCCTGCTGGCGCGCCGTCTGGCGGAGCGCGGCGTGCGGTTCATCCAACTCTTCCACCGCGATTGGGACCATCACAACGCTTTGCCCGAGGGGTTGCCCAAACAGTGCAAAGCCACGGACCAGGCGGCTGCGGCGCTGGTGCAGGATTTGAAAGATCGCGGCATGTTGGAGGATACGCTGGTCGTTTGGGGTGGGGAATTTGGGCGTACCGTCTACTGTCAGGGCCGCCTGACCGAAACCGATTATGGCCGCGACCACCATCCGCGCTGCTTCACCATGTGGCTGGCGGGTGGAGGATTCAAGCCAGGCATATCCTACGGAGAAACCGACGACTACTGCTACAACATCGTCAAGAATCCCGTCCACGTGCATGACTTGCACGCTACCATCCTCAAAAACCTGGGAATTGACCACACCAAGCTGACCTTCAAATACCAGGGCCGGCATTTTCGTTTGACGGATGTGCACGGGGAGATTGTAGAAAATCTTCTCGCCTGAAGTTGATAAGCGGCAATGCCGGGATCCGGAAACAGGGTTCTGGTCCCATAAGCCGGGTTGCCCTTTCGCCGAAACGCCCCCGGCATGGCCGGGATGTTCTCGAGCGGGAAGGCGTGCCCCATTTTTCCGAAGCACCGAGTTGCCTAAGAGGGAACGCGCGGGTAAACTGTATTCATTTGTAGCTTTTAACTCTAATAGGGTGAAGTATGGAAAACGAGCTGCGTCGTTCACCTCGCATTATGTTCAGCATTCCGGTAAGCATCCGGGGTGTGGATGAAAAAGGGAACGCTTTCGAAACGACCGGCCGGACGATCACGGTAAACCGCCATGGCGCGCGCATCCAGGGTCCGCGCTCGCTTAAGCCAGGGCAAACGGTCAGCGTCATCAATCAGGCCAACGAGGAAGAAGCGGAGTTCCGAGTCGTCGGCCCCATCTCTCCTCCCCTCGACAGAGTGGGCGAATGGGGAGTTGAGTGCCTGCACGTGGATAAGAACATTTGGGACATCTCTTTTCCTCCCTCCAGCGAGGATTCTGATGCCCATGTCTTGCTCGCATGCCGGCAATGTCAGAAGTTGTCGCTGCAATCGCTTTCGCTTGTGGAAGTGGAAGTCCTGGAGACCGCAGGGTTGCTGACCAAACCCTGCGTGCATTGTGGGGAGTCCACTCCTTGGGGATACCCCCAGCGGTCCTTCGAGGTGGAAACCCAAACCTATCAAGCCGCAGTGAAGGAGGCAACTGGCCAGTTTACCACTTTGGCGGCGGAGCGGCGGAAATCGCTGCGGAAGCCCTCGCAACTTCCCGTTCGGGTGCGAGATTATTACGGTGAGATGGAGATCACGCAAACTGAAAACGTCTCCCAGGAAGGCCTCTGTTTTTCGAGCCGCAGAAAATACCTTGTGGGTCAGGGCATCGTGGTGATTTGTCCGTTTGATGCCGCCAATGAAAAGGCGGAAGTTCGCGCCCGTATCGTCCGTGCGGAGCCGGGGGCAGACCGGGACCAATACGTTTACGGTGTGCACTTCGAGCATGCCCCGCGTTAGGCGCCAGGCGCCACTCCTAGCCGCGATACACTATTGTCCATGTCATTGACGCCTCGCAGGGCGGCGGAGCCGCAGCGCGCGTCTACATGTTTCGCCAATTTGGACAGCCCGGATGTCATGCCACCAGGTGGGGACAGCCAAAACCCCTAAAGCCGGCGAGGCAAAATCGCCACTCCCTTCCTCCTCATAGAATCTACCTCCCCTCTTAACCCTTCGGCGCGCAGAGTTTTGGTCGTTGGAGATTCCTGTCATTGCGAACCGCTTCTGCGCTGGGGATGAAGAAGTGAACCCGGCAGCCAAAAATGGAGCAACCAGGTGTATCCTCGTGGGGAGCCGGGGAATGCATATCCTGGCAGGGAGGGTTTTCGTTATGAAAACGTCCATGACGGGCGCTGTGGGTTTGCGGGCTGATTGCGCGGGAAGAGGCGAGTCGCCAGAAGAGTTTTCCACCCGCGCCTTCACGGACCCGGGCGCGACGCGATTTTCCACGGCTGCACACCGGCACACGCAACCGGAATTCCCCCCTCCCCTGACCTTGGGACGGCGCGAGATGTTGCGGGCGGGACTGGGTGGGGCGGCGGGCCTCGTCGCAAGCCTGGCCTTCGACGGCTCGGCAGCCTTGACCGCGCAAGAAGTTCAGGACAACGGCAAACGGACCCCGCAGCATCGAGTCATCGATGCACATAATCATCCCCGCTGGATCGGGCACGATGGGGCGCGAATCATCGAGGATATGGATGCCGCCGGGATCGAGCGAACATGGCTGTTAAGCTGGGAGATCCCGGAACGCGAACTCGATACCGCCTATTACGCCAAGCTCAATCCGACCGGTGTCGGGATCCCGTTCCGCGACGTCATCGACGTTGCCGAGCGCTATCCCGATCGATTCATTCCCGGGACCACTACGGACCCCCGTGACCCGCACGCTCTCCAGCGGCTGAAGGCCGCGGTAGACATCTACAGGGTGCGGGTTTTCGGTGAATTCAAGCTCCGCTTGCGCTATGACGATCCCGATGCCATCCGGCTCTTTCAATATTGTGGCGAACTGGGCCTGCCAGTGGTTTTTCACTTGGACGTGACCTTCCCTCGGCACGGAGTGCCGAGTGACTGGCAATGGTGGTATGGCGGTGGGATTGAGAATATGGAGGCGCCGTTGCGCCTTTGTCCTCATACCCAGTTTCTGGGCCACGCCCCGGGGTTCTGGCGGGAAATTTCCGGTGATGCTGACCAGGAACCCAAGGCTTATCCCACCGCAAAACCGATTGTGGGCCGAGGGCGCATCTTGGAATACTTGGATAAGTTTCCCAACCTTCATTGTGATCTTTCCGGAGGCTCCGGCTTTACGGCGCTCAGCCGCGATTTGGATTTCACGCGCAAGTTTCTGAGCGACTATCAGGATCGCGTGTTATTCGGCCGGGACGATTTCAACAACAAGCTGTACGACCTACTGGTTTCATTGAACCTGCCGGACGCCGTCCTTGCCAAGATTTTCGCCGGCAATGCCCTCCGCTTGGTTCCGGTGTAAGAGCATCGCAGGCCATCGCTATTCCGAAGCTGTGGACTGATGCCTAAAATCTTCTCGCCGCTGAGACGCGGAGGCAAAGCGAGGAGAAGGGCACAGGTGATTGGAACCAGGAAATAGACCGCGGAGAGTGGGTTTTAGCGCTCCCTGGTCACCGGTTTGTTATCCCGGGCCGCGAACGTTTAGCTCAAGCTTCGATTGCAGTCGGCGTGACGGGGGGCTACAATCTATCTATCGCGAAGGGCCCCTCTGCCGACCGAGCGCAAACTCCGCTGCGGTCAAGAAAGGATTCCGCCATGATTCGAGCTCGTCCGCCACTTAAGTTTCGGGGATCTATACTCCCCTTGGGTGTGGGGGTTGTTGCCGCATTAGTTTTGCTGACCACAATGTCCGTGCGGAGTGCGCAGAATCCTGCTCCCCCCAAGAATGTGGAGGCCTTGTCTTCTCCCTCAGCCATGAATGACCAAGCCGCACAGAGTACGCCAAAGGAGAAGGAAGAGCCTAAGAAATCCAAACTCGAGAAGACAAGGACCGATGCGGCAGAGCTTTCCGCCTTAGCCGACCAACTTCGTGATGAGTTGAAGAACATGAACGTCAATGTCCTCCCACTCGATGTTCTTGAAAAGGCCCAAAAGCTCGAAAAGTTGGCCAAGAAGATCAAGGGAGAGGCCAATGGGTACTAAGGTTGAATTCCCCGTGGAGCGAGGGTGCTCTCAAGGTACAGACCATAGGGATTCTAGCAGGTCACGAAAACCTCTACCCTGTGATCAAGACAATCACCCAGGGCAATCCTTGGCGCAGTTCGGAAAGGATGCTGCCATGATACGATCGCGATGCTTTGCCAGCCTGCGTGGAGTAATTCTCTCCTGGGGTTTGCTGATCGCCGTCACCTGCCTTGCGCCAGCTCCCGCCCACGCACAATCTTCGCAGAATACACAATCCGAGGGAACCACACTAAATCATGCGGGCGGCCACCGGGGGCTGTCAGCTACCCCTGATGGCTCTGATGCCCGTGCCGACGCCCCCCCATCGCTGAGCGCCAAGCAGAAACTGAGCATTATGCATGCCAACTTCGAAAAGTCGAAGAGCGACGCGGAAGAATTGGCCGCCCTGGCCAAGGGACTCCGGGAGGAACTGGACAAGCCGAACGTCAATGTTCTTTCCCCTCAAGTCATGAACCGCGCCGAAAAAATTGAAAAGCTGGCAAAGAAAATCCGGGAAGAAACGAAGGGATTCTGAAGGAGCTTTCCGTCATCGCCCATCAACCGTCAGGTTGGGTCGAAAGTTCAATTCCCAGTCTTGCACCGCACCCGTTGGCAGCTTAGCCGCGTTATCTTCACCGCTTGCTTGCCTTCCTTGATGGTCGCCGCGGAGGCCGCATTTGCGGAATAGCCATGCGCCCCCGCAATCATTTTCGGGTCAGCTTCACTCGCGCGAAGGGTTTCATGGCTCCCTTTTCTTCCGAATCCATCCGCCACTCCCAGTTGCCGGCTTCCGGGTGATACACGAATCGGGTATGAAAGACGCTCTCTTTGTCCTTGAAGAGGAAGTGAATTTCGTCGCCGTCGCGCTTGGCGTGCCCGATGGTTGTGTCGTTCATCCCCCCGTATGTGTCGAGCCAAAGGCAAACATATTCAGCAGCGGTCTGGTCCCAACCAACAAAAACCATCGCCTCGTAAGCGGGCTGGCCCTGGCTATTCTTTTCGCGCGAGACTTCATGAATCCGCACGTATTGATGGCCTAACACCCACTCGGCCGCGATATCGTGCGTCGTTTCCTTGCCGGCGATCGTTCCCTGAAGAACCCAGTTTCCAGTCAGGTGGTCGAGGAGCTGATCGTGGAAAGTGGGCTGCTGCCCGAAAGCAAGGCCGGCTCCCAGGATGAGGCACGCTGCCACTTTCAGAATTGTTCTCATGGGAATATCCTCCTCGCAGCCGCATTACTTGTCGAAATACGGATGTTTGGAGAGCGGCAATCGGGGCAGTTCACCGGTAGCGGGTTTAAGGGTAAGGTCTTCGAAGAGAAGCGCAGGGGCGACGAAAGAAACCAGCGGCGCCCCGGTCTGTCCGGGATAAAGGCGCCCACCGTAAGCCGCATAGGGAATACTGTAGACCGCCAAATCGCGTGAGGCTGCGGCGATTTCTTTAAACGCGCCATCATCCAAGCCATCGAACTGCCCCAGGCGCATCAACTCCTCGCGACCATCAGGGTAAACTTTATAGACCTCACGGCCGACTCCCCGGACGGCCACGCCGAATTCCTTGTTCCGTTGCTTCACTATACTGAGCAATCGCTCTTTCAGTTCCTGCTTGCTCACCCCCTCCAAGACCGTGAGCATCAAATTACTGGGCTGAGCGCCAAAGGTCCGAAAACTTCCCGTGCTTTGGGGAATGCCGGAGACGGGATCACGGGCGTTGAGCAAAGTCTTGAGAAAACCGTTTTCCACCAAAGTCGTGGGACGCGCCCGGACACTTTCCTCGTCAACCGTGTGGCTTCCCACTAGTGGCGTTCCCTGGTAGGAGGCTTGCGTGGGGTCGTCAATGACGCTCAGAAAGCTGGGGAGCACCCGCGACCCCAGCCGGTCCTGAAGTTTGCTCACACTCTGCGCGGCATAAGCTTCCATCTGGGGATTGTCTGAGGCCGGAGTGCGCATGGCGAGCAGCTTGGGAGCAAATACCTGGCTAAAGACTTCCCCGCCAGCGGTGCCATCAAAAAGCACCGGTCCGCTGTAGCGATCGACCACGGGTGCTCGGCGAACCCGCGTCAGGCGGTTGGCCATGGCGCCAATCTGTGACGCCAGATCGGATTCCTTGGGGAGCGCTTCTATCGAGCGCGCCGAAACCATCACCCAGTCAGGCAGCATGGTCCCATCGGTCGCCTGGGTTTGAGCCGTGGCCATAAACGTAGCCCCGGAAATTTCCTCCGTGGCCGTGCTCCCTTCGCTATTGAGATACCAGGAACGCGTGTCGCTGATCGTCAGATTGGCCGAGGAGGTATAGATTTCCGGTGATTGGCGGAAGAGGGCGGAAAGATTCCGCACCAGAGCTTCGGCTTGGGCAAGGTCCATCTTGATCGGTGAAAAAGGCTCCAGCGCCGTCGCCGGTTGCTCCTTGCTGAAGTCGGGGAGGTTCTCGCGGGCTTTTCGATTTTCGAGCGCCCCGCGCTTTCTGGAGAGCATTTCCAGCGCTTCTTTGTACGCCGCGTCAGTGGCCAGCCAAATGTGCCGCCGCAGTTCCTGGTAATCGTCGTCGACGGGGAGCAAGACGGTTTCGGTCAGACCGTTGGCCTGGGGCGGATAAGTCATGAAATTGCTATTGTCGCGCTGATAGTCGCCGACCCGCACCTGCACCGTCAGGTAGCGGGCGTGCGTGAGGTCACCGGAAAGCAGTGCGCCGAAAGTGGCCGAGGTGTCGAGAGAACTTCGGTCCTGCACGCGATAGGAAATGAAATAAGGTTTATCGAGCTGCTCGAGTTGCAATTGCGTCATGGAGCGATTCAGTTCCGCGCGCATCGCCTTCATCACCACATCATCCGCCGCCGGGGCCAGCGCCGGGAGCAGCAATGCCCCCAGCAGAAAAATTCCGAATCCCCGGGAAACCATTTTCTGCATCCTCTTGCTCCTTGCGTGCTCTTCGCAGGGTCTAACTCGCCCTCACTGAATAGGGGCCGGAAGAATTGGCGCCCGCGCCGTGGATTTCTCCTTTTTCGCCACTTCGATTTGCGAGACGAGCAGATCGGGAGAAGATGCTGACACGGGCACTGATCCTGATTCCGCGCCGCAGATCCCATTGAACGTGGCCACCTCGGCGTCGCCCGCAACGATCTTGCTGAAGGCGGTGAGCGGTGTGCCGATCAGGTTGACTCCGCGCACCAATTCCTCTCGCCCGTCGGGATAAATGCGATAGACCATAATTGGCAGCACGTTGAAAGCGTTGGGAGTAAACCGGCCGGTCAACGTAAATCCGCCCTGAATATCGTCGAAAAAGAGGCCGAATTTTAGGTTTTGTTTCTTTATTTCTCCGATCAGCCGCTGCTTCAGTTCGGCGCGCGAAACGGGGTGATCGACAATCACAATCAAATTTGACTGGCGAGCCACGGGGGCATTTCCCTGTTGCCTGCGCCCATGGCCGTTGGAGTTCGGAAAGCCTTCGATGGGCGAACGCCCCATCAAAAAGTTCTTGAAGACGCCGTGGTCCAGCACCACTACCCGCTGCGCTTTCACGCCTTCGTTGTCGAAGTCGTAAAAGCCTGCCAGTTTCGCCGGGCCCAACCGCTGCAAGGTGGGATCAGAGACAACGGAAAAGTTCTCCGGGAGAAGTGTTTCTCCCACCATCTTCTTAAACGTCTGGCCTTCGTTTTCGTCCTTTTGCCGATGGCCTTCAATACGGTGGCCGAAGACTTCGTGGAAGAAGACCCCGCTCGCCCGGCCGGAGAGTATCGCGGGTCCGGTGTAAGGATCAACAATCGGCGCCCGCCGCAGAGCTTGCAAGTCTTTGATCATCTGATCGACCACCTTCAGCACGGCCTGGTCGGAAGGCAAGCCCTGCGGATCGGGGGAAAAGAAGGATTCGTACCGGGGCAGATCCATCCCGTCATCCGCCTTGGTTTGGGCCGCCAGATAGAGATGATAAAAGGGCCGGGAAACCTCGATCTCTGATCCGTCGCTGTTTACATACCAGCGGCTTTCAATATCCCCCAGGAAGGTCGCGGTGGCGGAGTAGATGTCGCCGTAGCGGGCAAAAGGCGCCGTATACTTCCGTGCCTTCTCTTCCCATGCCTTTTGGTCAATGTCCATGACACGGGGTTTATCAAAATGCTTGGCCGCGGGCGCAGGAGAGAAGTCATCGGACTTGTCTTCCTGTGCGACCTTGACCTGAACCTCGGTGGTGATCGCGGCAAGCTGCTCGACCGCCTGTTTGTATTTGAGGTCGGTGTAATACCAAAGAACACTGCGTAGCGCATCGGAGTCGGCCTCGATGGGAACGTAAATGGGCGTAGAGGGGTCAGCGGCCTCTTGACGCGTCCCATGGGTATTGTCCAAATGAGAGTTCCCCACGCGCAGGTCGATATCCAACTGGCGGCTGCGGCTCTGCCCGCTGGTTTGGAGTTTTCCAAACGTGCCGGTGACGCTGACCACTTGATCGTCAGTGATTTCGTAGCTGAGGAAATAAGGCTGAAGGGGCTGGGCCTTAAATGCCTGCTGAGAACGCGCCAGCTCCGCCTTCATGGCCCCCAGGATGGTTGCGGTTTCGGCATCCTGGGCTTTGAGGACGGGCGTAAGAAGCGCGAGCAGAGCAGCAGCAACAATTCGTATTCGCAAGGGTAAGCAATGCCTCCGGGGATGCAACATCGTACGACGGGTTAACGCCCTCGTCAACTAATCGCTCTCTTGGGATCGTGCCGCCTGGGGCGCCGCTTCCGGCGCACCCATCACCAACCTCGAAGCAGTGTGCTTTCCCGCTTCGGCAGGCCTTCTTTGGGAATTCGTTTCAGCACCATATATTCGATGCCGTGTCCGGCGCAAAATGCTCTCTTCTCGGGTTTGTCACCGTCCTCATTGACCACATAGAGATGAGGATTGACGAAGGCGATCTCCGGTTCAGCGTCCAGCCAGCCGTGCCCGGTTGAAATCATGGCTTGGTGCACGTAGCGAACCGAATGCACCATGTAAAGGCGCTCGGCCTGGGAGAGCAGGGGGTGCCCTTCACCCTTCAACAGCTTTATGTTCGCGTCATGCCCCACCACCGCGTACAGATCGCCCAGTGTGGAAGCTTCCTCGAAGAACCGGACGTGCCCGGAGTGAAACCAGTCGAAGCAGCCTGTTACTATCACTCTCTTCCGTGCGGAGTCGAAGGCAGGCGGCAGGAAGGAAGGCACTGGAAGTCCGCTCAAATCCTGATTCCTTAAGACCCGGTACGCCATTCCTCGTGCCTCCGCGTATGCGCGTTTGCCCGGAGTGTCGCCTTCCTCGTCCACAATCCAGGCTTGAGATTGAACGGCCGCAAGACCAGGCAAGACATCGGGCTCGGTCATTCCCCTGACGAGGGTTACCTGGTCCACGAAGCGCATAGACTGGAGCAGATAAAGGCGTTCGAGCTCCGGAAACCTCGGCGGCCTTCCCTTGAGCGCCTGCAAGGTTTCATCTGACCATAGCCTGACATGCACATTCCCGCACTTGGCGGCTTCTTGGAGAAAGCGGACGTGCTTTGAGCGAAGATTGTCAAAGCTTCCTGTGACTGTGACGGTTTTCATAAGAGCAGTGGTTAGTGGACAGAGGAGCGTGCGTAGCGGCCGGTGGTTAATTGTCGGTTTCTATCCACTAACCACTATTCACCGTCCACTGTCCGCCTGACTTGCACATGCAACGAACCCGGTACAGGGTTCTCCGAGACGACGTACAGATACCCACCGCCACAGCCGGAATACATGGCTCCTGCACACCTTGACTGGTAATGATTCAAGATGCCCACCAGGTCGACGTTGATGGCCGGATGTTTGACCGTGCAAGGGAGGATTGCCTCCCAACAGCGCATGCATTCATTCAGGGAGGCCCCGAGCGCCCGCGCGTCCTTCGCCAGGATCGCCGCGTAACAGTCCTTCCCCGTTTGGCCCAGCCGGCGTATCCATTCCCTATCCAAGTGCTTCTCCTCGAGGGGACTGTAATGATCGGGCCGTGGCGCGATGGGTAAGACATGCACCACTCTCTCCAGCCAGCGCGCGACAGCGGGATCATTGTTGGTTTCGATGTGCACAGGGAAATAGCCGCCCTCGCAGGTGAAATCGTAATCCAGCCGGCTGATGCCCGGAATAATCAACCCGGCCATATCCTGCGATCCCGAAGGCGCGGCTTTGCCATGATTCTCGGCATCATAGAGGATGCGCACCAATTCCCGCGGGTTTTGACCCGGCAACACATCGTTCCATAGTTTGCGTGCGACCTCGCGCGTGCTGGTGGCCATGCCACTGCGGTCCATGAAGCGAAAAGTGGGTTCGAGCCCCACCACCACCATCGACCCCGGTGGAGTGGGGTTGTGCATGGATACAAACGGCTGGTCAATCCACCCACCAGCGAGAGCCATCCGATAAGGGATTTTGCCGATGACCGAAGCGATGTCATGAGGGGAGGGGATGAACATAGGACGAGACTTTGGGTATCCGGCGCTGACCGGCCTACGGCCTTATCGCCCTCGCACCCTGGGGCTATCCATCATACTCCGGACGCCCCATTGGCCGGGAAGCAGGTACGGGCAACCTGCAAAGTCTACCTCACATTTGGTCTTGCGTGCTGACTAACAGAGTAGGTAAGCGAAGTTCAAGACATACTCCAACCGTTCTGGCGGCGGTTGTTCTATGGCTATCTCATTTATTTTCAAACATATAGACTAATTTTGCGGAAAATAAGTGTAACATATTTATTTTCAATAATATAACAAGCATGATGAAGCCTGCTCTTTTCCCCTGTGTTTGTTTTCAATGACATTCCGGCTTCGCTCGTAGGAAAAAAGAATTCTTTTCCGCTCCCTCTGTGCGCGCCTCCATCGCCCCCTTCTGCCGACATCGATTTCCGCTTGGACAATCATCTCGACTGACCGCGTAGACAGATGAAATTGAGCGTGCGTCAGACTGGGAGACGAACATGCCACCACCTATGATCGAACCACCCTCCACTATATACCATAGTGATACCTCTGTCAAGTAAAATAAATCAGGGTTGGAGCCTATCGGCGACTCGACTTCTTGCGACTAATCCGCGTTAGCCGGCAGCGGGGATCCGAACGCCAGATCCACGACTTTTTGCCATCGATGGAGACGACCCTCCGACCTTCAAGACAGGTTGGCGCTTGATCGGAAGATACGGCTCCAAGTTTATGCATTATTGATATGTAACAAATGGCAATTGAGCTACCGACGGGCGGCATCGCTTTGCAGAGGCGGAAGAGAGCAAAGACAGCAATCACTGCAATACGTACGAACCCCGCAGAAAGGGTGAGGCACCGGTGTTCGCCCACACTTCCTGGGAGTGGACTTTTTGTGTGATTCAAGCGAGAATCCTACCATTGCTCCCAAGAAAGGTGACTACACAAACATGATGCCCTCGATGCGAGTTTGTCTTACTGTGTTATTTCTCACAGTTTTTGCGGGTCCGATCCTTGCCACTGATCCAGCGCAGGTGCAAAAGGCCTGGGATATTTTGGACGCGGGGGCGAAGGAAAAGGCCTTTGCCAAGCGCCATGATGCGATCCACGCCGTGGGACTGTTGGCGGGTGACTC
>JBEKNU010000177.1:0-15636 GCA_049522495.1 Terriglobia bacterium
GCGGCCAGATTGCGCAAGCGCGTCTTGCCTCTGTCGGTGTGACGGTCGGGAATGCACGGGTTGTCGTCGATGATTTTCTGGATGTCGGCTTCCGGTAGCTTCTTCTCGCGCGCTGCCAGCATCCAGATCTGTGCGTCGTCGGTTTCGCGGTTTTTCGGCGACCGGGCCAGCAACATGACCGACATATAAATGGCCAGAGGTTCCGGGTCGCGATTCGCTCCCATGTCCTTCTTCAAAACCAGATACCCCTTGCAGAGCGTGTAGACCTGCGCCACGACTTCCGGGTTGGCCAAGCCAATATCTTCCACGGCGGTAATCATCAGCCGGCGCGCTACGGCCGCCGGATAGCCCGAACTGCACAGCTCCTGCATCAGAATCAACGCTTCTTTCTCTTTTCCCCGGCGAATCATCTTCTGAAGTCCTGAGATGCACTCGTCGTAGGGGACGCCGGAAAGGGTCTTGGGCTTGAACGGAGCCCCTCCCCCTCCTTGTCCATGGGCGGCTGCCATCATTCGAAAATGTTCCATACTCCACCTCCTAGGTGATTTGTATTATCTATATGGAGTATAGAGCGCGTATATACGTTGTCAAGTTAAATATGCCGTGATTAGGAGATTTTTGCGAAACCCCAGAACCGAGGCGAAGGGTATTGCCCAACAGAGGAGTCGATGCGAGGAGAATGCGGGTAGAAAGGCAGAATACCCGCCGACCTGCAGAAGTTGATCGCGGACATGGCAGCAAACAATGTGACCTGGGGCGAGGAGCGAATCGCAGCGGAACCTCTGCTCAAGTTAGGCATTCGGGTCTCACCTCGGACGGTCAGGCGCTACGTGCCACCTCCTCGCCCAGGCCGACAATACGTGCCCTCCTCGCAGCGCTGGAGGACGTTTGTTCGCAACCATGCACAAGCCATATTGGCCTGCGATTTCTTCGTCGCAGTGACCGCCAGGTTCCAGGTGCTATACGTCTTCGTGATCATGGAAGTGGGATGCCGCCGAATCACCCACTTCAATGTCACCACCCACCCCACGGGAGCATGGACGCTGCAGCAGTTCCGGGATGCAATCTCCGGAGAGGAACCGTATCGCTATCTGATCCACGACCGCGACAGCATTTACTCGCCGGAGCTGGACTCAGCCCTCAAGGCGATGGGCCTGAGGATTTTGAAGACGCCGGACCGAGCGCCCCAAGCGAATGCCTACTGCGAAAGGCTAGTGGGAAGCATCCGGCGCGAATGCCTTGACTTTTTGATTCCGCTGAACGAGAAGCACCTGCGGCTAATTCTCAAGCTGTGGGTAGACCATTACAACAGGGGCCGTCCTCACTCTAGCTTGGGGCCTGGGATCCCGGATCCTCCCTTGGATTTGCCTCAGGGAGGATCCCTGCCATATCGCACACCCAAATATTGCAGCGTCTTTGCCAAGCCAATCTTGGGCGGCTTGCATCACGAATATGGACTCGAGAGGTTCGCTGCATGAAAGCTGGACACGAAAACGGGAACGCACATTTTTTGCGGACCACAGCCTCAAAATCATGTCTCAAAGATCATTGATACTTTCCGGCAGCGGGGATAGTATGTGATGCATGTTCACTGTGAGTAGGAGGGCTTTCTTGATGCTCGTTCCCTGCTCGGGAATCATTCCGGCTGTTGCGTCGTTCGAAACACCGAGACCGGATGCGCGCCTGCAGGCGGACCTCCTCCGGTCTTTCACCGAATATAAAAGGAGCTACCAACTGCCGGAATGGGCTCGGCAGGGGCGCAGCCGACAAGTGCGCCTCGATGGCGGCCCCATGTTTACTGCCTGCCAGCTCGAATCGAAATGGGACTACCTCTTCAACCCGAAAACGCCCGGCTTCGTGGGCATCATCAATGCTGTCTGGACGCTGACGAATCTCTATGCCAACGATCTCGAAGAAAAGCTTGATCGCATCCGATCGGCGGGCTACAACTGGATTTGGGTAAGCTATCAGCTCGGCTACGCCTTTGAAGACGAGGCGCGGCAGCGCGAGCAGGTGCACCGGCTGATCAAGCTCGCCCACGCCCGCGACATTCGGATTACGGCGTACTTTTCCCTCACGAGTATTTTCACACGCAGCGCGTTCGTCAAGGATCCTGAATCGAAGAACTGGGTCCAGGAAAATGCCGACGGCTCGCCGGGGACGTATCAAGGCATTCCAGAAAGGCAGATGGCCTGCGTGAACAAGCCAGGCCGGCTCGATTACTTGAAAAAGATCGTCCGACTGGCGGTGGAGCACGACGCCGACGACATCTTCTATGACAGCATCTTCAACCGCTGCTACTGCTCCTGGTGCCGGAAGGGCTTCCGGGACTACTCGCGGCTGGTGCTGGGAAGGAAATACGAGGTCCCTGCAGTTTCGAACACGCAACAGAAATTTGGCATCGATGAGCCAGCGCTAACCGGCGGCGGAGCGGAGAATCCGGCTTGGGGCCTATTCTTGGAGTATGGCCATTATGCGGTAGCGCGCGCATTAGCCGAACTGGACAAGTATGCGAAAAGCCTGAATCCCAAGGTTACGCTGAGCGCCAACTCCCACCAGTTTCGTTTCATCGATTGGGTCACTGACATCACCTGGAGCGAAGATGCCTCCCTTAAGGGTGCGCGCATAGACGAGCAGGGCCGGCTTACGACACCGATGGGAGTTTATGCGTGGTGCCAAGCGACGGCGGGCGGGAAGAAGTCCGCCCAGGTTATGGTGACCCCGCATGAATACTGGGAGCTGCAGCCGCCAGAGTATTACGAGATCACCATCTCGGAGGCTACCAGCTTCCAGTGCAACTTCACGATGCTAGCCGGCTACGCCTTTGCAACACGTTACGAGGACGGTGATCCGGCTGCCCAGCGCGCGTGGGAGGGCATCGCCAGGGGGATGCGATTCATCGCGGCGCACCAGGAATTGTTTGAGGACGTCTCGCCAGCGGCAGACATCGGGATTTACAACTCGGGGCCGACCCGCATCCTGATGTCGATTCTCAAGCAGAGCGGCGACGGCCAGGCTCTGGTGCAGCTAATCTTTCGTGCTGGCTATCCGGTTCGGATTCTGAACGACGAGGCAGCACTAGAGACCGGTGCGGAGCGACTCGCGCGCGATTACCAACTCATCGTGCTGGCCGGGAGCGCCGCGCTGAGTGAGGAAGAGATCCGGCTGCTGAATCGCTACGTGGCGCTGGGAGGAAAGTTGATCGCCACGCGCGACACCGGACAGTTCACGAGTTTTCTGACCCCACGGAAACAGGCGCCATGGAACGAGAGCAGCGCAGGTGTTCGCCTAGTGACCAAGCAGGAGTTGGAAACCTCGCCCGATCGGATTGCCGTGCTGTTGTGCGGCGTCCTTTCGCGACCGCCCTTCGCCACATTCAACGGCAGCGGATACCAGGTCGCGATTCCAAACCGGAAGGGGGATCGGCTGATAGTCCATCTTCTGAACTATGACACCAGCCATCCGCAGAAGGATTTGCGTGTCGTGCTGGCAGGCAAGGGGAATACACATATGCAGGACATCCTGCGACCGGGTTGCGCGGCGCACTGGATTTCGTTGGACGAACCGGCTGCGCGGCCGCTTAACGTGGAATGGGTAAGCGAGCAAGCCGCGATTCAGATCCCGGAACTGAGGATTTCGGGCCTACTCGTGCTGAGCTCAGGGCCGTCAAAGCCCTGAAATAATCCCCCGGTAACCATTTTTGTACATCTTAACTTCTCGCGTGACCCGTTAGACCTGTAGCCTGTCTCATTCATTGGCACAGCCTCGTCCGCAAGAGGATCGGATGAACCGTTTTTTGATCGTCACCGTGCCAGGCTTGCTTTTCGTGCTGGGGCTGTCTGCCTCAACTACTCGGCCGTAGCCCTAAGCGGCTGGGCAGCCACCATATGTTTCATGGCCGGCCCCTTGTTTGCATGCGCCCGATCACGGGATTTGATCACCCATCCTGGCCACCACACCTCGCCCGGGCGTTGGCAATGGCGGTGAAAGATTTGTCAGACTCTCTCGATAAAACCTCGTGTTTGCAGACGAAGAGCATGTGGTGCCGGATGCCGCAGCTATCGAGTAAACCAGAGCGGGCGCAACTTTTGCCGCGCGTGATTCTCCCTGCCGATATTTTTTCATGACTTGGACTGGCGTAACGGCAGGCGCTCTCAAGTCATCTGCCTACTGGTGCAGCCAATCCCCCTTCTTCCTCGATGATGTAAGGGCAGATGCGAAATGAATCGCAGTCCTCGCCGCGGAGCCGTGCGAGCCGTTCAGCGGCGAGCTGAATGGGGATGATGTCAATGAGAAACTGCCATAACGCAGGAATAGTGGGAATGTTCATCACTAGGTCGGCCGCATCCGATCCAAGCTCCTGGCCGATCAACAGAACCTTTGCGCCGAAGCGGCGGAGATCCTTCGCCAGGGTCAAATCCTGGGATCGCATCTTCACGCCGTCCACCCACATTCCTACTCTCAATCCTGGGTGGACCACTTCCTGTGGACCGTGGCGGAAACTCCCGGTCGGCAAGGCTGAAGCCGGAGCCTTGGCCGCCTCCTCCCATAGTAGCCGAGCTTCATGGCAGCTCGACAAACTCCCTCCTCGAGCCAGAAAATATGTAGGCGTTCCGGACTCAAACCAATCACGCGTTTCGACTTGATCTTGCCATCCCGCTATGGCTGCTTGGGCAGCGGCCAGCGAAGCTCTGAGCTCCTCCACCAGATGGCCGGACTGGACTCCCAATGCCATACTAGCCAGGAGGCTTCCTACCAAGGCCAAGCCTGAATACATCGTGATTGAGACTATGTGGTCGAAGTTCGCATGCAGCCACAAGCACATATCGGCTTGTTGCGACAGAGGGCTATCCACCGTATTCGTGACGGCGATGATCTTCGAGTGATGGGACAGCAACTTTCCAAGTAACTGTACAATCTCAACACTCTTTCCGCTTCTCGACAGGAAAATCACCACAGAATTCGAGGCGACTTCGCTGAAATGAAGCATTTCGGATGCATCCAGTAAACTGGCCGGTCGCCCGCAGGCGCTGAAGAATGACAGCACTGCCATCCCCGCATGCCAGCTGCTTCCGATCCCCGTGATATAGATGTGGCTGGCTTCGGTGATGATTTGTGCGGCGGTCTCTAACGCCGGGCGGCCTTCGCCTAAGGAATAGGCAAGCGACCTTGAGAGCACCTCCGGCTCTCTGTGGATATCCTGAAGTAACCTGGTCATTGCTGGTTCACCTCTCTGGTGTGCAGCTGGTGCAGAACAGTAAGCCTCGGCACCCACTAGTGAAAGCTCTCTTGCAATTGCCCTCGAATGCCTCCCGCACTGCCGAGGCTGGCTACAGCGCAGCGGTGCCCCAACATTAGACACTCGTCGATGCTGCGCCCCAGCAGCCAAGCCCGAATAAAACCAGCGTCGAAATTATCGCCCGCCCCAATGCTGTCCACCACCGTGACAGGTCTGGAATCTACTTCGCAAGGGTGAATTTCCCACTTCTTGTTCCCCTTTAAGGCTATCGCTCCCTCTTTTCCGCACTTCACAACCACCAATGGACCAAAATTGGAGAGGCGTTGCCCAGCCTTGAGCACGGCAGTCTCTCCGGTAATAGACATGGCCTCGGCCTCGTTCGGGAAGAAGATGTCCACAAACGGAAGTAGCCCGGTAACTCCCTCCCAACGGTTCTCCGGGTCCCAGTTCACATCGAGAGAAACGGTCAACCCAGCGCCTTTGCACCGACGGACCCAATCACTCCAATGGCCACGTAGACTGCGCAGTAGGAAATAACTCGCGATGTGCCAGTGATGGCAGACCGCATACACCTCCTTGGGAAACTCTTCCGGTTGGACGGCATCAATGGTCCCGAGATAAGTTAAAATCGCCCGGTCTTTTGGATCTGCGAGTGCCACGCCGAGACCAGTCTTGAGTGAAGGATGTTGACTCACACACGATGTCTCCACTCCTATTGTTCGCAGTTTCTGAAGAACGAATTCACCAAAAGCATCCTGCCCCACACGGCCGATCACTCCGGCTTTCGCTCCCAGCTTCACGAGTTGGCAGGCAAAGATATTTGCGGATCCCCCGAGTTCCAATTCATAATTCTCGATGATTTGTTCAATTTGATGGAATCGGGGTCGGACGTCGCCTGTTAACACTAGGTCAACGCACATATCAGCCACGGTGAGAACATCCAGAAATTCGACGGGAGCATTTAATTGCATTGACATCGAGTCATTGACCATACATTAGATCCTGATGCGCTTTAGTAAAGCGCTTGATTTGAGCGCCAGTTAAACACAGGTGGACGGACGCCATCAAGAATAACTGCCTCTCGCTACAATCTAATCTGTATCAAAGAAGGTGCATGCTCGGCTGAAGAGAGGTCAACGCTTCACCGAGGTTTCTCTGGCCGGTTGCTAATCCCGCCCATTCAAGGAAGGCGCCGACGTGGCACGCGTTGGCTTCCACTGCACGCCGAAACTCCTCAATTCGCATCCGCCCGCCGATCCTCCTCGGGCTAGAGCCCAAGGCTTTATGATCGTTGGGATTAGCCGGATTCCGCCGGACGGCCATTGGGGGTGTGTCAAAGGCTCCCGCCGAATCTCTCGTTTCCCTGCACCGACCGGTCACCCTCAGCCTCGGAGAGAACTCCCCGCGGATGGAATAATTGCGGCGCCAAGAGGTCAATCAGCTTCTTTGTTGTGCCCCCCAGAGTTTGTCAGGCCTGATCTTCCTGGTAAATTCTGACCTCATAGATCCGAGCGACTTTTGCTCCGTTCGTTTCATAAACATTGATTCGGACTCGATCTGACTCCATAGCAGCAAAGGAATGGACTCTCCTGCGGTAATAATTCTTCTCTTCGCCTGCAACCACCTTCCATCCTAGTGCTGTCCATATTGCGATGTCATATCGCTTCACACATTCGGGGTACCGGAAGAGAGGTAAATAGGCTTGTCGGTTGAGGTCAGTGTCAAATGTGATTTGAACCTGGTTGAATCGTGTTGGACGAGGTAAACGCACTTCAATCCACTGGGGAAGGGATTTTGCCGGATCGGACATATAGAAATTCGTCCAGAGGTCGGGTCGACTCGATCCACGGACGACATTTCCTGGTGAGTACGGCCGCTGCTGGGGCGTGAAGCGGACGCAGAAGGCACTACCTCCAGGTAGCGGGCGCCATCGAGACCGGCCGGGGAGGTCTGCCGACGTTGTCCCTGCAGGTACGTTCGACAGCTCACCCGGTGCGTCGGTATACAGCGCCCAGGCTACACCCTCGTGGGCGCCGATGTGCATGTAATACAACTTCCCTGGTTCAGTTCTGGCATTCAAAACAAACGGAACAAACCCTTGGTATCCCGGTTGGATTGTTGCGGAGCAATTGACTAAGTCGCGGGAGGAACGGAAGTCCCACACGTGCTCGGCTTTCCGCAACCCAAGTGTTATCTCGGTTGAGGCCGCGAGGCTCGATTTCAGCAGGAGCTCTATTGTTTCGAGATGATCAGTCGACACAGGAAACAGTTGCGCCAGAGGAAGTCTTGCAGGATGAAACGATTGCGATAAGGGAAATATTAAGGAACCTTCACTGCTGGCGCTCACCTCTGCGGACCGCGCTAGGTCTCCAGGGTCGTAGTTCTCAACGCCGGGGATGAAGCCGTCCTGTCGTAGGAGTAACTGTTGCAGATCTTTCATGTGATTTTTCACAATGTCTCTGGGCTGGCATCTCCATCTGCCACACAATGCCGCAGCCACCCCCACGGCCTGTCCGACGACGGCCCCTGTCGTGAGGACGCGTGAGGAGCCGAAAGCTACATAGCTGGTGCTGATAGGGCGTCCCGCGGTGAAAAGGTTGCGAACGTTGCGCGAATAACAGCATCGAAGAGGTATACCATAGGGCATAGTGCCGCGCTCTTCAAAGTTCGAATCGGAGTTTGATGCCGAGTAGGGCGGAACGGTTCGTTTCAAGATTCCCCCGGGAGTGTGAATGTCAATCCCCCAGCCACCGTGGGCGACATCATCGTCCCGTACTTGTGGGTTGAGAACATCTCGTTCGCGGAGAACGTAGTCCCCAAGTATCCGGCGCGCCTCACGTTTATAGGGGCAGAACCCGACGAATTCGAGGGCATAGCTTTCTGCGCGTGATCGAATATGATCATCCTTGCACTTGTTTTTGATATGGTCCCATACACCCAACAACTGGCGGAGTGCTTCGTGTCGTATCTCTTCGCTGTCTTTTATTGGATGGAGCGGCCAGCCGACTTCGATCCACCAATATCCGCATTCGAAAAACTCATGGGATCTTTCAGTCAAGTCGGCTTCGGAATCAAAGTTGGCAGCCCAGTCAGGTTTTCTAAACTCTACGGGCTTGCCAGTATCCCGTGCGCGAAAGTATATCGTGTTCCCCATACCTTCGTTGCTCGCAAGCTCGGGAGCCAGCGACTCCTGGTATTCCTCGCGGGCCTCTTTCCCCCAACGGAACTCTGCACCGGCGCGATAGCCCAGAACTCCGTCACCCGTGGCATCCACAAACAATGGAGCGTAAATTACGAACTCTTTCTCGGTTCCTAATTGTGCAGCGCGAATAGCTTGGATGTGTTCGGGGTCCACCATGCTGACCTCCCTCATGGTCGTGTTGAGAAACAGCGTGAGTTGTTTTTCCCGAACTGCCCACTCGTACAGAACAAGGTCCCAATGCGAATTCATCATACCTTGGTCGTCATAGGGCTCCCAATTGCGCACTCGTTCTTCAGTGCGGATCTCTTCGAGGATGCCCGATTCTTTGATCCATGGGGTGCGACGGCAGGTATCCTCCGGAAATAGTCGGACGTCGCTCGAAGAATTACCGCCCAGCATGGAACGTTCATGGACCAGCGCGACACGGGCGCCGTTACGAGCCGCACTGATCGCAGCACACGTACCGGCGATACCGCCTCCTACCACCACAAGGTCGAACTTCTGATGGATCACTTCGATGGTTCCGGGACGAATGTAGCCGCCCGAGGGGGGGAACTCGGCAACCCTACCCGTATTGGACTGGGTTGGATCCCGCGGCGAATCAAACTGATTAACACGTGCGATGGCCGCTTCCGGAACCGGAGTTCTCGGCACTTTCCCGGCACCAAGTGCCATCATTAGTCGACCGACGAAGCTTCTGCGGTTTATAGACATCTTGACTCTCCTTTTCAATGTCGGCGATGGCGGTCTCTCGGTCATGCTACAAACAGTCAATACCGGGCACCCCTACTGGAGCTATTAGAATTCCAGTCCTAGCTCTTATCAGACAATACGCCTCGCCCGATAACTTCTTCTAATGGGGCGCGGTTCGCGAAAAATCCTTGATAACGGTTTGTTCGCGGCTAAAAGGTGCCGTCTCGCTCCTTTGCTCCACGCTTCCTTCAGACCCCGCCTCACGACGACGCCCTTGCGCTTCGCTAACTCTTCACCTCCATCTGGTTGAGTAGAGGACTTTCCCCTCCAAGCTGTCGAACATACTCGGCACACCTGGCTGGCGCCCCGACGAGTCGGGGCGATTTCCCGAAGGGACTTGTGGGAGCTCGCGGCTCACCTCCGTCGGCTTGTAGAACAGCATGCTGCCGAAGAGTGTATCCGCGGCAATGCCTTGCCCAAAGAGAGTCCCTTTGGCAGATCGCAGACGCTAAGAAGCGACCGTCTGGGCCAGCCCGCGGCTTTGGCTCCCGACGGTGCAGCAGGCCGAAGCCTTTAACGATAATGCCGCGTTACCTGCTCGGCGTCCGGACTGAACCCGTCCCATCTATTCCAACTCGATGGTTAATTCCGGATCCGGATAAATCTCCATGGTTTTCCAGATGCCATCGGTGGAAATCCGCAGGGGGCGGTTGTCCGGCACCACCGTTGCTTTCTGGAACGGAATCCGTTCGCTGTTGATCGTTAGCTTCGTATAGAGCGGCCGGTAGCGTTGGGTGTTGCAGGCTTTGCACATTGGACCTTCCTTCGTTGTCAGGCTGTCGATCACGTGCAAGACGTACCGCTGCTTCTGCCGGCGTATCCGGACGAGGTACCGCTGGGGGTTGATTTCAACCTTCCACATGGGTTCCCCGATGGTCTCCGCCCAGAGGTAACGCAAGAGATCGGGCTTCTCCGCCAGTGCCGATTCCGTCGCGGTCAGCTCGTACGCCGCACCGTTTCCGACGCGGTTGCGTGTGAACACCGGCATCTCGCCGGCAGTCGGCACGGATGCCCAAAGCAGCGGTTCCGCCGAGGTTGCTGTCACGCCCAGGATCGGTCTCTGCATGGATAGGCTCTCGTTGTTCCACTTCAAATCAAGCGAAACAACCCAGCTCGGAAACACGTAATCGACGTAGTGAAGTCCGAACATCGACGCGGCTGGCTTGGGTTCCTCCGTCCCAGCGAGTCCAATCCCTCGCCCAATCGCCAGGACTTTGCCTCCGCGGCGGACGAATGTGTCGAGCATATCCCTATCGGAAGGCATCAACTGGGCGCGGTCCGGCACGATCACCGTGCGGACGGTCTGCGGTATGCCATCGTATTTTCGCGATCCGGCGCAGTTGATCAGCCGATGCGACAGGTACCCGTTAGCACGCAGATTGGCCTCGAGCAGTGCGAGCTCGACGCCGTAATCTGGTGCTCCTCCCGGCCACTCAAGGTTCCTCGAATTTGCTGTTCCCAGCAGGACTGCGACGTCCGCCACATCCTCCGCCTCTTCCAGCCACGGCCTGCGCGCACGCAGCCACTCTCCGGAGTAATCGAGCAACTGCATTGTCCCCTTATCCACAGAGCCGTCATGGCCCAGCGTTACTGCAAGGTACATGTTCATGCCCGCCGTAAGAATATTGGCCAGCTCCACATGCATTTGATCAATGCTCGTCGAGGTCTTCAGCGGGCCACTGTTGAGTGGAGTGAACCAGTCGTCGGAAATGAGCGTGCCCCCCTCAACAGGCTTGTTCGTCTCTCCCAGGATCGGCGCGTATTTCTGCTGCTCCTCGATGGTGTGCAGCTCAAAACTGAAATAGTCAAGGGGTATACCCATACCGGCAGCCCTCATCGGCCCATCGTCAATGGGGTCGATGCACCCATTGGTAGTCACGGTGGCGGCCGGCTTCAGCTTGCGCACGAACGCGGCGATTTCGCGGTTCCAATTCGCCGAGGACTCAGCCCAGAATCGCGCTCGCTCGGAGGCGGAAGCTTCGAGCATATCTTTGCCGACCTGCATCTTGAACGCCTCGCGCGTCCAGCGGTCGTAACTGAGGCTGGCGTAAGCGGTAGCGTCCAGCCAAATGCCGTCGACGTTGTAGTCCACGAACAACTCACGAATCTGTTCCAGCACCTTCTCGCGGAAAGGCGAGTACATGCTGAGCAGATTCTCAGGCCATTGGGGCGCGTATGGGATTGGCCTGCCGCGTTGGTCCAGGCAGGCCCAGGTCGCGAATTCGGGGTTGCCGTCGTAATAAGCATTGAAATAAATCACCAGCTTAATGCCGCGTTTGCGGCACTCGGGCGCCAGCTCCGCCAGGAAGTCGCGCTTGGTATGGTAATTGGTCGTCTTGGTCTTGTGGAATACCAGACCATCGATCCATTTGTCGTACCAGATAATCTGTGCCACCCCGGCACGCTTGCACCGTTCGGCGACCTGGGCCGCGTCGAAATTCTGACCAATGCCCTCGGCCCACTCCGAAACGGTGTAGTTCTTGTGTTGCGGGTCCTTGATGAAGCCGATCATCAGCGTCAATTGCGGCGGGCGGTAGTACTCCGCCGGCCCTAAATCTCTAGGTAGGCGCTGGGCGACGCCGGAAACGGAAACGGCTAGAAGAATTATGAGAACACGGCTGGACTTCATAGGGATGACCTCCGAAGCCTTAATTTGGTGACAGAGGGCGAAGCAGGGCCGGCCATCTGAACACTCTTCCTGGGGCGAGTAGATCAATTCAAAGGCCTATCACTACTGACGACGCTCTCACTTGCCGATTTCCCGGCAAACTCCACTAGCCAATCTACAGCTTCCTGCTGTCCTGGGAAACGGACCTTCAATGAATTCCCAGTTACTTCATGGCGCGTCGGAATTTCGTGTTTTCCTTCGGATGTCGCGCGCACCTGGGCGACCGTTACTCCGTCGGGAACATAGAACCAAAGCGTGTAGTCTTCCCCCGGCACAGTCTCGGATGAACCGCGCAGCCGGTCTTTCGAGCTGTCCCAAGCCAAGTCCTTAATCGAGTATGCACCAGTGATGTGGCGAGAGGTTCCGATCAACTGGGGTCTGTTCAACAAGGGGTGGATCAGGAACACCCGAGTATCATGGCTTTCGATGTCAACTTTCATCCGACCTTGAAAGACGCCGAACAGCTTCTGGCCCCAGAAATCAAAGGCAACGTAGCGGGAATTGGGGTCAAGTCCCAGCTTATCCGCGAAGGCAAGGGTTCTGGTAGCCGTTCCGGGCCGCCAGTTGGTCAGGCCCACGACATCATAGACCCCGGACTTGGCATTAACCTTTAGGTCCAAGACCTCTGGGTAGTTGTGGATGTAAATGTCGGGATTCGTGTGCCGAAACGTTTGATAAGTCATGTCGGTCCCACGGCTGAACAGGTCGATGGGCAGGATTGGAAGGGTCGGCAACGTCTGCTTAAGCAACCGAGTCCTCTCTTCTGGCAGTTCGGGCATCACGCTAGCCACAGAGTAGACACCTCCCGTCAAAGTCACGTAAGTGACCACGGTGTGCGCTTCTGCCAGAGTTGTACCGAATCCTGCTTCATGTTCTCGACGGTCCTCGGCAGACTTTACGAAGGTCGGAGGCCTCTTCTGCTTTGCTTCCTCCATCGACATCCAGGGCGAGACGTCAATTCCCTCCCCGGGGATCAGGTAAAAAGCGATGTGGTTCAAGAAAGCGTTGTCGTTGATGGAACTCAACACATGGTGCATTCCCTGCCAGCCGTTGTAATCGTCATACCCGTTCCAGTAAGTGGTGAAGTAGCCGATCCCATCCAGGGGAGTGCCCTCCGGCGATCCTTCGAGCATGACCTTCGGGCCAATGATCTCACGGATCAGTTTGAGGCGGTTTCGATAAGCCACCACAGGATCGATATTCTTGTCGTAGAGTCTGGCCGTGTCCACGAACGGCGAATACTTGGGAAGAGCAAACTCGCCATCGAACTTGTAATAATCGAAGCCCCAGTCATTCAGCGTGGTGAATAGCTTCTTGAGGAAGTCGAGGACCTCGGGGTTGGTGGAATCGAGGGAGGGAGTGTTATAATCCTTTATGAACCTACCTTGCTTGTCCCGCAGATACCATTCCGGATGCTCGTCTATGGCTCCGGCATAGGCGTTGGGGACGATCCATAAGCCGGCGTGCAGGCCTTTTGACTTGATGTACTCGGCCAACCACCTTGGCCCATGGGGAAATTTCACTGGGTCCCATTTTCCAGTCCAGTAGTGCTCTCCCTTTTCCCCGCGGTCGTAACCGTCATCCAGGAGAATGTAGTCTAAGCCGTAAGGCTTCAAGTTCTTCGCGATCCAATCGGTATTCCGGACAATGTCCTGTTCCGTCACATCCTGGTAGTAGGCGCTCCAACTCCCCCAGGCCATCGGGGGTATAGGGAAGTACGAATCGTCGAACGGAACGTAGAAGGGGGCCCCAAGAACCTTCGTGAAATAATCCGGAAGGATGCGAATAAGCGCATTCCCCGGGATGGGCATGGTCATATCAAGCTGATCCAGGTCTTGACGGTTGCGCTGCATCGAAGTCTGATCGGAAAAACTAATGGCCGTGTCGCTGGGGCGGTCAAAGAGGCTGTGCAGGTTCGAACTCGACACCTGCCCCAGTCCAAAGTACATGCACTCCGGGTTCCGGCTGGGAAGGAATGATGGGTTTCGGGTTTCACTGGCGCCCCAACCTGCACCGGCATTGGTCCCCACCCATGTAACAGGCACTCCCTCAGGATCCATCAGGCGGGCGACAACACGGCCCTTTGAGGCCGGCGCCTCAGCGGTTAGAACCGTGTCCATCAAGGTGCTGGAGATCTTCAGCGTGTTCGGGCCCAGCTCCAAGAGCCAAGCGGTCTGAGGTTGAGACGTTATGATGGAAAGTTGGGACTGGCCCTTCTTTTCAACGGACCAGCTCTTCAGGCGGAGCAGATTGCGCTCTCCTTGGAGATTCAGTCGAACATTCTCTAGCATCATTCCCAGATTTTCGTGCGCAACGCTGAGGACTTCATGATCTGTGTCAGCCGTGATAATCCAGCCGTTGTTGGAGATAGAAACAGGGTTCTCGGGCCGCGCCATTGTCGTCGCTACAGCCAACGCAACCAGGATCATTACTGAGAAAAATCTGTCCTTCTTCCATCCCGTGTGCCGACCAATTCGCGGCTGATCTGCGCCATCCGTATTCTCGACATATTCCAAAGACATATGTTCCCCCTTTACCAAGTGAGTTCGCACTTCATCCGAGCCAGACTTGCAAAGTTCTCTATCCCAGCGAGTACCTCTAGTCCTTAAAGACTCTCCCCGGGCCGCCTGAGCTACTACACGCTCCCAGGCGGAATTTCCGATTTCAGCGACAACTTGGGCAACCACGGTACAGGCGTGTCCATCACGAATTCGTAAAACAATTTCATTGGCCAGCCATCGCCGGGACCGCCTGTGACCACCATATCTGGCGTCAAGGCTCCCACCAGCGGCCTCCCGCCCGAAAACATTATCTTGAACAACCAAGGCGCAGGAGTCGAGATCGTGGGGACGTCATCGCCCGGTACGAGCTACACGCTCAGGCCTGGATGGGGTAGGTGCCATGCTCTTCGATGGCTTCCATAATCGCCAGGGTGCCTGCCTTGAAACTCTGTTCGGTGGCATCGTCGATGGCGCCCCAGGTTCCCATCTCAGTGAAGCTCAAGACCAGCCGGTCACCCGGCGCGGCGCTCTTCAAGAGGTCGATGGTGTACTGTTTCGTCGCTTCGGCACCCGACCAGAAGATCGACTCCGGGAAGTTGACCCAGATGATGATATTTCCCCAAGCCTCGCGGGCTTCCTTTAAAGACAGGTCGGAGACGGGGGGCGGGGTGAAAGCCTCAACCACATCGATGCCGGTTTCGGCAATTACCTCTTTGTAGCCCTCGAAGCCGCGCGTAATGTCGCAGTGCAAGGCGAGGATCTTCCCCTTGCGTTGAAGATAAGGCACCCATTTCTTGTAGAACGGCAGTTCGTGCTTTCGGAACTCCGCGGGGCCCCAGAGCCCCTCGACCCACCCGAATCCCAGGAACTCCGCGGGAGAATCGGCGACCAGTTTCAGGCGCCGCTCGTCCCGACGGATCTGTGCCTCTACCAGCTTCGCGAAGTGATCGGGATGATCATGCTGGTGATAGACCCAATCGTCGAGGCCATAAAGCTCCCCGAAATAGCGCCGAGTGGCGCCAAAGGGAGTCACTTCGAAGTCCAGCCCCCAATCCCGGAAGATACCATCCCGGCCGATATCCCGGACCATGTTGTAGTACACGCTGTTGTCGGTGCTGAAGGTCGTGTCCTCGAGCATGAAGATCACGGGGTCGTAGTCGTCCACGCTTTTGATCAGGCCCTCGGTCTCGACCGTGAGATTGTCGGCAACTCTTCCCGCGTGCATCTTGGCTAGGGTCGAGACGTCTCCCTCGGGCGTGTGGTAGACGGTAAT
>JBEKNU010000178.1:0-15574 GCA_049522495.1 Terriglobia bacterium
TCACATATCGCCAGCTTAGGAGGCTGGTGGCCGATCCGATTGGCCGCACGCGCCCGAAAAAAACATGGAGGGCTCGACAGGATTTGAACCTGCGACCTTCTCGTTCGTAGCGAGACGCTCTGCTCCAGGCTGAGCTACGAGCCCGATGGTAGTGGTCCAGAGAATCGAACTCTGCCGTGCACCCTGATCCGGGGCAATTACAGGCTTATAAGGCCCGCCCGCACACCAGTGCTGACCACTGTGGAGGCGCGGCTCGGAATCGAACCGAGGTTGTCTGCTTTGCAGGCAGATGCCTTTCCACTTGGCTACCGCGCCCTGGCAGGAGCAGTAGGAATCGGACCCACGCCTGCGGTTTTGGAGACCGCCGCGCTGCCTCGATGCCATGCTCCTGTGCTGCTGGGTCTTTCAGTTGTCAAAGAGCAATAAAAAAGCCCGCTTTTTAGGGCGGGCTTTGGAGGAATCCGATGGTGCTCTGGATTCTACCCACCCCCGCCGCGCCCTGGATTTGTCGCCATGATGGTGTTATCGACGACCTGCCCATGGGCGCACACAAATATGCGACGCGGCCTACCTTGCCGTTCGCGCGTCGTTTCGGGTTTGGGGAATCTCAACATTCTCAACTCTCGAGCTGCAATAAAAAACCCGCCTTTTGCGGGGCGGGATTTAGAATCCTGATTGTTGGTTCTGGATTCTACCCTCCGCCTCCACGCCCTGGATTGGTCGCCATGATGGTGTTATCCGCGACCTGGCAATGGGCGCACACAAATATGCGGCACGGCCTGCCGTGCCGGTCGCTCATCGTTTCGGGTTTGGGGAATCTCAACATTCTCAACTCTGGAGCCGACGACTGGATTTCAACCAGCGATCTCCTGCTTACAGGGCAGGTGCCTTGAACCCTTGGCTACGTCGGCAAGTCCAACTCATTATCCTACGGGCGCAGGAAGAATGCAAGAAAAACCATGATCCGGTAGTGTCTCAGTTTGAGGTGCCACGGGCGTCCCGCCCGTGAAGGGGCACGGCCAAGATGGCCGTGGCACTTCAAAATGAGACACTACCCATGATCCTGCCGGGTGGATTCGAACCACCATAAACGCGTTCTCGATTCTGACGGTGAACTGTGGACCGCGAACTCCTTGCCAGCGCGGGGTAGCGTAGCGGTATCCGTCAGCGGACGGATTCCGCTGCGGCTCTTCTTGGGGAAATGACGTTTTGCGGTCGCGGGTTCGAGGCTGATAATGGGCGCCATGTCGCGCCTTCGACGCTCGGTGGTGTTGGAGTTTTTTGTCCTCAATAGATGAGCCGCGACCATGAGCACCACTTTATGTCGAGGAGGAAAAACCAGTGTAACGTGGTGCCTGTCCCCGCCCCCTGGAACTGGGCAAGAAGTTATAAGCTGCGATGGAACGACGGCGTGGTAGACTTAACCATAAAGGAGGCGACGTGAAGAAACTCAAAGCGCGGCTGTCGGCTAAAAGCGGGAGTCGTTCCAACATAGTGCGCCACAAAGTTTTCTCAATCGGTCGGCTCCGGAAGTGTATCGACCCGGGTCCACCGGAAGAGGCCGAGAGGTTTGTGAAGCTAATTTATGAAGAACGCCGCCACGATCGCGAGCGAGTGCCTGCTGAATGAGGCGGCTTCTGGTGGATACTGACGTCGCATCCTACATCTTCAAATGGCACCCCCTCGCCCCAAGGTACGTTGAGCTGATGGCGGACAACGAAGTGCTCATTTCATTCGTCACTTTGGCTGAGATGCGGCTCGGGGCACTGAAATCACATTGGGGATTTCGCAAGATAAGCCTGCTGGAGAAGTATTTGTCGCGTTTCTCCGTTTGCTACCCCGATGACCGGCTGTGCTCTGGGTGGGCAGAGGTCAAGCACGAGTCAAACCGCGGCGGGCATCCGATCGCCTCGCAGGACGCCTGGATCGCCGCCACCGCACGATATCTCGACGCGCCTCTCGTAACCAACAACACGAAGCACTATGCGCACCTGAAAAACCTGGAGATTCTAACTGACCAGGGTTAGCGGGGTAGAAACCTGCCCAACTATCACTCGTCGTTATCACCAGCGGCCGCTTTTCTCTCACATCCTCCAGCAGCCTCGGTGTCGGCACATGACAGAAGCTCAGCTCAGCGCAGGGGACAGACACCATGCAGGATAACACGGTGCCTAGCCCCGGTTTTAGGCGTAGAATGGACGTGAATTCTCCCGGGGAGTTGAGACGTATGGTGAAATTCCTGCTCTGGTGCATTCTTCTTTTCCTCTGTTGGCCGCTGGCGCTTCTGGCGTTGGTGCTTTATCCGTTGGTTTGGATTCTGACCCTGCCGTTCCGGCTGCTGGGAATTGCCGTCGAAGGAGTGTTCGATTTGCTTCGGGCCCTGATTACTCTTCCGGCGCGCATTCTCAGCGGGCCTCGTCGCGTCTGAAGCCCGCTCTGCGCAAGCCTCCTCATGCCACCTTGCCTTTCGCAGCGTCCCAGGCAACCTTCATGCCATGCTTCAAAGCGAGGTTGCCGATCCAGGAAGTCCGCGCCGCCTCAAAGCCCACGTGTATGTTGGCGTTGGGAGACTTGCGCGTGCGCATGCAATCCATGAAGTTGATGACGTTATCAAGCGTTCCATCGCGCTCGGCGCGCATGAAGAGTTCCGGCTCCGGCACCAGCGAGCCGGATACGGGGGATACGCCTTCCGGATACACGGCCAGGTGGGAGCGGTCAATCTTCAGCGTTGCATCGCTGCCGCAAAACATAATGCCGCCGTCCTCCACGCTGCTGTTGATGGAGCCCGTGAAGGTGACCATGAAATTGCCCGGATATTCATAAACGGCCGTGACCGTGTCGGGGCACTGCCAATCCATGGCGTAAAGGTCGCCCACGGTGGTGGCCGTCTTGGGCGCCGGCTGGTCCATGTACCACTGGATGACGTCAATCCAGTGGGTCAGCAGGTCGGTGAGAATCCCCCCGCCGAAATCCCAATACCAGCGCCACCGCCGGAATTTCTCCTCGGTAAAAGGCTGGTCGGGCGCGTCGCCCAAAAAGCTTTTCCAGTCCAGGTCAGCCAGATCGATTTTCGGAAGGTCTTTTTTTGTCGCGTATTTCTGGTACCAGTAAGTATGGACCATGGTGACCTTGCCGAGCCTGCCGGAGGCGACGATTTCCTTACCGAGTTTCCAGTGATCCCAACTGCGCTGCTGGGTGCCGGTCTGAACGATGCGCTGGCTCCCATCCACCACGCGCACCATTTCCACACCCTCTTCAATCGAATGCATGATGGGCTTTTCGAGGTAAGCATCCTTGCCGGCATTCACAGCGTCAATGAGCATTTGTTTGTGCCAGTGGTCGGGACTGCCAATCAGGACGGCGTCGATATCCTTGCGGTCAAGAACTTCGTGATAGTTCGTGTATGCCTGGGCGCCCGGGCCGGCGACTTCCAAGGCCAGGGCGCGGGCGGGCGCGTAGACATCGCAGACGGCTACGAATTCGACGTCAGGAACCTTTTTGAAAAAATCCATGACGTAGCGTGCGCGGTGCCCGCTTCCCAGTACGCCGACGCGAATGCGGTCGTTGGCGCCCAGCACGCGTGCCGGAACCAAGCCGCCCAGCACGGCTGCGCCGGCGCCGGCAAGAGCCGTGTCTTTCAGAAACTCCCGCCGTGTGATTTCGGTTTTCTTGTCCATGAAAAAATTCTCCTTCCCCGGTTGTGAGATACCGATCACTTGCCGAGCCAAGCTCCGGTAGTGGTCGCTTTGGTGTAGCGGCGGTCCCTGGCCGCCGACTGGAGTTTCTCCATTTGCCCCATGCCCCGCCCCCGAAGGGGCGAAATGTCATTAGTCGTAGGTGAAACCTACGGATTGGGACGGCAATCAAAAACAATTCTCTCGACCCTGATTTTCCCGATTTCCGGTCCGTAGGTTTCACCTACGGCTAATGATATTGTCCCCCTTCAGGGAACACTAAATGCAGAACCTCCAGCCGGCGGCCAGAGACCGCCGCTACAAAAAATCGGGTGCCTTTACCTTGGCCGCCGGATTGCCTTGCGGTTCCAGCAATGCTTGCGCAATTCCCTGTGGAGGTCCACCGGCAATGGACCTTGGCCGCTGGCACGCACGTTCTCTTCCACATTCTGCACTTTGCGCATGCCGGGGATGATGGTGCTCACGGTGGGGTTGTTGAGAATGAAACGCAGCGCCATCTGCGGCAGCGTCATGCCGCGGGGGACGAGCGGCTTTAGCGCGTCGGCATGAGCAACGCTCTCCTTGAGCGTCTCCGGGCCGAAGTGAGTGTTGCGCCAATCACCTTCCGGCCATTGGCTTTCCACCGTTAGGGTGCCGGTCAGCGAGCCTTGGTCCAACGGGCAGCGCGCAATGACGGCCACATCCCGGGCAGCACAAGCGGGGAAAAGTTCGTCCTCGGGGTTCTGATCAAAAATGTTGTACATGACCTGCACCGAGTCAATCAGCCCCGACGTCACCGCGCGCACGCCGTTCCACGGTTCCCAGCGATTGAGGCTGATGCCGACGGCCCGGAAAAGCCCTTGCTTGCGCAAATCGTCGATTTTCTTCACCCAGCGGTCGTCCTCCAACCAGGCGTCTGACCAGGTGTGGAATTGAATCAGGTCGAAGTTCTCCAAACCCAGGTTTTCGAGACTGATGTGCACGTACTCTTCAATGTGCTCGGGGGGAAAGCAGTCGTCCAGCGTATACTCAGGACGCGCCGGCCAGGCAAGGTTCTTGGGAGGAATCTTGGTCGCCACATAAAGCTTCTTCCCAGGGTTCCGGCGCACCACCCCACCGAGCAGTTCTTCGCTGTGTCCACTGCCGTAATGCCAGGCGGTGTCAAAAAAGTTGCAGCCCAAGTCGACAGCACGCTGTAAGGATTGCTGGGATTCGCGGTCGCTGGATCCGGTCCAGCTCGCCATCCCCCACATCCCGTATCCGATCTCACTCACCATCCAGCCGGTGCGTCCAAATCGGCGGTACTCCATATTGCGTGTCGCCCTCACTGTGACCAAACGGTTGGCTTCCGGACCCAACGATGTTTGCGTAATTCCGTATGCAGATCCACTGTTAACGGACCCTGGTTGGCGGCGCGTATATTCGCTTCCACGTTCGCCACCCTGCGCATACCCGGAATGATGGTGCTCACCGTGGGATTGTTGAGAATGAAACGCAAGGCCATTTGCGGCATGTCCATGCCGGGTGGAACAAGCTGGCGCAAGGCTTCTGCACGTTCCACACTGGCTTTGAGGTTTTCCGGGACGAAGTAAGTGTTACGCCAATCGCCGGGGGGCCAGGTGCTTTGCAAGGTGAGGTTTCCCGTGAGGGTGCCTTCGTCGAACGGACAACGCGCGATGACGCCTACGTTCATTGCCGCGCAAGCAGGAAATAGTTTGTCCTCGGGGTTCTGGTCAAAGATGTTATAGATGACCTGCACCGCGTCAATCGACCCTGACTGAACCGCGTCCACGCCGTTCCAGGGTTCCCAGCGATTAAGGCTGATGCCTACTGCACCGATGAGCCCCTGTTGGCGCAGGTCGTCGATCTTTTTCACCCAGCGATCATCATCCAGCCAGGAATCCTCCCAGGTGTGAAATTGAATCAGATCGAGGTTCTCCAGGCCCAGATTTTCGAGGCTGGAATGCACGTATTGGTCGACGTGATCGGGAGGGAAGCACTCATCGAGGGTGAACTCGCGCCGGCTCGGCCATGCGAGATTCTTAGGTGGAATTTTGGTTGCGGTGTAGAGCTTTCGTCCGGGGTTGTTGCGCACCAACCATCCCAGCAACTTTTCGCTATGGCCGTTCCCGTAAGCCCAAGCGGTGTCAAAAAAGTTGCAACCCAGGTCAACAGCCCTCTGGAGGGAGCTTTTCGACTCCGCGTCGTCGGAGCCGGTCCATCCCCCCATGCCCCACATGCCATAACCTATCTCGCTTACCATCCAGCCGGTGCGTCCAAACCTGCGGTAATTCATAAGGGAGTTTCCTCTCGGCCCATCTTTCCCTGCATTAAGCCGCCAAGCGCGGGCCGCAAGTGATGGTGGTTCGCTTGGGGCAACCCGAGACTCTAACAGAAGTACGCCCAACATTTAAGGGCCAAGAGAATGCCACACGCCACAAAACTACAAACGCTGACGCAAATGCAACCGCCCGTCTCGTCACGAAATTTGCTCAGGAATGTTTGGGTAACATGCGCTGTTGGGCGGCGTTTACTTGGGATGCGCAATTACATCCTCAATGCAGTAGGTGTCGTTGGTGATCGTGAAGTAGAAGCGCCAATTCTGGTTGATACGCGCTTGCCAAATGTCCTTCGATTCGTCGTACTTCTTGGCGTGCAGGGAAGGGTGCTGTAGGTTGCCCACTAGGAACCGCAACTGCTTTTCAAAAGCCCGCCGGACATTCGGTGGGGCGTCAGCCAGTGACTCAATCACGCGGTCTGACAAGACAACCTTCATGAGGGAGGTGTGCTACTTCCGCTCCATTGCTTTGCGATTCCTGATTTCTTTACGAATAAACTTAATAGCTTCATCAGCGGTGTCAAACGGTCCAAAGTAGGGGCCTTTGCGGGCTTCTGTCAACCGGGCGTCGACGATCTGCCGTTGGGCGGGCGAGTACTCGTCACGAGCGCCGGGGAGCTTTCGCACGATGGTGATGACCCCACCGGACGCCTTGAACTCCAGATCCTCTCCACCTTTAAAGCCCGCCTTGCGGCGAATCGCCGATGGCACCACGAGCGGAACTCCTTTTCTTGCAATAGCAGCCATGATGCTTCCAGTGTATGCCCCGAGCATCGGCTTCGTCAAATGTTGAGCAATGGCAATTCGTCCCAATTCGCGGGCGGCATGGTATATTCAAAAAGATACGAATATGAGAGCCTTAGCAGATTTAGCCCTTAAATGGCGGCGGCAAGATTGCCTCGGCTCACGATAAATCATGAAGGAAGGATCCATTCCGGAGACGCCCCAAGGCCCCTGGGGAGTCTTGCTGCTGGCGCATGGGGCACCCGATAAGCTCGAAGATATTCCCGAGTTCTTGCGAAACGTGCGCGAGGGGCGGCCCTTGCCTGAGGCGGCGGTGAGAGAAATCGTACGCCGCTATAGTCTGATTGGCGGGGGATCGCCATTGTTGCGGCTCACCACCTTGCAGGCGGAAGCGCTGGCGAAGTTGATTGCCCACCCCGTTTACGTGGGCATGCGAAACTGGAAGCCGTTTATTCCAGAGGCGGTGCGCCGGCTCAGCGACGAAGGCGTTGAATGCGTGGTGGCGGTGTGCCTGGCGCCCCAAAATTCTCGCACCAGCATTGGGCTCTACCGAAAGTATTTGATGGATGCGGTCGCGCAGGTGCGCCCGGGATTGCGGGTGGATTTCGTGGAGAGCTGGCACGACCATCCGGGGTTGATTGAGGCGTTTCGCGAGCGCGCGGCGGCGGCGCTCCTGGCCGCGAAGAGTGAGACCGGTGGCCCCGTTCCCGTAATCTTTACGGCCCATAGTGTGCCGGAACGGACGATTGCCGATGGAGATCCTTACGAACGACAGGTGCGAGAGACGGCAGCCCTAGTGGCCAGAGCAACGGGCCTTACGGAATATCGCCTGGCGTTCCAAAGCCAGGGAATGACGGCGGACAAATGGATCGGGCCGACGGTGGAATCACAAATTGACGAGTTGGCGCAGGCGGGCGGGAAGAATGTACTGTTGGTTCCAGTGGGATTTGTCTCCGACCACGTCGAAATCCTTTACGACATCGATGTGCTCTTCCGTGACTATGGTAAGGCTCGGGGTGTCGCGGTGCGACGGTCGGAGTCATTAAACGACAGTCCCAAGTTTGCTGCGGCGCTGGCCAAGCTGATAACCTCGCGGATTAAGCAGGTGTCAGGTGCCAGGCGCCAGGTTCTGGCCCTGCTGACACCTGATAGCTGACACCTATGGGAGTGGGAGCTTGACTGACAGATCCAAAGCGCGTCGAGTGGCCGTAATCGGCGGAGGGGTTTCCGGCCTTGCCGCCGCGTACACGCTGGTGCGGGCACGCCAAGCCGGCGCCCCGATCGAGGAAATGCTCATTGAGGCAAATCCTTGGTTGGGCGGTGTGGTTCGGACGGAAACGGTTGACGGTTTCGTGGTCGAAGCCGGCCCCGACAGCTTCCTCGCCGAGAAACCACAAGCTGCCGCCATGGCGCGGGAGTTGGGGCTGGGTGACGATCTGATCGGCTCCAATGACCACGCGCGCCGCACCTACATTCTTCACCGGGGGCGCTTACTGCCGCTTCCCGATGGCCTGATGTTTTTGGTGCCGACACGCCTTTGGCCGATGATCAGCACCAAGCTGCTACCGCTCAGCGCCAAACTCGCGGCAGCCTGGGAACTGTTTTCCTCTCCGCCCGCGCGCGACAAAGGTGATGAATCGGTAGCGAGCTTTGTGAAAAGGCATTTCGGTGAGGCGATGCTGGAGAATATCGCGGACCCTCTCTTGGCGGGCGTCTATGGCGGTGAATCCGGGGAGCTTAGCGTACGCTCCGTTCTGCCGCGTTTCTGGGAGATGGAGCGCCAACACGGCAGTTTGACGCGTGCCACGCTAAAGGCCATGCGGCAACGGCGTACCGCCTCGGGGATGAATAACGTCCCAGGCGTGGATTCAGCCGGAACGGGCACGGCCCCGCCGGGCAAGCTTCCGCTCTTCATGACTCTCAAGGGCGGGCTGCAACAAATGACGGAGAAGCTCGCGGCACAAGTGGAGAAATACCGGGTTTTGCTGTGCCGCCGCGTACTTGCTCTGGAGTTTGCTCCCGGCGGACCGGGAGGCATTGCGGACTCTTGCTCAGGGCGGTTCCTGATCGCTTGCGAGGGTGACAAGGCTTACAACGCGGACGCGGTGGTTCTCGCCTTGCCGGCGCACCTTGCCGGCGGGCTGGTTTCACCCCTCGACCACCGCCTGAGTGAGTTGCTCGAGGGCATCCCCTATAGTTCTTCAATGACGGTTTCGCTGGGATTTGATGACCGTGCCAGGGCCGCGCTTCCCGCCGGTTTTGGATTCCTGGTGCCGCGCAAAGAGGGGCGGCGAATGCTGGCCTGCACGTTTGTCCACGCAAAATTCGACCACCGTGCGCCGGAAGGGAAGGCCATGCTGAGATGCTTCCTGGGCGGAGCGCGCGATCCCGATGTGCTCGGACTGGATGACGAAGCGGTTGTGGCCGGAGTGCGGAGGGAACTCAAGGAAATTATGAACTTCACCGCCGAGCCTCTGTTCTTCCGCGTGCACCGATGGCCTGCTTCCATGGCGCAATATCCGGTGGGTCACGCGGAGCGCGTGAGTGCGATTGAGGAACGGCTACCGGACGTGCCCGGATTGTACCTCGCGGGGAATGCTTACTCGGGCATCGGTATCTCGGACTGTATCCGAACCGGGAGGAGCGGGGCGGAGAAGGCTTTGGCCTACGTCGCGCCGGGATGGAGGAAGGCTGAAGGCAGTAAGCCGTAGGCAGGGGGCGGGTGCCGAGTTTGAAAAGTACACCCCGCCAGCTCATCTTAAGTTCTCAGTTCACAGTCGTCAGTATTCAGTCACTAACCAGTTCCATTGGCGTGCGCACGTGCCACCAACCACTATCCACTAACCACTGATTTACTCGTACCGCAGTGCCACCATCGGATCGACTTTAGTCGCTCGCCGCGCCGGCAGATAACTCGCCAGTATGGCCACCGCCCCAAGCGCCAGCGCGACGACACCAAACGTCACAGGGTCGTTCGCACGCACACCAAACAGCAGGCTCGACAGGAATCGAGTGAGCGCAAGCGCGCCTACCAGCCCCAGCACGATGCCCGCCAACACCAAAATGACGCCCTCTCGTACCGCCAGCTTTAGGACATCATCGGGCTGAGCTCCGAGCGCCATGCGCAGGCCGAACTCGGTGGTCCGCTGAGCCACGGAGTAAGAGATCACCCCGTAGATTCCGACTGCCGCGAGAATCAGCGACACACCGGAGAAGAGGCTCAGCAAGGTGGTGAGAAACCGCGGCCGCGACTGCGCCGTCGACATGACATCGTCCATTGTTCGGACCTCGGCGAGAGGAAGCCGGGGTTCCAGGTTGCGTACCTCCTGGCGAACGGCGCGGACGAGATTCGAAGCATCCCCGGAGGCACGAAGCACGAGGTACAGCTTGCGGATGCCGTTGTTCGGTCCTTGCAGCTGGTTGAAGGGCAGGTAAAGCTCGGTTCCTGTCGCTTGATCGAGGCCCGCATTTTTGACATCGGCGACAACACCAATCACCGTGCGCCAGGGGTCCGTGAAGCCGGGCCGAACGCGCCGACCGATGGGACTCTGATTTCCCCAAAACATGCGCGCCATACTCTGGTTGACGATGACGACGTTGGGCGAGCCCGCGCCATCGCGTTCATCAAAGAGCCGACCCTCCACGAGGCGCACACCCATGGCGCGGAAATAATCCTTATTTACCGTCTGCCAGAAGTCGACGTTTTGGATGGGACCGCCCTTAACTATCACGAAGTTCTCAATCTGAGTATCGTTGGCGTTCAGGGGCCGGAGCGGCGGCAGGCCGGTAGCGAGTCCGGCGACCTTGACCCCGGGCAGAGATGAGACCTTCTCTTGCAGCTTCGTCCAGAAACTCAATTGCTGCTTAGCGTCGGGATAAAGCGCGTTCGGCAGGGCGACGCTCATGGTTACCACATGCTGGGGATCGAAGCCCGCATCTACTTCCTGGAGCTTCCAAAAGGCGCGGATCATCAGTCCGGTGCCGATCAGGAGCACCAAAGCCAGGCCTAGCTCCATCACTACCAGGATCTGCCGAAACAGCCTGGCGCCCGCGGACGACGTGGTTGCGCTCGCCGCCGATTTGAGCGATTCGTGCAGGTCGCGGACCATCAGGTGAAACAAGGGCGCAATCCCGAAGAATAAGCCGGTGAGAATCGAGACCGTCACAGCGAAAACGAGAACCCTCCAGTCGAGACCAATTTCGGAGGCGCGCGGGATGCTGATGGCGGCATTCGTCTTGATCAAACTCAGGCCCCCGGCGGAAAGAATCATCCCCAAGGCTGCGCCGAGAAGCGAGAGGACCATGCCTTCCGTCACAAATTGGCGGAGCAGCCGGCGGAAACCAGCGCCGATCGCGCTGCGAACTGCCACCTCACGCTGCCTCCCTTCCGACCGCGCCAGCAGGAGATTGGCCACGTTGACGCACGCGATCAGCAGCACCAGACCGACCGCGCTCAGCAGCATCAACAGGGCCGGGCGCACGCCCCGCACGACCTCTTCCTGGAAGGGGTAGCTGACGAGAGGATGATTCTTCGGACTCAAGAAGTGGTCTTTGGAGCCGGCCACGTCAAGTTTGCCCCAAGTCCGAACCAGCGCATCAAGTTCATTCTGTGCCTGGGGCTGACTGATTCCCGGCTTGAGGCGCCCCAGCAAATAGAGGTAGTGCGAGCTGCGGCCGCCAGGCTTGGCGGGGTCGATTTGAAGCAGACTCCAGAGTTCGGGTGGGTCCACTTCACCGGGGGGAAATTGGAAGCCCTTGGGCATAACGCCAACGATCGTGCACTTGCGGCCGTTGAGCAGCGTGTCGTGCCCGACGATGCTGGGATCGCCACCAAAAGCGCGTTGCCAAAGGCCGAAGGAAATATCGGCCGTCACCGGCGCGCCCGCATCGTCGTCGGCAGGCGTGATCAGCCGGCCCACGAGCGGAGAAACACCGAGCGAGGGGAGCATTCCGCCACTGACAAATGAAGCGGTGGCGCGGACGGGCTCGGTTTGTCCCGCAAGGTTTACTCCGCCGTTCACCCAGGCGTCGAGCGAATCCCACGACTTCGCTTCACGCCGGAGGTCCAGAAACTCCGGCGGGGAAATCCAAAACCTCCGGAGGCCGCCGCCCGGGAACGTTGTAAACTCGGAGTAGACTCGCACCAGCCGCTCGGGATGCGTGTATGGGAGCGGCCTGAGCAGGACCGTGTTCACGACGCTGAAAATCGCGGCATTCGCCCCGATCCCCAGCGCCAGGGTCAGCACCGCGACGGCAGTGAAGCCCGGACTGCGACGGAGTTGGCGCAGGCCGTAGCGCAGATCCTGCCAGAGCGCCTCGACGGAATTCCATCCCCACATCTCCCTGCTCCTCTCTTGCGCCAAGGTCACATTTCCGAACCGGCGCAACGCGGCGTAGTGAGCTTCGTCAAATGACATGCCGGATTCCAGGTTCTCCTGCACTTCCATGGCGAGATGCGAGCGAATCTCTTCCGCGAGATCGTCCACCGGCTTCCGCTGATGAATCAGAGCACCGAGTTTGGCAATGTGTCGCCTCCAGCTCATTGCCCTTCCTCGGACTCGGCTGGGCGCAGAACGCCGGTAATTGCCCGCACAAAGCGCTCCCAACGCGAGGTTTCGGCCACCAATTGCCGTCGCCCTGCGGCGGTGAGGCGGTAATACTTGGCCCGCTGTTTGTTTTTGGAAACACCCCACTCGGCGGTAATCCAACCTTCCTGCTGAAGGCGTTGGAGCGCGGGGTAGAGCGACCCGTGCTCCACCTTGAGCGCCTCTTCCGACATGCGCTCGATAGATTTGGCAATTCCATGACCATGAGTTGGTCCCCAGCGCAAGGTGCGCAGGATCAACATGTCGAGCGAGCCATAAACGAGTTCGATTCGGTCTGCTGATGGTTGCTTGGTCATAGTAGCAGGTAATCTACCACTCGAGGCGGTAGATTGTCTACCGAATAAAACGGTGGGCTCCTGACCGGCTATAATGACAACCCCATGGGCGAGGGGTGCGGTCTTAGCATTGTCGGTAGCGCGGGCGTCCAGCCGGGATGGGGCTGGCAGGCCCGAAATGTGGTCCTGATCCATACCGGACCATCGGACTCCAGAAGGTCGGAGATGGCGGCGCCGCGTTTGAATCGGGGCACTACCCGTTACCGTACCCTGTTGCGAGCCTTCGGGGTTATCATTGCAGATGACGGATGGGGGTTTGCAGTCAAGGTCTTGAGGCTGCCTGCAGCTTACAGCGTGGTGCCTACTGCCTTATTCCTGTTGCTTAATGCTTATGGCCTAGTGCCTAATGCCTTCTGTCCGTCGGCTGGTGGATTCCTAAGTGCCGGGTTATGGAGGAATTATGGATAAAGCTCATGACGTTTTTGGGGCTCGTGCCACACTCGATACCGCGAGCGGACCGGCGGTAATTTACCGTCTGGAGCAACTTGAGAAGGCCGGCCACGGCGCAGTTTTCCATCTCCCCTTCTCGATCAAAGTTCTGCTGGAAGCTCTGCTGCGAAATTGCGACGGCACTCTGGTAACAGAGGAAGACGTCACTTCGCTCGCCAAGTGGAACGCCAAGGCGCCGGCGGCGCGCGAGGTGCCGTTCAAGCCTGCGCGGGTGATCCTTCAGGATTTCACCGGAGTTCCGGCCGTGGTGGACTTGGCCGCCATGCGCGCGGCGATGAAGCGGCTGGGCGGCGACGCCACAAAGATCAATCCCCTGGTTCCTGTCGACCTGGTCATCGACCACTCGGTGCAAGTGGATTTCTTCGGGAGCCCCTCCGCTCTCGAGCGCAACGCCGAGATCGAGTTTAAGCGCAACCGTGAGCGCTACGAATTCCTGCGCTGGGGCCAGCAGGCCTTCCAAAATTTCCGTGTGGTACCTCCAGCTACGGGCATCGTGCATCAAGTGAATTTGGAATTCCTGGCCAAAGTGGTGCTAATGCAAAAGATGCACGGAGAAACCGTGCTGCTTCCCGACACTCTGGTCGGGACGGACTCGCACACCACAATGATTAACGGGTTGGGTGTGCTGGGTTGGGGGGTGGGGGGCATTGAGGCGGAAGCTGCAATGCTGGGCCAGCCCTATTATTTCCTGACGCCGAAGGTGGTGGGCTTCCGGTTGCGAGGAAAATTGAGCGAAGGCGTGACGGCAACCGACTTGGTCCTGATGGTCACGCAGATATTGCGCAAGAAAGGCGTGGTGGACCAGTTCGTGGAATTCTTCGGTGAGGGCCTCTCGGAAATGACGCTCGCCGACCGCGCCACGGTGGCGAACATGTCTCCCGAATACGGCGCGACGATGGGATTCTTCCCCATTGATGCTGAGACGTTGCGCTACCTTCGCCAGACGGGCCGAACCGACGAGGAAGTGGACCGCGTCGAGCGCTACGCCAAGGAGCAGGGAATTTTCCGCACGAATCAAACTCCCGACCCGGAATTCACCGATGTGCTGGAGCTGGATCTAGCCACAGTGGAGCCGAGCCTCGCGGGACCCAAGCGCCCGCAGGACCGCATCCCGCTGTCGCAAATGAAGCAGGCGTTTCACCGCGCCCTTTCGGCTCCCGTAAAGGAGCGTGGGTTCGGCCTGTCGGCAGAAGACGCGGTCCGGAGCGCCAGCGTGAAGTTTAACGGCGCCAGCGCTCAATTGAATCACGGCTCAGTGGTGATTGCGGCGATCACTTCCTGCACCAACACTTCCAATCCTTCCGTCATGCTGGGGGCGGGGCTTCTGGCGAAGAAGGCACTGGAGAAAGGATTGCAAGTTCCGCCTTACGTCAAAACCAGTCTCGCGCCCGGATCGAAAGTGGTGACGGAATACTTGCAGGCATCCGGATTGCTAGAGTCGCTCGCCGGTCTGCACTTTGACCTGGTGGGTTATGGCTGCACCACGTGCATCGGCAACAGCGGACCGCTGCCGCCCGAGGTGGCGAGCGCGGTAACCCAGGGCCAACTCGTGGCTGCCGCGGTTCTTTCCGGCAATCGCAACTTTGAGGGCCGCGTGCATCCGCAGGTGCGCGCGAACTATTTGGCTTCGCCGCCGCTGGTGGTGGCTTACGCGCTGGCGGGCACCGTGGATATCGACCTTTCGACAGAGCCCTTGGGAAAGGACCGCCAAGGCAACGCCGTTTACCTGCGCGATATCTGGCCTTCTCAAGCGGAGGTGGGTGAAGCCCTCACCCGCTCGGTTCGCCCCGAGATGTTCCGCGCGAGTTACCAGAATGCCTGGGACGGCAATCCTACCTGGAATGCGATTCCCGTGGCCGGCGGAGCGCTTTACCCATGGCGGGACACATCGACTTACATTCAGGAGCCCCCTTTCTTTATCGGCCTCACTCCTGCGCCCGGCGCCATCGTCGAGATTCACGGCGCGCGGGTCCTGGCGCTGCTCGGCGATTCCGTGACCACCGACCACATTTCCCCGGCGGGCGATATTCCCCTGGACGGGCCGGCCGGCCGCTTTTTGGTGGAGCGCGGGGTGACGAAGAATGATTTCAATTCCTTCGGCTCGCGGCGGGGCAACGATCGTGTAATGGTGCGCGGCACGTTTGCCAACATTCGGCTGAAGAACTTGCTGGTTCCGGGGACGGAAGGAGGCATCACGCTGCACTTTCCCGATGGCGAACGGATGAGCATTTACGATGCCGCCATGCGCTATCGCGGCGAGGGGGTGCCCTTGATCGTCCTGGCGGGGAAGGAATATGGTTCGGGTTCGTCGCGCGACTGGGCGGCGAAAGGAACGCTGCTGCTCGGCGTGCGAGCCGTGCTCGCTGAAACCTACGAGCGCATCCATCGCAGTAACCTGGTGGGAATGGGCGTGCTGCCCCTGCAATT
>JBEKNU010000179.1:0-15510 GCA_049522495.1 Terriglobia bacterium
ATGGCAGACACTTTGCTTGATCATCCCGAAAAGTTCAAGCCATCCTCACATTGAGAGGGTAGAGGGAACGTAGTGAGCTCAAAACGGTATGCAAGAGGTAAATGGCGGAACACAACTCGGCCCCGATGGGGCGTAATCTGAATAGCCGCAGGTTTTAACCTGCGGGGGCTCTATGCGAGCCTCGCCCCTTTGGGGCAAATCGGCTCAGGAGGAAATAATTTTCTATGCTTATTATCGGTGAACTAATAAATTGTACCCGCAAAAAGGTGGGAGCCGCGGCGGCGGCCCGCGACGTGGAATTCTTCAAGGAAATCGCTCTCCAACAGGTGAATGCCGGCGCGGACATGCTCGACGTGAATGGCGGCCTGCCCGGACAGGAGCTGGAAGTCCTGCCCTGGCTGGTGAACATCGTGCAGGAAACCGTTCCGGTCCCTCTCTGCATAGATAGCGCTGACCCGGAGGCCTTGCGCCGCGCTCTGCCGCTCTGCAAGCAGCGCGCCATGATTAATTCCATCACCAATGAGCCGGCGCGCATCGCCGCGCTGCTGCCGGTATTGAATGAATTTCGTCCCAAGATCATTGCCCTGTGCATGGGCGAGGCGGGTCCACCCAGTACCGCCGAGGGACGTGTAGCGCACGCCAGCCACTTGGTGGATTTGTTAACCTCGCAAGGATTCGCGCTGGATGACATCTATGTGGATAGCTGCGTCCTGCCGATCAGCACCGGTCCCGAGCACGGCAAAGCGCTGCTGGATGCGGTCGGACAGATCACCGCGCGCTACCCCGGCGTGCACGCCAGCGCCGGCGTCAGCAACGTGTCATTTGGGCTTCCCCTGCGCAAGCTCCTCAATGAGACCTTCGCGGTCCTGCTGATGGCGCGCGGTTTGGATGCAGGTATCGTGGACCCCTGCGACCCGCAGTTGATGGCCAATATCCGAGCCGCGGAAGCCTTGCTGGGGCGCGATGAGTATTGCGCCAACTACCTGCGCGCCTTCCGGGAAGGGAAACTGGAGATGCCCGCGGCGGCGTAGAGGATCTTGGCAGTATGAACCACCAAGGCACAAAGGCACAAAGAGAACCCATCCCGGAGAAGACCGACAAAGTAGCATCAGAGATCGTGGATGCTGCCTTCACGGTGCACACCACGCTCGGGCCGGGACTGCTAGAAAGCATTTATGAGCTTTGTTTGTTGCACGAGCTCAAGAAGCGAGGGCTGAAAGTGGAACGTCAGGTGTCGCTACCCGTGGTTTACGACGACGTCCGACTGGATGCTGGCCTGCGACTGGACTTGGTGGTGGAGAACCTTGTGTTGGTGGAACTGAAAGCAGTGGAGATGCTGCTTCCCATCCATAAAGCGCAAGTGCTGACCTACCTCAAACTCTCGAGTCACCGGCTCGGCCTGCTGCTGAACTTCAATAGTGTACTTATAAAGCAAGGAATTCAGCGAATCGCCCTGTGATTTCTTGGTGTCTTTGTGCCTTGGTGGTAAAGACTTTTCCCGTTTGTGCGAGGAACTAATGGATAGTTTGATCCAACAACTCGTCTCGCGCGGCCCCGTCCTCACTGACGGCGCCTGGGGCACGGAATTCCAGGCGCGCGGTCTAGAAGCCGGCGAATGCCCCGACCATTGGAACCTGACGCACCCGGATCGCGTGGAAGACGTCGCGCGCGCTTACGTGGAGGCGGGCAGCCAGGTCATCCTGACCAATACTTTCCGCGCCAATCGTCTCGCCCTGGAGCGCCACGGACTGGCTGAGCACCTGCGGGAAATCAACCGCCTAGGCGTCGAAATTTCTCGACGCGCCGCCGCGGGACGCGCCCGCGTTTTCGCTTCCATGGGGCCGAGCGGCAAGCTGCTGATGATGGGAGAAGTAAGCGAAGAGGAACTGCTCGCTGCTTTCGCTGAACAAGCCCAAGCCCTGGCTGAAGCCGGCGCCGATGCTCTGCTCTTCGAAACCATGAGCGACCTGGCGGAAGCGAAAGTCGGTGTTAAGGCAGCCCGCACCACGGGATTGCCGGTGATTGTCTCCCTGGCGTTCGATTCCGGCAAAAACCTTGACCGCACCATGATGGGAACCACGCCGGAAGTGGCTGCCGCCGAACTCACCGCCGCGGGCGCGGATGCGATTGGGGCAAACTGCGGGCAGGGGATTGAGAGCTACGCCGCCCTCTGCCAGCGGCTGCACCTCGCCACCCCGCTGCCCATATGGATCAAGCCCAATGCCGGCCTGCCGGAACTGGTGGAGGGTGGGGCGCGCTACCAGACGGCGCCGAAAGCATTCACCCGGCACGCGCCGGCCTTGCTGGCGGCGGGAGCGAATTTCCTGGGCGGCTGCTGCGGAACCAGCCCGGAGTTCATTCGGGCGCTAAGGTCGGCGCTAGACAATAGGCAGTAAGCAGAAGGCAGAAGGCAGCAGAATACTTATGCGTCTTAAGCTGATCAGTTGCGAAATTTTCTTCCGCGAGCTTTGCGCCTGCGTGGCGCGCTCGCCGCACATCATTGACTTCGAGTTTCTTCCCAAGGGCTTGCACGACGTCGGGTGCCAAGAAATGCGGGCGCGCTTGCAGGCCGTCGTCGATCGGGTGGAGGAGCGCCAATATGATGCCTTGCTGTTGGGCTACGGCCTTTGCAACAACGGCATTGTGGGCTTGGCCACCAAGTCCATTCCCATAGTGGTGCCGCGCGGGCATGACTGCATCACGGTTTTCATGGGCAGCGCGGCGCGCTATATGGACTATTTCAATACTCATCCCGGCGTGTATTTCAAGACCACCGGCTGGATTGAGCGCGGCGAGGCGGACGGCGAATTGGGCCAACTGGCCCTGGGCAAAAAGCTGGGATTGCAGCAGAGCTACGAGGAAATGGTGGCCAAGTACGGGGAGGAGAACGCGAAGTATCTGTGGGAAGAGTTCGGCAAGAACCTGGCCCGGCACTATGGTCAAATCACTTTTATCGAGATGGGCATCGAACCCGACGGCAGCTTCGAGCAGCGGGCGCGCGACGACGCGGCCAAGCGTGGCTGGACTTACGAAAAGGTCTCGGGCGACATCAGCCTGATCCAGCGCCTGGTGAACGGCCAATGGGACTCGAAGGAATTCCTGGTGGTTCCACCCGGCCACCACATCGAGGCGAGTTACGACGACGGCGTGATTAAGGCAGTGACGAGTGACGAAAAGCAGCGACGAGTGACAAGTGACGAGTGAGGAGCTGGTAGGTGGCAGGTGGTAGATGGGGAAAACCCCACATACCACCTACGACCTACCACCTACCGGTGTCGCTAGAGGCAATCAACAAATGAATTCTCTCGATCGCGTGCGGACGGTCCTGGCGGGGGGAATCCCCGACCGTGTGCCCGTGTGCCTGCACAACTTCATGCTGGCCGCGCGAGAAGCGGGCGTCCGCATGGAGGAGTATCGCGCCAACCCTGAAGCCATTGCCCGCGTGCACCTCCAGGCGGTGGAGAAATACGGGCACGATTGCATTTTGGTGGATACCGACACCACGATGCTGGCCGAAGCCATGGGAGCCCGCTCGGAATGCGCTCCCAACGAGCCGGGCCGCATCGTGGAGCCTGCCATCCGCAGCCTCGATGCGGTGGATCGCTTGAAAGTGATTAACCCCGAAACTGACGGCCGCATTCCCGCTCTGCTCGAGGCTGTCCGCCTGATGTCCAAACAAGTGGGCGGCGAGATTGCCATTCGCGGCAACGCTGACCAGGCCGCTTTCGATCTCGCTTGCATGGTGCGCGGCATCGAGGAATTCCTGATGGAGCTCATCGAGCAGCCGGAGAATCCCCGCATTGCCCAGCTCATGGAGTTTTGCTACCAAAGCCATCTCGCCGTTCATCGGGCGCTGGCCAAGGCGGGGGCTCACCTCACCTCGATGGGTGATAGCCTGGCAGGCCCGGACGTCACTTCGCCCCGCATGTTCGACCGCTTTGCGCGCCCCTACGAGGAACGCCTCGTGAAGGACCTTGCCGCTGATGGCATCTTCGTGGTGATTCACATCTGCGGCGACACCAGCAGGATCCTCGACATGCTGGCGGAGTACGCGCCCTGCGGCTTCGAACTCGATTACAAAACCGACGCCGTGAAAGCCAAACAAACCGCCGGGAAGCGCCACGTGCTGTTTGGAAACATCGACCCCAGCGGCGTCCTGGCCCACGGCACGGTGGAGCAGGTCCGGGAAGCGACCCGGCAACTCATTTCCGTCTGGAAGCCGGGAGGCCGATTTATTCTGAACGCGGGCTGCGCCATCCCGCCCTCGACGCCGCCGGAGAACATTCGTGCGATGATCGGCACAGCGAAGGAGTTCGGCAAATATTAATGGAAAGTGATGAGTGACAAGTAAGAAGTGACGAGTGACAAGTGACCAATGACGAGCAAGCGAAAGACGAAACTCGAAACTGGAAATTCGAAACTCGCCACGATTTTCGATTTTCGAATTTCGGTCCTGCTAGCTCGTCACTTGTCACTCGCCACTTGTCACTTATTTGAAGTCAGTCATCTTATGGAACTCATGCAATGACTGGTCGCCAACGCATTCTCGCTCTGCTCGATGGCAAGCCCGTGGATAGCTTGCCGTTCATGCCCATCACCATGATGTTCGCGTGCGATCGGATTGGCGCGCCATACCGTGATTACGCCACGGACTGCAAGGTGCTGGTGGAAGGGCAGACCCATACGGCGGCCGAGTTCGATTTCGATTACGTCAACATCATGTCGGACCCCGCGTGCGAAGCGGCGGACTGCGGTGCGCCCGTCAAGTTCTTCCCCAACCAACCGGCAGCCCTCGACGAAACAAACTCTCTGCTGGCGGACAAATGCAAGCTGCGCGGCCTCAAAGTCCCGGACCCCCGCACCAGCCCCCGCATGGGCAACCGCTTGCGGGCGCTGGAGCTGTATCGGCAGCGCGTGCACAAGGAAAAGCTGATTGAAGGCTGGATTGAAGGCCCAATCGCAGAGGCTGCCGATCTGCGCGGCATCAACACCCTGATGATGGATTTCTTCGACGACCCGGGGTTCGTCACCGAGCTGTTTGAATTTGTCCTGGAGCTCGAGCTCACTTTTGCCAAGGCGCAGGTGGAAAGCGGCGCGGAGTTGATCGGCGTGGGTGACGCGGCGGCCTCGCTGGTCGGCCCCAGGATTTACAAGGAGTTTGTGTGGCCTTACGAAAAGCGCATGATGGACAGCCTGCGAGCCATGGGAGCGCGAACGCGCTTGCACGTGTGCGGCAACACCCGGCCCATTCTTGGCTTGCTGGGGCGGTTAGGTTGTGACATCGTCGATCTGGATTTCATGGTTCCCATGGCGGAAGGACGCGCGGCGATGGGGCCCCGCCAGGTGCTGCTGGGGAATATCGATCCCGTACGGGTGCTGCGCAACGGAACGCCGCAGGAAGTTTACGCCGCCGTGGCCGAATGCCATCGCGAGGCCGGCGACCGGTTCGTTGTTAGCGCCGGTTGCGAAGTAGTACGCGATACTCCCCTGGAGAACCTCCGCGCCATGTTGCGGTATGCGAGGGAACACGCGGTGGCGTGAGAAGGTGTCAGGTGCCAGAAGTTAGAAGCTAGAAGTTAGGAATTAAAATGCCTCTAAACCTACCGCCCGCGAGAAGCTTCAAAGATCTTATCGTGTGGCAAAAGGCCCATGAATTCGTGCTGGAGGTTTACAAAACAACCGCTTGATAACATTGGACGAAGTCAGTCGGCTCTTGAACGCATATTCCAGAGCCATTCTAGCTTCTAACTCCTAGCTTCTAGATTCTGAAGAATGCTTGAGAAACCGACACACCGTATCACCCTACGCCCCGTCCAGACGGAGCTGACTGCTCCGGCGGGAACCGCTTTGCGCGACTTGCTTTTCGCGCAGGGTGTAGAATTCCCCTGCGGCGGACAGGGCCGTTGCCGAGGCTGCCGCGTGCACGTGTTGGAAGGCCAAGCCTCCGTCAATGACGCGCAACGAGAGCGCCTGAGCGCTGAGGAGATCGCTCAGGGCTGGCGCCTCGCCTGCCAGTGCGCGCTCGAGGATGATCTGGTTATCGAACTGCGCCAATGGGATGCTGCCATCCTGGTGGATGAAACGCCCTTTGCCTTTGAGGCGCGCGCCGGCCTGGGCGTGGCGGTGGACCTGGGAACCACCACGCTGGTCGCACAGTTGCTTGACCTCCGCACCGGCCACGTGCAGGCAGTGCGCACGGCGCTCAACTCCCAGGCGCGCTTTGGGGCGGACGTCATGAGCCGCGTGCGGTTTGCTGTGGTGGAAGGCGGCGCGCCACAACTCCGCGATCTGATTCGCCAGCAGATCGGAAGCTTGATCGAGCAATTGGTGTTTGCCGCCCAGGTCCCGGAAAAGGAAATCACGGATGTGGTGGTGGTGGGGAACACCGTGATGCATCACCTTTTCTGCGGGCTGGATGTTGAGCCGCTCTCGCGGTACCCTTTCGAGTCGGAGCAGCTCGGCCTTCAGGCTTTTCGCGGTCAAGGATTGGGGTGGAAGCTCTCCGGTGAGGCGCGGGTGCGTTTTCTCCCTTGCCTGGGCGGGTTCGTGGGCAGCGATATTCTGGCCGGCATTCTGGCCACGAGCCTGAGTGAGCGCGAGGACCTGAACGGGCTGGTGGATTTGGGCACAAATGGAGAGATCGTGATCGGCAATCGCCAGCGCTTGCTGTGCGCCTCGACGGCGGCCGGGCCGGCTTTCGAGGGGGCGCGGATTTCCATGGGCATGCGCGCTGCCACGGGCGCGATCTCCGAGGTGAAGGTGGAAGACCACTCGATCCACTGCCACGCCCTGGGCAACGTTCCGCCCCAGGGTTTGTGTGGAAGTGGTTTGGTGGATGCCGTGGCGGCGGGGCTGGAGCTGGGGCGGATTCAGCCCTCCGGACGTTTCACCGATGGCGCCGGAGCATGGGAACTGGCGGCGCCCGTGGTGCTGACGCAGAGCGACATCCGCGAGCTGCAACTCGCCAAGGGCGCCATCGCCGCGGGCATTCGCATACTTCTGGACCGGTTCGGCGCCTCCGCCCGTGACCTAAAAAAACTCTATCTTGCGGGGGCCTTTGGCAATTATATTAACCGCGCCAGTGCGCAGCGCATCGGTCTGATTAATTTCCCGGCGGATAAAGTTGAGGCAGCCGGGAATACCGCCCTTCTGGGAGCGAAGCTGGCGCTCTTTCGCCCGGAGGGAGAGGACGGCTCCTTTGCCCGCCTTCGCCATCAGATCGAGCATGTGGCGCTGAACGCCGATCAAGGTTTTCAAGAAGTCTATGTGGAGGAAATGGCATTTCCAAACATGGGAGCTAAGGTCTGGGAACTGGGTGCTGGGGAAACCCCGGAACCCAACACCCAGAACCCCGCACCCAGCACCTAGAAAGGGAGACTCATATGACTCAATTCGAAGAACTTCAACAGGCGATCATTGATGGGAAAGCTCCTGTGTCCAAAGCCCTGACGGAAAAGATGCTGAAGGAGGGAATTCGCCCTGGCGAATTCTTTCCGAAGGCGATCATCCCCGCCATGGACGAGGTGGGACGCCGCATGCGGGAATGCGAGTTTTTCATTCCCGAAGTGCTGATCGCGGCGCGGGCGGCGCGCGCCTCCAGTGACATTCTGCGGCCACTGCTGGTGGGCGAAGATGCCATGAGTTCCGCCGGGACCGTCGTGTGCGGCACCGTAAAAGGCGACCTGCATGACATCGGCAAAAACATCGTGGCCATGATGCTGGAAAGCGCGGGCTTTAAGATTGTCGACCTGGGCGTCGATGTCACCCCTGAGAAGATCGTGGAAGCGGTTCGCGCGAACCACGCCAATATCGTGGCGCTGTCGGCACTGCTCACCACGACGATGGTGAACATGAAGTCGGTGGTGGAAGCACTGGCCGCCGCCGGCCTGCGCGACAAGGTAAAGATCATGGTGGGCGGAGCGCCCGTCACCGATGCCTGGGCCCATTCGATTGGCGCCGACGGCTACGGCAAAGACGCTCCGGCGGCCGTGGAATTGGCGCGGCAGCTTGCGACGGCCTAAACGGCACGCCGCCCCATGAATTCTATAACGCGCCGCGGGCCTTGGAGCTGCGGCGCGGAGGTAGGGATTTAACTATGATGAGCTCACGTGAGCGAGTTCGCCTCGCCCTGGAGCACAAGGAACCAGACTGCGTTCCCCTCGACCTGGGCGCAACCACGGTGACGGGCATGCACGTCGACACCGTTTACCGTTTGCGCCAGGCGCTCGACTTGGATGCCCCGGGCACGCCCGTCAAAGTCATCGAGCCTTTCCAGATGCTCGGCGAAATCAAGCCCGATCTCCTCAACGCCTTGGCCATTGACACCGCCCTAGTGAGCGGCACAGGAACGGCGTTCGGCTTCCCGCTGGAAGGATGGAAAGAGTGGAAAACCTTCGGCGGTACGCCGACATTGGTGCCGGCCGGGTTTAATACCCAACCTGAACCCAACGGCGACTTGCTTCTTTACCCGCAAGGCGATCGCTCCGCGCCGGCCTCCGGCCGCATGCCGAAGGGGGGGTTCTACTTCGATGTCATCGTCCGGCAGGAGCCTTTCAAGGAAGAAGACCTGCGGGTTGAAGACAATCTGGAAGAATTCAGCGTCCTCTCCGGACAGGAGACGGAACATTACCGCCGCCGCGCTGAGGAACTCTACACGCAAACCGATAAGGCCCTGGTGCTGAACCTGGGCGCGCTGTCGCTCGGCAACATCTCTCGCATCCCGGGCCCGGGATTGAAGTGTCCCCGGGGAATTCGCGATGTCGAGGAGTGGTACATCAGCCTGGGCACGCGGCGCGACCACATCTACAAGATTTTCGAACGCCAGACCGAAATCAACCTGGTGAATCTCGAAAAAATCCATGCCGCGGTCGGCAATCGGGCGATGGTGGCGTATCTGTCGGGCACGGATTTCGGCGCCCAGAATGGGCCATTTGTTTCTCCCCTGACTTACCGCAATCTCTTTCTGCCCTTCCACAAACAGGTCAACGAATGGGTGCACCGCAACACAACTTGGAAGACCTTCATTCACAGTTGTGGTTCTGTATGGGCTCTGGTGGAGGATTTCATCGCGGCAGGCTTTGACATCCTCAATCCCGTTCAGTGCTCCGCCGCCCATATGAATCCTTTTGACCTGAAAAAGAAATTCGGAAACCGGGTCACTTTCTGGGGAGGAGGCGTGGACACTCAAAGCACCCTTCCCTTCGGCTCGCCCCAGGAGGTCTGCGAGGAAGTTCGCGAACGGATCAGAGCCTTCGGCCCCGGGGGAGGCTTCGTCTTTAACGCCGTTCACAACGTTCAGGCGCTCGTGCCAGTGGAAAACGTGTTGGCCATGTACCGAACCGCACGCGAGTACGGCACCTATCCGTTGCGCCTGGAGAGCGCGGCCTAGTTGAGAACAGTAGGCACTAGGCAGTAGGCAGAAGGCAGAAAGCAGTAGGCTGTGGGTTGGAGGCAGCCAAGCGTTGTCAAGCGAATGGGAGAGGAATCCAACGCCTGTGAGAGATAGATTGCGCGGGCACCGGGATCTTAAGGTCTATCAGCTTGCATACAGGTTAGCCATGGAGGTCTTCAGGATTTCCCGGACCTTCCCTGAGGAAGGCGGAACCTATCGTCGTTGCATTCTACCTACTGCATAGTGCCTACTGCATAGTGCCTACTGCTTACTGCTTACTGCTTACTGCCTACTGCTTACTTGGAGATACCCCATGTTGACATCACGTGAGCGCGTCAATCGCGCCTTGAATCATCAGGAATCCGACCGCGTGCCGGTGGACCTCGGCGCAAGCCCGGTGACGGGGATGCAGGTTGACACGGTTTACAAGCTTCGCCAGGCGCTGGGCCTGGATGCGCCCGGCACTCCGGTGAAAGTAGTGGAACCCTACCAGATGCTGGGGGAAATCAAACCCGACCTGATGAATCTCCTTGGCATCGACGTGATCGGCCTGGCAAAACCTTCCACGATGTTCGGTTTCAAAAACGAAGGATGGAAACCCTGGACGACCTTTGCCGGAACGCCGGTGCTCGTCGCGGAAGGCTTCAACACCGACCCGGATGAGAACGGCGACATCCTGATGTATCCCGAGGGAGACAAGTCCGTGCCCCCCAGCGGCCGCATGCCCAAGGGCGGATACTATTTTGACTCGGTTCCCCGCCAGCTTCCGCTGGATGACGATCATCTGAAGCTCGAAGATAACCTGGAGGAGTTTGCTCCCATTTCCGACCAGGACTTGGCGTACCTGGGGCGCGAGGCGGAAAGAATGTGGACCGAAACCGACAAAGCCATCCTGGCGAACTTCGGAGGGACGGCTTTCGGCGACATTGCGCTGGTGCCCGGCCCCTGGCTGAAGCATCCCAAGGGCATCCGCGACGTTGAGGAGTGGTACGTCAGCACCGTGGCGCGCCGCGACTTCGTCTACAAGATTTTCGAGCGCCAGTGCGAAATCGGCATCAAGAATCTCGAAAAGATTCACGGAGTCGTGGGGGAGCGCGTATCGGCGGTCATGCTTTCGGGAACGGACTTCGGCCAGCAGAACGGTCCGTTTATCTCGCCCAAGGCCTATCGGGACCTCTTCCAGCCCTTCAATAAGGCGGTGAACGACTGGGTGCACAAGAACACCACCTGGAAGACCTTCATTCACTCGTGCGGATCGGTTCGCGCCTTGCTCCCGGACTTCATTGCCGCGGGCTTTGACATTCTCAACCCCGTGCAGTGCTCCGCGGCGTGCATGGCGCCGGAGGAGCTGAAGAGGGAGTTCGGAGATCAAGTGACCTTTTGGGGCGGCGGGGTCGACACCCAGAAAACCCTGCCCTTCGGCACGGTCGATGATGTTCGCAACGAAGTGAGTTCGCGTCTGAAGATCTTCGGGAAGGGCGGAGGGTACATCTTCAACTCGATCCACAATGTGCAAGCGCGCGTGCCGATTGCGAACGTCCTGGCAATGTACGAAACCGTGCGCGAGTACGGCCGGTACTAAGCCCCGGGATTTTGCTGTCATGCACGACAAAACGCTCGTTGAAAATCGAACCTTCGAACCTGCCTACCTTCACCTCCATCGCCGCGGGGAACTCCTGCCTCGCGTTGAGCGCGCCTTGGAGCTCCTGAAAAGCTGCCAGGCTTGCCCGCGTGATTGTCGCGTCAACCGGCTCGACGACAAGTTCGGCGTCTGCCGAACGGGCCGCTACACCACGGTCTCGAGTTATTCTCCGCATCACGGCGAGGAAGACTGCCTACGGGGCTGGCGCGGGTCGGGAACGATTTTCCTTTCCGGCTGCAATTTGCGGTGCGTATTCTGCCAGAACTTCGACATCAGTTGGCAACTTCGAGGCTCACCGGCGCCTCCTCGCCAGCTCGCGGCGGTAATGCTGGGACTTCAGGCATGCGGATGTCACAACATCAATTTCGTGACTCCCGAACACGTTGTCCCGCAAATCCTTGAAGCCCTGCCTTTCGCCATCGAAGGAGGATTGCGCCTGCCCATCGTCTATAACACCAGCGGTTACGATTCGATGGAAAGCCTGGAGCTCCTCGACGGCATCGTGGATATTTATATGCCGGACTTCAAGTATTGGGACTCCGAGATGGCCCGCCAGTATTCTCGCGCTCCCGATTATCCGCAAGTGGCCCGCCAGGTCCTCAAAGAGATGCACCGGCAAGTGGGAGACCTGGTGCTTGACGAAGACGGCTTGGCGAAACGTGGACTGCTGATTCGCCACCTGGTGATGCCCGGGGACATCGCGGGAACCGGGGAGATTATGCGTTGGATTGCCCAGGAGCTATCGCCCGCAACTTACGTTAATCTTATGGCGCAATATTATCCGGCGGGAAAAGTGACCCGCACAGAATTCCCGGAGATTAACCGCCGCGTGACTCCGGTTGAATACGCGCGCGCCCGGGACGAAGCCTGGCAAGCGGGCCTCGAGCGCCTGGATTCCCGCCGACCGTCGCCTCCCATGATCCTCTGACCCGCTTCCGCGAACAAGGTGAAGGCGTTCCATCGCTACTTGGCGCCAAGTCGCTCATTACTCCGGATTGCGCAGAGCGCAGCTCTGCGTTTCGATAAGCCGCAGAGCTGCGCTCTGCGCAATCCGCTTCTTGGCCAAGCAAGCCGTTAACAGGCGCTACGATCGGTACTCAATCCACCCGCAGAAGTATCCCCCCGCCGGGCGCGAGCCAACCCACCTGTGTGTCCCCGGAATCTTCCCCCGTGAAGGGAGAGATCCAGATGAGCTTCTTACCTTCCTGCTTCAGGTGAAACCGGAAATGGAAGGACTGCTGCAAGTCTTTGTTCACCAGCATGAGATAAGGGTGGCCCTGGGCGTCTTCAAATTCGCCGAGGAGAAAGTGGCAGGGGGTGGGATGCCGCAAATCCGACGTGGAAATACGAACGTCCTGCACCAGGCGGCTTTCAGAAAGCGCATGGCCCTGCGGTGGGACATCGGGTGAGTGGTAAACGCCGGTGCTGTGCAGGCGAATCATGGTGGGCGCCAGGGCGTGAATCTGATTGTTGATGCGCCGCAGCATGTCCCAAGTGGCGGTGCGGTTGCCAAACTGGTCGATGGCGCCCAGGCGGAAGTTATCCGCTTGCGGAGTGTAGTAGGTGAAGTACTCAATGCCGCGCCCCCCATACGCCAGGGTGCTGTAAGCTTGGAGGCTGAAGGTGGCGTCGGAAGGCTCCATCAAATTGAAAAGGGTGTTGGCGAGGATGATGTTCCAAAAAGGAATCTTGGATTCCAGGCTTTGGCGGCGGACCAACTCCAGATTGGTGTAGAAGCGGTCCTGCATCTCGCCTTCCACCACCGAGTAGTTGTCCCAACTGATGAAGGGGGGATGAACGTTTTCCACGAATCGCCGCAAGTAGGTTTCATAATCGGGGGCGGCCAACTGCGCGTTGCTGGCGTAGGTGGGGAACAAGTTCACGTAGGGCCACTTCTCGGGTAGGGCCTCCACCAGAAGGCTTGCCACACGTCCCAACCCCGGCATCATGTCCGCACCCGGCTCATCGCGTAGAAAGAACCCGAGGACCGCGGGGTTGTTCTCCACCTCCTGCACTGCCGCGGCAACATTCTTGCGCAGTTCGGAATCCGGCGGCATCTTCAGCCAGTCGTATCCATTCACGCGGGGGTCGGAAACAAAACATGTGAGGCCTGCGGCCAGAACGAGCGGCAGGTCCTTAGGCGCGCAGAACCCCGAAATGTTGAGGCCGGCCTCTTTCATCAACTGCAACTGGGCGGGATCGGAAGGTGAGCTGTCCCACGGCATGATGGCAAAATCGCGCGGATTGACGTAGCGCGGAGGCGTAGCCGCCGGCGCGCTGGCCGCCGCAGCAAATAGCACAAAAGACAAAATTGGAACGAATTTCTTGTTCAGCATGGATCCCTCTTCTTGGGGCGAGACAGGTGTACGGTTTCGGTTCAGGCTTCCGCGCTCCTTGATCGCCTGAGGCAAATGTTTCCCGGCGCCGCCGATTCTCATCCGGCCTGAGCGCCGGCACCCTTCCCGGTGGATTGCGCAGACCAAAGCTCTGCGTGTCAGCCGGCCGCAGAGTTTTGCTTTGCGCAATCCACCCTTTTTTAAGACAACATGCATGCCAGCGCAGGGCTATTCTCGACCCCGGAAGTTGCTGATCATGACGACATCGCCGGTGATGGGGCCATGCACGACCGCCAGGCGTTTACCGTCCCGGGACCATGCAAACGCAAAGATGTTGCCCGTCTCGAAATTGGTTATTCGCCTCGGCGGCCCACCGGCAATCGGCTGGTTCCAGAGGTTTGCGGCCAAGGTAGCAGCCCCCGTCCCAGGAACGGTAATGGGGCCAGAAGCGGGATAAGTCAGGCTCTGCCCGTCGGGCGTCCATCCCACTACCACTGGTTCTTCCTTTAACTCAAAGGTCTTGGCGAGCCCGCCCCCTGCGGCCGGCAAGATAGCGAGCCTGTACTCTTGCTTGTTTGGATCGGGCGAGTAAACGCACGCAATCCACTTTCCATCGGGCGAGACGGCGGGGAGGTACGTCCACTCCGTGGTCAGTTGCGCCGGCTCGCCGCCGTCGGTGGAAATCTTCCAGAGGGTCGTCCACGTTCCTGTTCGACGGGACTGGAAAACCACCCATTTCCCGTCCGGGGAGCAGGCAGGCGCGCTATCAAAAGTGCCGCTCGTCAGTCGGACCAGATCGGAGCCGTCGGTGTCCATCTTCACCAGGCCGAAGTTTCCTCCTTGATTCGATACTGCCACCACGTGCTGTCCATCGCCGCATACCGAGGGTTCCCGGATCCATCCTCCTTCAACCCCCAACGCCGTCAACTGCTTGCGGCCATCTCCCTGAGCATCCATGCTTCCCAGATTCACCTCGGTCGCTGTAGGCGCGGTATAGACGATCCCGCCGTCCGGAGTCCAGTCCAGGCCCCACCTGCCGTCGCTTCCCGCCAAAACATGCTCTTCGACGGGGTGACCGGTCCTGTCCATTGAAGCTATTACTATGTTTGGATGATCTTCATATTTGAGGGTAACGAGCGAATTCCCATCCGCGGTGACTCCCATTCCTAGATAGCGATTTAAATCCAAGGTGATTCGCCGGGCTTCGCCCTTGGGGTACGAGATCTCATAGACCGGCATCAGGTCGCGGTATCTCATGGTCACTTCGCTTGCCGGGGCGATTAGCCCGCTGCCATCGGGGAGCCACACCGGCCGCATGATCATTCGCCACGTCTGGGCACCGCCGATCGGCTTCTCTTCTCCGTCTTCTGCCGACACGGCCACCAGGCGTGCATAGGTGAATCTACGACCAGTGAACACGCAAATAGCGATGGTCTTTCCATCCGGAGACCAAGCGGGCTGGGTATAAAGGGATTCTGGCAAGTGGAAGGCGCGGATTAGTTTCTCGGCGGAGCCGTCTTCATTGGCCACCATGAGGTCATCTTCCCCACGCTCAGGAAACTCTCGCACAAAGACCAGCCGCTTGCCATCCGGAGAGAAGTTCCCGAGGATGAACAAATTCTCGAACACCTTTCGTGGTGTCCCGCCCAGAGATGGCACTTTGCACAGTACGCCATGGGGATACTCGTGCCCCTTTTCAAACATGATGTAGTACACATAGTTTCCGTCGTTGGAAAACGTCGGTGGGTAGATTCTGACCGCAGCGGGCGGCACAATCTGCACGTCACTGCCCGTCGCCACCTGGTAAAGCCATAGACTCATTTGGCCCTGTTCCCCTCGTGCGTATGCGACGTACTTGCCGTCCGGCGAAATGGTGGGACTACCTGCCGTGCCGCTGGTGGTAAGCTGCGTGATCTTCATGGCCGCTTCCCGGGCCGGCGGCCGGTTGTAAGCGAGCCGGTAAAGGTTGTAACTGAGGCCCGCGATGACCAGGATAGCGCCGGCTGCGGCGATGAAAACCCCACGCGACCGCCGTCGGGGCGGGTCGCGAACCGCCCCTACCCCCGCCGGCGGGGTCCGATTTGAGGACTCCGGTGGAGTCCATCGGACTCCTGAAACCGGAGACACCGGCGCTACAGCCA
>JBEKNU010000180.1:0-15358 GCA_049522495.1 Terriglobia bacterium
CGAGTCAGAATCTGTTGAAGTTGTGGACTTGAGCGCAAGACTCTTTGCAAGGCGTCGACTCTCACCCTGAACCCATCCCCGGCGATTTGTACGACCTCACGCACTTGACTCTTCCTCATGCCCACCGCCGCCGGTATCCCTGCAAACCCTTCCTTTCCTACTTCACCTACTTCCACCGTCTTCCCGTCTTCCGTCTCAATGACCAGAGACACCATGCCTGCATTCGGGAAACACACAAACTCCAGCGGATCGTTCGGTTCGTAAAGGCTAAGTTGGTGAGGCAAGCTGAGGAATTCCAGGTGAGGACGGATGGCGCGGTATTCTTTGTCGGAAACCGACAGAAGGACCCGGTTGCTTACCGGCTTCCCGGCAGAATTCGTTCGTTCGCCTGCCTGCGTTGTTTGAAAGTCTTTTTTTGCCACAAAAGTCCTTTGCTCTGCCGGATTTGTTTGCCGGAAACGGTTCAGGCTTTCCTGCCTTATGCGCTCAAATTACGACCCGCACATCTGCGGGGGGCTGGCGCCTTTTTGCAAACCTCGCGCGTCAGTTTGATACCAAACACAAGTTAGGTCAAGAGCGTTCACCCACCTCATGAGGGGCCACTAAAGCGCAGAAGCGGCGAAAATTGCCCATCAAAGAGGGATCTGTGCCAGCCCGCGGACTCCTCGATCAACACCAGGCGACGACTCGGGATTCATCGGGGCGGAGAGATTGACCGCTCGTCTATAATTGACCCGAGAGACGGACGCAAATGGGGGATGGGCATGGTGACGACCGAGCAGTATGCCTCCATTGCCAACAGTTGGGACTTCTCGCCGTGGCAGACGGTGGCGGACCTGGGAGGCGGAGGGGGTTCACTGATGATCGCGATTCTCAGAGCTTTTCCGCACTTGCAGGGCATGCTGGTGGACCGGCCGGCCTCCATCGAGGCCGCCGCTCCTCGGTTCGCGAACGAAGGACTGGCGTCGAGATGCCGGCTTATCGCGGCGGACCTACTTGAGAGTATTCCGGCGGGCGCCCAGGTCTATATGCTCAAGAACGTGCTGCACGGCTACGACGACGAGCAGGCTGTGCGCATCCTTAAGAACTGCCGGTCGGCAATGCCCGGCGACGGCCGCGTCCTCGTGATCGAGTTCGTCCTCCCCAACACGGTCAATCGCGTTGATCCCGAGCTGGAGCGATGCCTGATGAGTGACCTGAACATGCTGGCCGTCACCGGTGGCAAAGAGCGGACCGAAGTGGAGTGGGCGCGCCTCCTCGAACGAGCAGACCTTCAGTTGTTGCGCGTCCATCCGGTGCCGGGAGACCTGGTGTCCGTCGTCGAAGCGTCGCGATCCCCTTCCCCATGAGAGTCAACCATTGCACCATGCTATGCCTTCGCGATGAACGGATGATCCCACGGGCACGGGCCGGCGAGCTGTGCTCGCCGCAATCCAGAAGACACGGGGCGGATGATCCCACGGGCACGGGCCGGCGAGCTGTGCTCGCCGCAATCCAGAAGACACGGGGCGGATGATCCCACGGGCACGAGGGGTGAGGGGTGGCCGCGGCCACACCGAGGCTGCGCGCTTTCTTCAAAGATATCGACGCGAGTCGCGGCGCGTGTTACCATCAAATGGAGTTTGCTCAGTGCAATTGCAAGCTGTAGGGGCACAACATGTCAGACTTCGGGCTCTGTGCGACGGATGTTCGCGAACCCCGCCAGGTCCGGAAGGAAGCAACGGTAACGAGCCTCTCCGTGTGCCGCAGATCACCCGAAGTCTGATCAAGTTTCGAAACTCGAAATTCGAAACACGAAATTCCGAGGAACTCGAAGGTGGGGGCGAGTTTCGAATTTCGATTTTCGAGTTTCGTATTTAGCCTCGTCGCGTCCATAATCATCTCCCATGTCCTACCAAGTCATCGCCCGCAAATATCGCCCTCAAACGTTCGATGACGTGGTGGGTCAGCACCTGGTCACGGATACTCTGAAGAATGCCATCCAGACGGATCACGTCGCCCACGGATACATCTTCTCGGGGGCACGCGGCGTGGGAAAGACCACCACCGCGCGCATCCTGGCCAAGGCTCTCAACTGCATAGCGGGGCCTACGGTGACTCCCGACGGCACGTGCCCTTCGTGCGTGGAAATCACCGCGGGGAACTCCGTGGACGTCCAGGAAATTGACGCCGCCTCCAACCGCGGCATCGACGAAATCCGCCAACTGCGGGAATCGGTGCGCTACTTGCCCGCGCGCGATCGCTACAAGATCTTCATCATTGACGAAGCGCACATGCTGACCACGGAGGCCTTTAACGCTCTGCTCAAAACGTTGGAGGAACCGCCCCCCCGCTCGCTCTTCATGCTGGCGACCACGGAACCGCACAAACTGCCCTCCACCATCCAGTCGCGATGCCAGCATTTTGCCTTTCGTCTGCTGGATTATGGGGAAATCTATGCTCGAATCCGCGCGGTCATAATCGAAGAAAAGGTTGACGCCGATGAAGGCGCTGTCTCCACGCTGGCCCAAGCGGCGGAAGGCAGTCTGCGCGACGCCCTCTCGCTGCTCGATCAGGTGATTGCCGCCTGTGGCGAACACCTGGACGAAAAACGCGTACGGCAAGTGCTGGGCGTTGTACCCACGGAATTATTGGCGGACATCGTGCAAGCCGTCGACGCCGCGGACTCTCGCCGGGTTCTGGGCCTGGTTGGACAACTGGCTACGGAAGGTTATGAACTCGCCCACTTCTGCGGTGAACTCACGCGTTTCGTCCGCGACCTGATGGTTGGGCGCTCTTGCGGCGCCGAGAGCGCGCTGCTCCAGGTCCCCGGCGATCAACGGCGGCGGATCGGCGAAATTGCGAACCGCTTCAGTGAAGAAGACCTCTCGCGGTTCTTTAATATCCTGCTGCGCGCAGAAAGCGAGATGCGCTATGCGCTCGTTCCGCGCTTCCATCTGGAACTGGCACTGATGAAGATGGTTCACGCGCGGCGGCTGGCGTCGCTGGAGGCGTTGCTCAGCGGGCTCGGCGGCGCAGGAATGCCGGGCAAAAACCCTTCGGCCCCGCCGCCCGCCATGGCTCCGCCCGCGCGATTGGTTGCGGAACCCCCGCGCCCTGCCCGCGCCGGGAGCTTCGTGAAATCGCCGGCGGAAGAGCCCTTCCCTGCCCCGGCAGGAGCAGGGCAGCGCCCGGCTGCGCCTGTGGAAACCGCCGGGCCTGCAACTGAAGATCCGCGCCTGGCCGCCATCAAAAGCAAGGTCTACGACCAATCAAAGTTTCTGTGCAATTGCCTGGAGCACATATCCAGGTGGCGCTTCGAGAATGGCGAGGTCACATTTTTCTACGCCCCAAAGGACGCCTTTTTTGCGGACCTGCTCAAGAGCCGTGAGCAGCAGGAGATACTCCGTACGGTGTGCTCCCAAGTGCTGGGCCAAGCCGTGAAAATTTGTGTTAGACTTGAAGAGCAGGAAATCGAAGCTCGTGGGGAACGGCCCAGCGCGCGCGCGCGCGCCGAGCGCGATCAGACGGTGGAAGCCTTTCGCAAGAAGTTTGACGGCACGTTGTTGGACGTGAAGGACCTGAGCCGGGAGTGAGCAATGAAAAACCTGCAGCAAATGCAACAGATCCTGAAACAAGTCCAGCAATTCCAGGAACAATTGCAGAAACAACTGGATGAATTGGTGGTGGAGGCCTCGGCGGGCGGGGGCATGGTCGCCGTCAAAATGAATGGCCAGAAACAGCTCCACGAAGTGCGCATCGATCCTGAGCTGTTTGCATCGCAGGATCTGGAAATGTTGCAGGATCTGATCCTGGTTGCCGTCAATGAAGCCACGCGCAAAGTCGACGAACAGTTGGCCAGCCAAATGGGCAGCCTGGCCGGCGGGCTCAACATTCCGGGCTTGACCTGACTCAATTTTGAAACTCGAAAGCCGACAAGCGAACCTCCACGACAATGAAAGACTACGCTGAGCCTTTGGCTCGCCTGATTGATGAGTTGAAACGCCTGCCGGGGATCGGGCAGAAATCCGCGCAGCGCATCGCTTTCCACCTGGAACGCGCGTCCCGGGAAGACGCGGAGCGTCTGGCCGCGGCCATCCTCGACGCCAAAGACAAAATCCATTTGTGCAGCGTGTGCAATAACCTGACAGAACTCGATCCCTGCGACTACTGCACGGACTCTCGGCGCGATGGCGAAGTGATTTGCGTGGTGGAAACGCCTTACAATGTTATCGCCGTGGAAAAGACCCGCGAGTTCCGCGGACAATACCACGTGCTGCACGGAGCCCTTTCACCCCTGCAAAGCATTGGACCCGACCAACTGAAGCTCAAGAACTTGCTCGAGCGACTGAGGGGCGGCAAGGTGAAAGAGCTGATCCTTGCCACCAGCCCCACCGTCGAGGGTGAAGCCACCGCCGTTTATATTTCCCGGCTCATCAAACCGCTGGGCGTGAAAGTAACCCGCATCGCCATGGGAATTCCCGTGGGCTCGGAATTGGAGTACGCGGACGAAGTCACCATGATGAAAGCCATCGAAGGCCGCCGGGAGATGTAGCACCCTCGCTTGCATTCCTGCCAATAAACCACTCACTCAATGCTTCGGAGAAATTCTGTCATTCTGACGAGCCGCAGGTGACGAAGAATCTCGCATTGTCATTGCAAACGCCCAGGGCGAGATCCTTCGCTGCGCTCAGGATGACAGCGAAAGACTCAGGATGACAGCAGGGGAGCGTTTTTCCTGTTCACCCTCGCCTTTCATCTCCTTGACGAGAAATCCGCGTTAGGCGATGGGAAAATCAGGTGGCGGCCCGTACGTGGGTTGGGGCAGAAGCCGGTCGCGATCGTAAGGCGGGTCTTCGGGGTCCGGCATGGGAAAATCCGGGTACTCCTCGCGCCAATGTTCGCGCTCCTTCTCATCCGCGTAATACTTAAGATAGAGATGCAACTCTTCGTCGCTGCCACCGCCCACCAATTGATAATGACAAGCGGAGTCCCGGTCGAGCATGATGTCTTTAGTTTCCCCGCGGAGGTCGTCACTCCAGAGCGTCGTGTAAAGCTCGCGGTCACTCAGATGGTCGGTCTCTTCCAGGAAGACGCGCATCTGGGCGAGCTTGTTAATAACTTCCCAGAGCTTGGCGGTCACCTCCTGGTCATTGAGTGTTTCCGGCGCGGGGAGGGAAACGCCGGCCCTCTCCAATTGCTGGAAGTGAGTCGTCCAGGGTGCTTCCTCATACTCCACCACGTATTTCCAGAATCCTTCTTCGACCTCGGGGGGGCTCGGCTCAATCTCCCCGGTCTTCATCTCCCCGCCCGCGAGTTCTTCCGCCCGGCGCTTCAGCTGCTCGATCCTCTTTTCCCGGTCGTCATCGGATTCATTCTTCGCCATGCGCGGCTCCTCGAGGCAAAACTTGCTTGGCCTCGATTGCAGAACGGCCAAGCGCGGCCCCATCCTACACGCAAACGGTCACGTTTTCCAGCCAACCCGTGGACTTTGGGCGCGTCCTTCCTCAACAAACCAGGTTCCGGTATCCTCAGCCCTCCGTTATAATCTAATAGTTGGGCTCTCCCTCGTCTTGGGGACAAGATCAAGGGGTTTGCGTGATGAGAATGCGGATGCTTGAACGCTTCCGTCCACTTCGGCCGTACCTTGCGCGCTACAAGGCGCGCTTCATCGTGGGATTCGTGTGCCTGATTCTGGGACAGGCCGTGGGAGCACTGCTTCCCCTGGTCATCAAGAAGGGATTCGACGCCCTGACCCGCGGCGTGGTGCTTCACGAATTGGCGATAGTGGCGGCCCTGCTGATTGGCTTATCGCTCATCAAAGCCGTCTTCCAATTCTGGACGCGATGGATTCTCATCGGCATTTCCCGCGACGCCGAATATGATTTGCGCAATGACTTGTTCCGCCACCTCCTGCGCCTTTCGCCACGCTACTACACCGAGCATCGCACCGGCGACCTGATGGCAAAGCTCACCAACGACCTGAATGCCGTCCGCAACATGATTGGTCCGGGCATCATGTATTCAGCCACCACGGTGGTGGTCGGCGTTATGTCGATCAGCCTGATGATTCACCTGGATTGGAAGCTGACGCTGATGGCGCTTGCCCCCATGCCGCTGGTTTCCATAGGGGTCAAATTCTTCGGAGCCATGATTCACGAGCGCTTCGAGAAAATCCAGGCGCTGTATTCGGAGATCACTGAACGAGTGCGCGAAAACCTTTCGGGCGTGCGCGTGGTCCGCGCCTTTTGCCAGGAAGATGCGGAGATGGCGACGTTTCGCGTGATGAATCGGGACTTCGTCGAAAAAAACAAGGGATTAATCTGGATCACCAGTTTGATGTGGCCGGGCATGGCCTTGTTGTTTGCCGTGGCGCTGATGATGGTTTTGATCGTCGGTGGACGGCACGTTGTACAGGGGATCATTACCGTCGGGACCTTTGTCGCCTTCAACTGGTATCTCTCCAACCTGATTTGGCCCATTATCGCGCTGGGTTGGGTGACCAACATGGTGCAACGAGGCCTGGCCTCGCAGGGACGGCTGATGACCATCTTTGACGCTCAACCCGATATCGACGACCGCGAGGTTCCAATAGATCCCGTAACCGAACTGATGGGCGATATCGAGTTCCGCAATCTGAGCTTCAGTTACAACGGCCGCGCAATCCTTAAGAACATCAACTTACACATTCCGGCCGGCAAGACGCTGGCAGTGGTGGGGGCGACGGGCTCGGGAAAATCCACGCTGGTGAGCCTGATCCCCCGCTTGTATGATGCTCCGCCGGGAACACTGTTGATCGACGGTGTCCCCATCCGGCAGATTCCTCTCCACACCCTGCGTAAAGACATCGGATTCGTGCCGCAGGAAACATTTTTGTTCAGTGAGACGATCCGTGAAAACATCCGGCTGGGCGCGCCGGAGGTGGCCGATGCCCAGGTGGAGCGCGCGGCGGAAATTTCCAATATTCTCCCGGAGATTAACAGCTTTCCCAAGAAGTTCGACACCATGGTCGGGGAGCGCGGGCTGACCCTCTCCGGCGGGCAGAAGCAGCGGACCGCCATTTCCCGCGCGGTCATCCGCAATCCACGCATTCTAGTTCTGGATGATGCGCTTTCCAGCGTGGATACCTACACCGAGGAGACCATCCTGCGCCAACTCAGCGGGGTCGTGGCGGGCCGCACTACGATTTTGATTTCGCATCGCGTCTCGACCATCCAGAATGCCGATGAAATCGTGGTGCTGCACGGCGGGGAAATCGTGGAGCGCGGCACCCATACGGAGCTGCTGGCCATGAACGGGTATTACACGGAGCTCTATAACAAACAACTGATTGAAGAAGCTCTGGAGAAGGAAGTGTGAGGGGCAATGGATGGCTGCTAGTCATCAAGAAGAAGAAATTATCGGCAAAGCGTACGACTCGCGGCTGATGCGGCGATTGATCGAATACCTTCGTCCTTATTGGCGCATGACGTTGTTCGCGCTTTTCACGACGCTCCTCTACGGAATGCTTCAGGCCGTGCCCGCGTACCTCATGTCAGTGGAAGTGGATCGCTACCTTGATCCAACCGGCCGCCAGAATCTTCCGCCTGTCCTCGCCCATTTTCTAAGCCCTGACCCCATGGTGGGCATTGCCCAGATTGCCTTTGCGCTCTTCCTCCCCACCGTGTTGTTCAGCTTCTTTTTGGAATTCGCGCAGTCGTTCACCATGCAGTTGGTGGGGCAAAAGGTGATGTACGACCTGCGCAAGCAGCTCTTCCTCCACTTGCAGCGGCTGGAAATGGCCTTCTTCGATCGCAATCCCGTGGGCCGCCTGGTGACCCGGGTGACGACGGATGTGGATGTGCTGAACGACCTTTTCTCCTCCGGGGTGGTGGCGATCTTCGGGGATTTCTTCACCCTGCTGAGCATCCTGATCGTGATGCTGAAATTGAACTGGAAGCTGGCGTTGCTGACCTTCACTGTTTTGCCGGTGATTGCTCTCATTACCGCCTCATTCCGGCGGGCGGTGCGCGAGTCCTACCGGCGAATTCGAACGGCGATTGCGCGCATCAACGCGTACTTACAGGAACACCTGACCGGAATGTCAGTGCTGCAACTCTTTAACCGTGAGGACCGCAGCTTCGACGAGTTCGAGACCGCCAACCGTGCGCACATGGAGGCCTATAAGGATTCGATCCTGGCATACGGCCTCTTCTTTCCCGCCGTGGAACTGGTGGGAGTAATTGCCGTCGCCATTATTCTTTACATGGGCGGGGGGATGGCTTTGCGCGGCGCCGTCAGCGTGGGGACAGCCATCGCGTTCATTCAGTACTCCCAGCGATTTTTCCGCCCCATTCAAGACTTGAGCGACAAGTACAACTTGTTGCAGGCCGCGATGGCAAGCTCGGAGCGCATCTTTAAGCTGCTGGATACGCCTGTGACGATCCTGGACCCCCCGCAGCCCCGGCCGCTCGCGCACCCGCGGGGGGAAGTGGAATTTCACAAGGTCGGGTTCGCTTACCAGGGCGACCACAAAGTTCTGGACAACATCAGTTTCGTTATCGAGCCGGGCGAAACCGTGGCGGTGGTGGGCCACACCGGCGCCGGAAAAACCACCCTCACCAACCTGCTCTTGCGCTTTTACGAGGTGCAGGATGGCAGCATCACCTTCGACGGCCTTGACATCCGCGAAATGCGGCTGCGCGATTTGCGCAAGAACTTCGGCATCGTGCTGCAGGACCCCTTCCTTTTTTCGGGAACGATCGCGAGTAACATCCGTCTGGGCACCGAGGGCATTTCCGATGCGCAGGTGCGCGCGGCTGCACGACAGGTAAACCTCCAGGAGTTTATTGAGGGTCTGCCGGCAGGGTTTGATGAGCCCGTGAGAGAGCGTGGGGCGACGCTCTCCGTGGGTCAAAAACAGTTGCTGTCCTTCGCGCGCGCGCTGGCGCACAATCCCCGCATTCTGGTCCTCGACGAAGCCACTTCCAGCGTGGATCCGGAGACCGAACATCTGCTGCGCGAAGGGTTGAGACGCCTGATCGAGAACCGCACCTCGCTGGTGATCGCGCACCGGCTTTCCACCATTCAGAATGCCAGCAAGATTGTGGTCATGCATAAGGGTCGCGTGCGTGAAGTAGGCACGCATCAAGAATTGCTCGATCAGCGCGGGATATACTTCAAGCTCTATCAGCTTCAGTACAAAGACCAGGAGCTCCCGGCGGCGCGGCTGGTGGCCGAGACGGAGTCCTTGCCAGAACGCCCCTAATCAACTAAATTCGAGAAACGGGATTCAGGATTGTGAATCCAGAGGTCGGGTTTCGCCCGGAGCTTTGATTTCTTAAATTCAATAGTCCGAGAGACGTTGGAGCATAAATCGGACGGCACCCCATATCCCGAGCCGCGTGTCCAGAGTTCTGAAGAAAAATGCCTAAACCTTCCATCATGATTGTGGCGGGAGAGCGCTCCGGCGACATTTACGGCGCGGGCCTGACGCGGGCTCTCCAAGCGCGGTTGCCGGGGATGGAAGTCTTCGGCTGCGGCGGTGAAGCCATGTGGCAGGCCGCAGTGGACACGATTGTGGACTCACACACGATCTCGATGGCCGGCATCACGGAGGTCATCCCGGGCCTTCCCCGCGTCTATCGCGCCTTCCGCCGCCTTCTCCAAGAAGTGGACCGGCGCCAACCCCAGCTTGCCATCCTCATCGATTTTCCGGATTTCAACTTGCTCCTGGCACGGCAGCTTAAGAAGCGGCAAATACCTGTGGTCTACTTCGTCAGCCCCCAGGTTTGGGCGTGGCGCAAAGGGCGCGTCCAGAAGCTCAAGGAACGCATCGCGAAGATGATCGTCATCTTCGATTTTGAAGAGGAGATTTACAAACAGGCGGGCGTGCCGGTTGAGTACGTCGGGCATCCACTGGTGGACATGGTGCGGCCACACCAGACGCGCCAGGAGTTTTTCGCGAAAGTTGGGCTGGATGCCTCCGTCCCGACGGTCGCACTGTTACCGGGTAGCCGACAGAAGGAAGTGACTGCGAATTTACCAGTGATGCTGGACGCGGCCACGCGCTTGACCCTGCATCGGAAGCTCCAGTTCGTCATAGCCGTGGCGCCCAGCATTGAGCCGCGTTGGCTGGAAACAACCCTGCTGGAGTGTTATGTAGGCCGGGCCACGGTCCGCACGGCAGTGCACGCCACTTACGACGCGCTGCAACACTCGGAGCTGGCGGTGGTTGCGAGCGGAACGGCCACACTGGAGGCGGCCCTCCGTGAACGCCCCATGGTGGTTGTGTACCGCGTGTCCGCCCTTACCTGGCTGGTGGGAAAGCTCTTGGTGAATGTTCCCTATTACAGTATGGTGAATATTCTGGCGAAGAAAGAGCTTGTGCCCGAACTGATGCAACACGATTTCAATGCCGCCAATGTGGCCGCACGTGTAGAATATTTGCTGGACCACCCGGAGGTCCGGGAAGAGATGATCCGGGGCTTTCAAGCGCTAAAACCCCGGTTGGGGCGGGGAGGAGCCATCGAACGTGCCGCGGACGCGATGGTGGGCGTGCTCCAGGCTTCCCAGACAACCCCCAAGGCTGGCTGATCCATCCTTGTTCCACGGAAATTGATCGTAGCGACATGCAACGCGGAAGTCTGCCCCATAATCCAATTGAAGGGATATCGCGAGGGGACCCGAGAATGACTCGATTTAGATCCGTGAACCTGGGCGCGTTTTCGCGCGCCGTCCGCAGGCATCGCCGGTGGATGGTTCAGGCAGGGCTTCTGGGTGTAATGATGGGAATGGCCCCGGCGTGGGGCCGAGCGCAAGGCGTCGTTCAGCGCTTCGAAGTCAAGAACTACGTCATTGATGCCGAGCTGCTTCCTTCTCAACATCTCCTGAGCGCCAAGGCGCGCGTGGATATCGTCCCCAACTCGGATGTCACCACGCTGGCTTTTGAACTGCACAGCAATTTGCGCGTCGAAAAGGTTGTGGATACCTCGGGCCAGGATATCGCGTTCAAGCAGGAGGGACAGGCTCTGAACCTGTCTTTCCTAAATCCGCTGACGGCGGGAAAGCCAGCTTCCATCACCGTGAGGTACGGGGGGATGCTCAATTCCGCCGATGGCAGCCCGGTGGAAGGCCTCAAATTGGCGTACATAGGGCCCGAAGGATCCTACCTTCTTTATCCGGCCCGGTGGTTCCCCGTCAGCGCTTACAGCATGAACCGCTTCTCCGCCACGATGAATATCACCGTCCCCTCGGATGAGACGGTAATCGCTTCCGGGAAGGTTGCCACGCCGGTGCGTGAACCCGGAAAGGTCACCTACACCTACGACTTCGAAAACTCCTCGTTCCCGGGAACAGTGATTGCGGGCCACTACGTGGTGCAGCCGGGCACGGCAATAGGAGCCGACATCGCACTCTATGTCAAGCCCGGCCACGAAAATCTTGCAGCCAGTTACGGTGACACGGCAGCCAAAATTCTGGCTTTTTATAGCGATGTTTTCGGCCCGCTGCCCAGCGCTCACCTGGCCATTGTTGAAATCGGCGACGATACGGTGGGGGGATATACGGCCCCCGGTGTGGTGGCGCTCGCCTCGCGCGCATTTACCAACCCGGTAAATTACCGGTTGTTGGCTCACGAAATTTCGCACTTGTGGTGGCGATGCCTGGTAAATCCCGCTACTCCCAACGATGCGTTCCTTGATGAGGGCCTCGCCGAGTACTCGAAAGCGCTGTACGTGCAGCAGGCGGCGGGGGACGCGGCCTTTGAAGATCTGATGCGCGATACCGCCGTTGGCGCTCTGACCCATGAGGAGGTGGCGCCCATCGCGCAGGCCGCGCAACTGCATGAGTTCACCCCCGAGTATCAGTCCATTGTTTTTGATAAGGGCGCCATGGTGTTCCACATGCTTCGCTGGGTGATTGGTGACGAGGCCTTTCGCAAGACCTTGCGGACGATGGCGGAGGAGTATGCCTGGAAATCCATTACTGCCGACCAGTTTCAACGCCTGGCGGAGAAAGCCTCCAAGCAAGAGTTGACATTTTTCTTCGCGCAATGGGTCAACTCCACCGGCGTTCCACAGTTCAAGCGTACTTGGGCTGTTTACAGGCTGCAAAAAGGCTATCAGGTGGTGGGCAAGATGCAGCAGGACCTGGATATCTTCAAGATGCCGGTCGAGGTTCGGGTCGTGTGCCAAGGCTCCAAACCCATTACCCAACGAATAAATATGGAAGGAACCACGTCGGACTTTACCATCGACACGCGCACCAAACCCTTGCGCGTGTTGGTCGACCCCGCCAGCCGCATCTTGAAATACGATGAACAGACGAAATACCAGGTGGAGATGGCGCGAGCCGTTCAACTGGAGCAGGAACAGGCTTATTTGGATGCCATCAAGCAGTATCAGGCCGTGCTCCAGATCAACAGCAACAGCTCACTGGCCCACTATCGGCTGGGTGATATCCATTTTAAGTTGCGCAATTACAATGCGGCGATGGAAGAATTCCGGCGCGGCCTGGATGGCGATTTGGACCCCAAGTGGATTGAAGTGTGGTCGCATCTGCAACTCGGTAAGATATTTGACGTGACGGGCCAGCGCGATCGCGCCCTCAATGAATATCAGCGCGCCTTACAGACCAACGACAACACGCAGGGTGCGCTTGACGAGGCCAATCGTTATATCCAAAAACCTTACAAGGCCCCGGCACCGTCCAATTGAGTTCTGGAGCCGTGGGCTCAGCTTGCGTCAGGGCGTTCGAATTTCCATCCGGTGAGCTCGGTCCTAGGAACCCCCCGTTGCTGGACCAATACCTTGAAAATGTTTCCCATTCCCTCGGGGGAGATCAGTCTCTTTAGCTTTAGTCTCGCCTGTAACATCTCCGGTTCCATTTGACCCGGATCGTAAACATCCGCAAATTGGTTGCCTTCGCCGAGCGCCAGGAGAAATTTCTCCTGGGTTGTGAACCCCCCGAACTCGAGCCCGTCGGCCTTACCCGCGTCGACCAGCGCACTGAAGTTCACGTGCGCCGTCAAATCCGTTTCCCCCGGGGCCGTGAAGAAATCCTCTGACGCGGTGTGGCCACGGTAAGCAAGCAAAGTTCCCCGCGGACGATCGAGAGTGAAAAGTCGGTTTGCCATGTCGCCGTAGTCAATGGTAAGCACAAAGCCGCTTGTCAACTTGGCCGCGATCGCATGAATCCATGCCTGGGCCTGCCGGTTCACTTCCATGCGGTGGCCCTCCTCGAGTTGATGAGCATAGCGCGCAATATACGCCGCGACGGCGGGGTCGCTGATGGGGCCAGGCTTCTCGCTCAGGCCGTCGCCCTCGGCGATGATGTAAAGTTCCTTGAGATGCCCACCTGTGCGCGTGACGACGCTGACGGGAAATGCGTCAACGAGTTCATTCGAAAAAAAGCAGCCGGTAGCAGACGCGAGTTCCTCGAGATTGGCGAGCAGCCGAACTTGGCCTTTTGCCCCTGTGCCGGCCAGCCGTGCTTGAATGCGCTCGCGTTGTACGGAGCCCGGCTCGATGGCAACGTAGTCGAGGGCTGCGGCAAACTCTGGCAATGCCCCCGTTGACCAGCTCAAAAAATCGGTCGCGAAGACCCCCCGCCCGGCGCCCATCTCCACCCAGGTGAAAGGCTGTGGACGCCCCATCGCATTCCACATCTCGGCGGCCTGTCGCGCCACCAAGCGGGCAAACACCGGGTGCAGATCGGAACTGGTGAAGTAATCGCCCGCGACCCCGGTGCGCTCGCGCCCCTGGGTGTAATAACCGAATTCCGGATGGTAAAGACACAGCGCCATGTAGCGCTCAAAGGTCATCGGGCCGGTGCGCTGCAACGTGTCGAGAAGCAACTCTTTGAGAGGTGTGTGGGTCAAGGGAAACTCAGGTGCCAGGTGTCCGGTATCAGTACCTCGGCACTTTGGGGTCAATCTCCATCGACCACCGATCGATGCCGCCGCTCATGCTGACCGCGTCCATTCCCTGTTGTTTCAGCCAAGAGGCTGTATCGAAGCTCCGCACACCCGCATGGCAGTAGACCACGACGGGTTGATCTTTCGGTAGGTCATCGAGCTTTTGGGGAATCTGCCGCATAGGAATCAGCATGGCCCCCTCGATGCGGGCCGTCTGATATTCCCAGGGCTCGCGGCAGTCGAGCAGGAGGAATTTCACGCCCCTCTGCATCATGTCGTATACTTCCCGAGGTTCGATAATGAGTTCGTCCATCATATCGTGCCTATTCGCTGCTGCCGACGGGCGGCGCATGCACTTTGCGCCGTGGTCCCCCAAGGATCATGCTCGTGCTGCTCCCTCGCGGCATTTCGCCACGAATCGCACAAATATTTCGCGTTGCTCGGCGGAGTCGCTGACCATCTCCTCCGGATGCCACTGCACCGCCATCAGGAAAGGATATTCCTCGGCGGATTCCACGGCTTCGACAAACCCATCCTCGGAGCGCGCCGTCACCTTCAGTCCCCGCCCCAGCCGTTTAACCGCCTGGTGATGCAGGCTGTTGACCCGGCAGGCTCCCTGGACGATCGCCCCCAGACTCGATTCCGAGTCCGTCACCAGCACGGAATGGGAGGGTTCCTGCCGTGATTTGCCGAGATCCGTCTGCCGATGGTCAAATTGCGGCTCGGCGTCCTCCTTCATATCCTGGTAGAGAGAGCCGCCGAAACCCACGTTGATCATCTGCACGCCGCGGCAAATACCCAGGATGGGAGCCCGGCGCGCCAAGGCGCCCTTCAGCAGAGAAAACTCAAATTCGTCACGAGGGCGGTGGTCATGAACGCTTTCGTGGCGTTTTTCCTCGCCATAGAAGGAGGGGTCCACATCTTCTCCACCGGTGAACAAAATCCCATCATAATCCCCGGCGCGCACGCGGGGCGCATCAGAGGCTGATACAAGTTCAATTTCGCTTCCCTCAGCGCCCGCCGCCAGGAGAGCTTGGACATATGGCGACTGGGCACGCCGCGCTTTCTCCTTTTCGCCAACTGAAACGGCAATGCGCATCTTCATGCCCTCCTTTGCCCCGAACCGATTGTGAAGCGGGGCTATTCCCAAATGATAGCGGACAACGAGCAAATTGACTCTGAAATTTCGCCCTTCAATTTGACATGCATAGAGAGCCGGTTTCCCTCTCTTCTCGCTGGAATGATACCTGTCCAAATGCCGGCAGAATCAACAGGAGGTTCACTCCATTGATCACGCCTTGAATGGCCATGCTGAAGTATTTGATCATAACGTACAGATGACACCGTGTCTGTTGACACAGAACTAGTACTACTACGTTAAGTTATTGACCTCCCGCAGGAGAGGTGGTAAGCTCCGGTCCATGACCGAGAGCGAAATCGAGAAATGCCGAAAGCGCTTGGAACAATTCTTGGCCGACCTGCTGG
>JBEKNU010000181.1:0-15348 GCA_049522495.1 Terriglobia bacterium
GGAAGTGGCCCGCAGAAAAAATGCGGGAATGGACCGATGCCGAGCTGAAAACTCGCGAACGCGAGTTTTCCGACCAACTCTTCCGGCTGAAATTCCAGATGGCGGGCGGCCAATCGGAACATGTGAGCACCATCCGGGAGCTGCGCAAGGGAATCGCCAAAGTAAAAACCTTGGTACGTGAGCGCCAGAGTGGCGCAACCCAAACGAAGTAGGTGAAAGGTGACGGAAACAGCAGGCGGACAGGCGCCGAGCGCCGGGCAAGGGAAGCGACAGGAAAAAGTCGGGGTGGTCACCAGCAATAAGATGCAGAAGACGGTGGTGATTACCGTGGAGCGGCAGGTTATCCATCCGCTCTACAAACGCGTGGTGCGGCGGTCGAAGAACTTTCTGGCCCACGATGAAAAGAACGAGTGCCGGGTGGGCGACACGGTAAGAATTCAGGAGACGCGTCCCCTGAGCAGCCGCAAGCGCTGGCGAGTGGTGGAGATCATCGCCAAGGGGGCGCTGGCCGCCCCTCTGCCGGAGGTGGAAGTATGATCGGCATGCGGACCATTCTCCAGGTGGCGGATAACTCCGGGGCCCGCAAGCTTTCCTGTATTCTGCCGTTGGGCGGCGATGTGGGATTGCAGGCGGGGTTGGGCGACATCATTACCGCGGCAGTGAAAGAGGCGGCTCCTGACAGCGCCATTCCCAAGGGCACAGTTGTGAAGTGCGTCATCGTCCGGATGCGGAAGGAACAGCGGCGGCGCGATGGCAGCTATATCCGGTTCGATGAAAATGCCGCGGTGCTGATCAATGACGCGAAGGAGCCGGTCGGGACCCGCGTCTTCGGGCCGGTGGCACGCGAACTGCGCGAGAAGAAATTCCTGAAGATCGTTTCTTTGGCGCCCGAGGTTCTGTAAGGGGATTTTCAATGGATATCCATAAGAACGACATCGTGGAAGTGATTGCGGGGCGAAGCCGGGGGCCTTCCGGGCAGCCGACACGGGGAAGGGTCCTGGAAGTTGAGCCGCGCAAGCAGAGGATTTTCGTCGAGCACGTGAATATGGTGAAGCGTCACGTGCGGCCCAACCCCGCCAAGCAGATTCGCGGCGGAATTCTGGAGAAGGAAGGCCCCATCCATGTTTCCAATGTGGCGCTGGTTTGCACCGATTGTGGGCCGACACGCATCCAGCATCGCGAGATGGCGGAAGGCAAGAAAGTGCGCATCTGCGCCAAATGCGAAAAATCTCTGGATAAGTAAAGGCCGGGAGGAACGAAAGCAAACATGGCTCCGAGACTGAAAGAACGGTACCAGAAGGAAGTCGTGCCGGCCTTGGTGAAGGAATTTAGCTACGCCAACGCGAACGCCGTTCCGCGCTTGCGCAAAATCGTCGTCAACATGGGCCTGGGGGAAGCTATTCAGAACGCCAAGCTGTTGGATTCGGCCACGCAGGAACTGGGGCAGATCACCGGGCAGAAGCCCGTTATCACCCGCGCGCGAAAGTCGATTGCCAACTTCAAGCTGCGGAAGAACATGCCCATTGGGGCAGTGGTGACCTTGCGTGGCGACCGCATGTACGAGTTCTTCGACCGCCTGACGAACGTCGCCATGCCGCGCGTTCGCGATTTTCGCGGCGTCTCCACGCGCGCCTTCGACGGCCGGGGAAACTACACGCTGGGGCTCCGCGACCAGTTGGTCTTTCCGGAAATTGACTACGCGAAGGTCGACAAAACCAAGGGCATGAACATCACGATCGTAACCGATGCCAAAACCGACGCTGAGGCCATGGCATTACTGCGGCACATGGGGATGCCCTTCCGTTCGGAAGCGGTACGTCGCCAAGCCGCGGCACAGGCCAGTGAAAAGGCCGGGGGGTAAAACGTGGCACGCACTTCCATGATGGCCAAACTGCGCAAGAAGCCGAAATTCAAGATTCGGCACCGGAATCGCTGTCTGATTTGCGGGCGGCCGCGCGGTTACATCGGCAAGTTCAAAATGTGCCGTCTCCATTTCCGGGAGTTGGCGCTGCGGGGTGATATCCCCGGCGTTATTAAATCAAGCTGGTAACCCTGGACGAGAGGTTCAGCCAGGGCAAAATCGGAGTCTTATGTCAGCCGTCACTGATCCTATCGCCGATATGCTCACCCGAATCCGCAACGGGATTCAAGCGCGTCATCCGCGCGTGGATATGCCCTCCTCGAAGCTCAAGGTGGAGGTGGCGCGTATCCTGAAGGAAGAAGGGTACATCAGCAACTTCAAGGTGGGCGAGGAAGGCAAGAAGAAAGTACTAAAGGTTTTCTTGAAGTACGCAACCAACGGCACGAACGCCATCTCCAGCCTGGACCGGGTTTCTAAGCCCGGCCGCCGTGTCTACGTGGGAGTGCATGCGGTTCCCCGTATCCTGGGGGGACTGGGAGTGAGTATCCTCACGACGCCGCGCGGAGTGCTGACCGGCAATGCCGCCCGCAAGGCGGGGGTGGGTGGTGAAGTCCTCTGTAGCGTGTCGTAAAAGGTAAGTCCGGGATCCGATGTACCGAGTCCGGATCGGAGAGAGCGAGTGGGAGGTTCGAGTTCCGAGCCTCCGACGGAAAGACGATAGAAATCAGGCGGATCGGTTGCGGGGGCGAAACCCCGGGTGCGGAATTCCGACCGGACAGACGGAACGTGATGCTATGTCGAGAATAGGCCGAAAGATCATTACTTTGCCCTCGGGAGTCACCGTGCAGCCGGAGGGAGCGTCGTTGGCGGTGAAGGGGCCCAAGGGAACTTTGCGGATTCCTCTTCCCCAGGGAATCCAGTTGGAAAAGCGGGACGGCCATTTGCTCCTGAAACGCGAAAGGGACGAACAGGCGGCCTTGCATGGGCTGGCCCGAAGCCTGCTCGCGAACGCCGTTCAGGGTGTGACCCAGGGCTTTGAAAGGCACCTGGACATCGTTGGTATCGGCTATCGAGCCGAGTCCAAGGGCAAGGCGGTTGCGTTTATTCTGGGTTATTCGCACCCCATCGAGTTCCCGGTTCCCGACGGGGTTGCCATCAACGTGGAGAAGCAAACGCATCTCGTGGTCAGCGGAGCGGATAAACAACTGGTGGGGCACGTGGCGGCGAAGATTCGCGGCTTGCGGCCTCCTGATCCGTACAAGAACAAAGGTATCCGGTACACCGGCGAGCGCCTGAAGAAGAAGGTCGGCAAGGCTGCGGCGGCCGCCGGTGGTGCAGGCAAGACAGCATAGTATGGGGCTGAGGAAAGCGGAGAGAGGCTGATGTTACAGATCGTTTCCAAAGACGTGGCGCGCCGACGGATTCATGTGCGAATCCGCACTCGGGCGAGCGGGCGGGCGCAAACGCCGCGTTTAAATGTTTTTCGATCGCTCAAGCATATTTATGCCCAGGTGGTTGACGACACCACTGGCCACACTCTCGTCGCGGCGTCAACGCGCGACGCGGAAGTACGCAAGACGCTCAAGAGTGGCGGGAACGTCTCCGCGGCAAAGGTGGTGGGGCAGGTTCTTGCCCAACGCGCCATCGCCGCGGGAATTCCCGGCGTGGTCTTCGACCGGGGCGGCTATGCCTACCACGGGCGCGTCAAAGCGCTGGCCGACGCTGCTCGCGCGGCGGGACTGAAATTCTAGGGGATACGGCGGGAGGAAGATTTGGCCAATCGGATTGACCCGAATGCGTTGCAGCTCAAGGACCAGGTAATCGCCATTAATCGCGTTACCAAGGTTGTTAAAGGCGGAAAGAACCTCAGTTTTGCGGCGCTCGTCGTCGTGGGTGACGGCGCCGGCATAGTCGGCTATGGTTCCGGCAAGGCGCGCGAAGTGCCCATGGCGATTCGCAAAGGGATCGAGTCGGCAAAGAAATCGCTGGCCAAGGTGAATGTCTCACAGGGGTCGATTGCCCATACCGTCACGGGCCATTACGGGGCAGGCAGAGTGTTGCTGAAGCCCGCACCGCCTGGCACGGGAGTGATCGCCGGAGGCGCAGTGCGCGCGGTGGTGGAGGCGGCGGGGATTCAAAACGTTTTGACCAAATCTCTGGGTACCACCAACCCCTACAATGTTGTAAAGGCGACCATGGATGCTTTGCTCCAGTTGCGTGACCTGCAAGAGGTCGCCGAAACGCGTGGCAAGAGCCCGGAAGAAATCTAACGAGGTTGAGGAAAAGTGCCGGAAAAGACCCTCAAGATGATTCGGATTAAGTGGGTGAGAAGCGGGATTGGGTTCACCTACCACCAGAAGACGATCGTGCGGAGCTTGGGTTTAAACAAGCTGAACCATACGGTGGTGCGCCCCGATACCCCGCAGATTCGGGGAATCGTAGCCGCCGTACCCCACCTGCTGGAGATTGTTCCTGAGCCGACGGCTCCGGCTTGGGCCTTAATACCGGAATACACGGTTCACGCTCCGGAGGTTGCGCCCGCTGCGCCCGTCGAAGCCATTCCAGAGGCGACGCCGGAGGCAACGGGTGAGGCGGCCGGAGTTCCGGAAACCGCGGAAGAAGGCGAGGTTCGGGCGCCAGCTAAAGCCCCAAGCGTAAAATCCGCAAAAGAAAGCAAGAAAAAGGAATCTTCACCCAAAGCAAGCAAGAAGAAAGAGTCTGCGCCAAAGGGAAGCAAGCCAGCGAAGGCGAGCAAGAAATAGGCTGAAGACATATGACGACACACATTGGAACACTTCGACCGCCGGTAGGGGCTAACAAGCGCTCCAAACGAGTCGGTCAAGGAATGGGCTCAGGGCACGGGAAAACGGCCACCCGCGGCTCGAAAGGCCAGCGGTCCAGGGCGGGCATGCGCATGCGGCCGGGCTTCGAGGGCGGACAGATGCCGCTCCACCGCCGCCTGCCCAAACGGGGCTTCACCAACATTTTTCGCAAGCAATACGCCGTCGTGAACCTGAAAGACTTTGAAGACTTTAAAGCGGAAGAGAAAATTACGCCGGGGCTTCTCGTCGCCCGCGGCCTGGTGAAGCAACTGGGCGCGGGACTGAAAGTCCTCGGCGACGGCGAATTAAAGTTGCCGCTGCACATTTCCGCACACCTTTTTTCCAAGTCCGCCCTGGCGAAGATCCAGAAAGCCGGCGGCAAGGCTGAGGTTATTTCGTAATGCTCGAATCCCTGAAAAGCATTACCGAGATTCCGGATTTACGAAAACGCATCCTCTTCACCTTGGGGATGCTTGCCGTATACCGGTTGGGGGCGTTTATCCCCACCCCCGGGATCAATGCCGATGTTTTCGAGCAGGCATTCAGCCAGATGGCGGGCTCGCTGTTTGGACTGCTGGCGATGTTCTCCGGCGGCAGCCTGCGGCGCCTGACGGTTTTTGCTTTGGGAATCATGCCGTATATTACGGCTTCGATCATCCTGCAATTGCTCACGGTGGTTTCACCGCACCTCGAGAAACTCAAGAAGGAAGGCGATCTTGGCCGTAGAAAGATAACCGAGTATACCCGCTGGTTGACGGTAGGCTTGAGCGCGTTCCAGGCTTTCGGCATCGCCATTGCCCTGGAGAAACAGACGGCCGCGGGGACCGCTCTCGTCAATCATCCGGGCCCTGCTTTTGTTTTCAGCACGGTGCTGACGCTGACGACAGGCTCCATATTTATTATGTGGTTGGGAGAACAGATCACCGCGCGCGGCATCGGCAACGGGATGTCGCTGTTGATTTTCGCCGGCATCGTGGTGGGGCTGCCTCGAGCCGCGGCCGACCTTTATGAAAAGGTCTTCGTCAGTCACACCTGGAATTTCCTTGTGCTCTTTCTGCTTCTTGGCTTCATGCTGGCGATTGTCGGCGGCATCGTTTTTGTGGAACGCGGTGAACGGCGCATCCCTATCCAATATGCGAAACGAGTGGTGGGGCGCAGAATTATGGGTGGGGTTTCCACCCACCTGCCGCTCAAAGTGAACAGCGGCGGGGTGATGCCGATTATCTTTGCGGTTTCGATTCTGACTTTTCCGCAAACGCTGAGTTTATTTCACCTGGATCAAAGCGGTTACGCCATGATTCGTTATGTCGGCGCTGGTTTGACGTGGTTTTCCAAGGTGTTTGCCTATGGGGAGCCGCTTTACACGCTGACTTACATTCTCATGATTATTTTCTTTGCCCACTTCTACCTTTCGATTGTCTACAACCCGGACGAGGTTGCCGATAATGTCCGTAAGCAGGGTGGGTTCATGCCGGGAATCCGCCCGGGCAAGCGCACCGCTGACTACCTGGATGATGTCTTAACGAAAATCACCTGGGTGGGGGGCTTCTATCTGGCCCTAGTCGCACTCATCCCTGAACTTATGCTGGCGGGGCTTCGCCTGAATCACCTGCCAGTTTGGATGGGCGGGCTCTGGTTCGACTCTCACCTGCCGGGTTGGGTTTTGCACGGGTTGAACGTGAGCTTCTATTTTGGTGGAACGTCCCTCCTGATCGTGGTGGGAGTGGCCATGGATACCGTGCAGCAGGTGGAAGCGCAGCTCATCATGCGGCATTACGAAGGGTTCTTGAAGAAGGGAAGGATTCGGGGACGGCGGTCTACTTGATTGGGCGGGCGGAGGGAAGCCATGCGCGCGCATGCTTTGATTTTTTTGGGAGCCCCTGGTGCGGGGAAGGGAACGCAAGCGCGGGAGGTTGCCACGCATTTCGGCATTCCCCAGATTTCTACCGGCGATATCTTGCGCGACGCGGTGAAGAGACAAACCGCGCTGGGATTGGCGGCGAAGGCAAAGATGGAAGCCGGTGGGCTGGTCCCCGACGAGGTGGTTTGCGGCATCGTGGAAGAGCGCGTGAACGAACCGGATTGCCAGAAGGGTTTCATCCTCGATGGTTTTCCGCGCACGATCTCGCAAGCGCAGTTTGTGGATCGGATGCTCGCGGCGAAAGGCCAAGAGCGGCCGCAGGTGATGGATATCGAGGTGGATGAGGAGTTGCTCTTGAAGCGCTTGACCGGCCGGCAAACCTGTTCTGTGTGCGGAGAGATCTACAACATCTACTTCAATCCGCCCAAGGTCGAGGGGATTTGTGATAAGGATGGCGGAAAGCTGCTGCACCGGGCAGACGATAACGAGGCCACCATCCGGCAGCGGCTGGAAGCGTACCATAAGCAAACCCGCCCTTTGATCGAGTACTATCGAAGCCAGGGGGCTCTGCTGGCAGTGGACGGCAGTAAGGAGCCCGGGGTAATTGCCAAGGGACTGTTGGATTATCTTTCAAAGGCATGATTATCTGTAAGTCATCGGCCGAAATCGAGAAGCTGCGGCGCAGCGGCAGGCTGGTCCGTCAGGTCTTGAACGAAATACGCGAGCGGGTGCGGCCAGGGGTCAGCACGCTGGACCTTGAAAGGTTTGTGGCCAAGCGGTTGAAGGAGTTGGGGGCGCGGCCCGCGTTCAAAGGGTATCGAGGTTATCCCTGCTGTTTGTGTGCGTCGGTCAACGACGAGGTTATTCACGGCATCCCCTCGGAACGCCGCACTCTGAAGGAAGGCGATATCCTTAGCCTGGATACGGGCGTGGTGCTGGATGGTTATTATGGTGATTCTGCCATAACGGTCCCTGTGGGAACCATCAGCGAATCCGCTCAGCGCTTGCTGAAGGTGACGGAAGAAGCGCTGGAGTTGGCGCTTAAGAAAGTGCAGTTGGGAAGTCGCTTAGGTGATATTTCGGCGACCGTGCAGCAGCATGCCGAAAAAAACGGATATTCGGTGGTGAGGGAGTTTGTAGGCCACGGGATTGGCAAGGCAATGCACGAGGAACCGCAGGTTCCCAACTTTGGCCAATCGGGCCATGGGCCCTTGCTGAAAACGGGCATGGTTTTTGCCATTGAACCCATGGTGAACGCCGGCGGGCCCGCCGTGCGAGTCCTGGATGATAACTGGACAGCCGTCACGGTGGACGGAACGCTATCGGCGCATTTCGAGCACATGGTTGCGGTCACCCAGAATGGACCCGACGTTTTGACACGTCTTTAGTTTCTCCCCGCTGCGCCCTGCCCGATGGGTGCCGCGCCGGGGTTGAGGCCCCAGAGAAGTATGGCGAAGGAAGATGCGATCGAGGTTACGGCTACGGTGCTGGAAGCATTACCCAATGCGATGTTTCGAGTCGAATTGGACAACAAGCACCAGGTCCTGGCCCACATTTCGGGGAAAATGCGGAAGAACTTTATCCGCATTCTCCCTGGCGACAAGGTTGCCGTGGAGTTGTCCCCTTACGACCTGACGCGCGGCCGGATCGTGTTCAGGTACAAGTAGGCGCCAGGTCACAGGTGCCTGTGAGAGAACGAAACTCGAAATGCCCGGGATGGATGCTGGATTTCGAGTTTCGGTTTTCGATCTTGGTGTCGGGTACCTAAGACTATACGAGGGTGATTTATGAAGGTGCGTTCGTCAGTTCGAAAAATTTGCGCCAAGTGCAAGATTGTCCGGCGGCGGGGAGTGGTGCGGGTGATTTGCGAGAACCCCAAGCACAAGCAACGGCAAGGATGATTCGTGCCGGCGCCGCGCGACTGAATTTTTCGGCGTTGCGCCGAAGGTGGATAAGAGGGGAGGCTTGAAATGGCAAGAATTGCGGGCGTGGATTTGCCGCCCAAAAAGCGCGCGGAAATTGGTCTGACCTACATTTATGGAATCGGCCGGACCCGAGCACTTTCCATTCTCATGCGGTCGGGCATCGACCCGGACAAGAAGATAAAGGACCTGACCGAAGACGAGACCGGAAAAATCCGTGCGATCCTGGAAGAAGAGGGAGCGGTGGAAGGTGACCTGCGCAAAGAGACCGCAATGAACGTCCGGCGCTTGATCGAAATAGGATCGTACCGCGGGATGCGGCATCGACGCAGTCTGCCGGTCCGCGGCCAGCGCACCCACACGAACGCGCGCACGCGCAAGGGACCGCGTAAGGGCACGGTGGCCAACAAGAAGCGCTCCATGGCGAAGACGTAAAGCAGGTGTCAGGAGAAGCTGATATTCTACACTTGGCACACGGAAGCTAGAGAGAGGATTCATGGCAAAAGCCGCGGCAAAGGCAGGCAAGAAGAAGGTTTTCAAGAAAAAGGAAAAGCGCATTGTCCCCACCGGGATCGTGCATGTCGAGGCCACATTTAATAATACCCACGTGGCCATTACGGATTCGGACGGCCGAGTGATTTGCTGGTCGAGTGCGGGTTCGATGGGCTTCAAGGGTTCGCGCAAGGGCACGCCCTTTGCCGCGCAGCAGGCGGCGATGCGCGTAGCCAACGCAGCTCGTGACCATGGCATGCGCAGCGTGGAGGTGCGGGTGAAAGGGCCGGGAGCCGGACGGGAGTCGGCCATTCGCGCGCTGGCCACCGCCGGGTTGGAGGTGCGGAATATCAAAGATGTGACGCCCATTCCGCATAATGGGTGCCGCCCGCCAAAGCGCCGAAGAGTTTAGGACGAAATTGGAAGTTCGCGTTTCTGAGGAGGTTAGTTTGGCAAGATATCGTGAAGCGGTTTGTCGGCTATGCCGGCGCGAAGGGGTCAAGCTGTTCCTGAAGGGGCAGCGGTGCCTGACCGACAAGTGCGAAATCGAAAAGCGTAACTTCGCTCCGGGACAACATGGGAAATCCCGTCGCCCCAAAATTGTCGGGTACGGACTGCAACTCCGCGAGAAGCAGAAACTGCGCCGTCTTTACGGCATCCTTGAGGACCAGTTTCGCAGCTACTTTGAGAAGGCCGCGCGGATGAAAGGCATAACCGGCGAGAACCTATTGCTGATGCTGGAGCGGCGGCTGGACAATGCCGTTTACCGGCTGGGCCTGGCTTCTTCACGTGCCGCGGCGCGGCAATTGGTGCGCCACGGCCACATCCAGGTTTCGGGACGTAAGGTGAATATCCCCTCGTTCGCCGTCGTCCCCGGCCAGGAGATCGCCCTGCGCGAAACGAGCCGCAACATGGCGGCCGTGCAACGCTCCCTGGATCTTTCCGGGGGCCGAAGTGTTCCACCCTGGCTGCAATTGGACCGCGAAGGCCTGAAGGCGAAAGTTATTTCGCTGCCTAAACGTGAGGATGTGAATTTCCCGATTCAGGAACAGATGGTCGTCGAACTGTACTCGAAGTAGTAGGGATCGGCGTGCACGAGAGGAGGCCCGCCAAGGCGGGCCCCAAGGGAGGTTTGAAAGCGATGCTTTGGAAAGGATTCCAGAAACCGAAGCGCCTGGTAGCAAACACCGATACGTTGACGGACAAGTATGGACAGTTTTCCGCGCAACCCTTTGAGCGTGGCTTCGGAACAACCATCGGCAACGCCCTGCGGCGCGTGCTGCTCTCCTCGATTGAAGGCGCGGCCATCACTGCAGTGCGCATCGAAGGCGTCATGCACGAATTCTCATCTATTCCGGGCGTGGTGGAAGACGCCACGGATATTATTTTGAACTTGAAGCAAATCCCATTGAAGATGAGCGTGGAGGGTCCCAAGACGCTCACCTTGAATGTGACCAAGCCCGGCGAAGTGACTTCGCGGATGATTCAGGAAGATGCGGACGTGGAAGTTCTCGATAAGGATGTGTCCATCGCTACCGTCAGCGAGGGCGGCAGCCTGCACATCGAAATGCGGGTCAAGATTGCCCGCGGGTACGTTTCGGCGGAAAAGAACTTTGATGAGGATCTTCCCATTGGATACATCCCCGTCGATTCTGTCCATTCGCCGCTGCGCAAAGTGAATTACACCGTGGAAGCAGCGCGGTTGGGACAGATGACGGATTACGATAAGTTGACGCTCGACGTTTGGACGAACGGGGCGATCACTCCGCAGGACGCTGTGGGCCTGGGCGCCAAGCTCCTGAAGGACCACATGAACATATTTATCAACTTCGAGGAGGAGGCGGAGGTGCAGGAAGTGCCGCAGGACCGTCCGGCGCCCGTTTACAACGAGAATCTGGACCGCTCGGTGGAAGAATTGGAGCTTTCTGTTCGCTCCTACAATTGCCTGAAAAATGCCAATATCACCACCATTCGCGAGCTCGTTCAGAAGACCGAACAGGAAATGCTGAAGACCAAGAACTTCGGACGAAAATCTCTGAATGAAATTAAAGAGATTCTTGCGGTCATGGGGTTGAGCTTGGGATTGAAATTTGATGAGAAAGGCAACCCGATGATTCCACCTCCTGAGCCTCCGCAACCACAAGTTTAGGGATAGGTAATCGACCATATGCGACATCGTAATTACGGAAGGAAGCTGAGCCGGAACACCGAGCACCGCCGCGCGCTGCTGCGGAATCTGGTGACCTCACTGATCCAGCGGGAGCGGATTGAGACGACCGTGGCCAAGGCCAAAGCGGCGCGCCCGCTGGCGGAGTGGATGATCACCCTTGCGAAGCGCGGTGACCTGGCAGCCCGGCGGCAGGCCGCCAGCTACCTGCTCGATCCCAGCGCCGTGAAGTTCCTCTTTGATGAGCTTTCCAAGCGGTATGCGACGCGGGCGGGTGGGTACACGCGGCTGGTCCACGCCGGCTGGCGCCGGGGTGATGGCGCGGACTTGGCCGTGCTCGAGCTTGTGGGTAGTGAAGTCCTCCAACGGCTCGCCGCCAAGCGCGCCAAGAAAGCTGAGGCTCAGCAAAAAGCCGCTGAAGAGGCCAAAGCCAAAGAGCCGGCGCCTCCACCCGAAGAAGAAGAGGGCGATAAGAAATAGACGCTGGCAGAGCGGCCAGTTTCCAGGCTTGAGTTTAATGATCCCGGTCCGATGGATTTTGCATCGGGCCGGGATTTTCCTTTTGTGGGTACAATACGGCGATGGGAAATGAACAATCCGTTGGGGCGAGCGCGCCCGCAAAGCCGGATGCCCGCGTGCCGAGGAATGTGTGGATCCTCGCTTGGGTAGCGTTCTTCAACGACACCTCTACGGAGATGAGTTATTGGCTTCTGCCGCAGTTCCTGGTCACGGCGTTGGGCGCACCACCCATGGCCTTCGGTTTCATCGAAGGAGCCGCGGAAACCATGGCGAGCTTTTCCCGTCTGCTTTCCGGCTGGCTTTCCGACTTCCTCGGCCGTCGCCAACCTCTGGCCGCGGCGGGGTACACGTTAGCCAATATCGTGAAGCCGCTGCTCGCGGTGACGCATTCGTGGCAGCAGGTCTTCTGGATTCGATTCGCCGACCGCGCCGCCAAAGGGTTTCGCGCCGCTCCCCGCGACGCGCTGATGGCGGATTCCGTTGACCCTGCGCATCGCGGGGCGGGATACGGTTTGCGCCAAGCCATGGACACCGCGGGAGCAATTGCGGGACCGCTGGGCGCGATCCTTTTCCTGCGGTTGTTTGCAGGGAAAATCCGCGGCGTCTTTTGGATGGCGGCGATTCCAGGTTTGGTGTGTGTCCTCTTGGTGTGGTTCGCGGTAAAGGAAGTGCGCCGGCCTGCGAGCCCCTCGGCCCAATCCTTGCGCCCGGCGGGGAGCTCCAAGCCATTGCCGCGTGGCAAGCTGCTTCTGATTCTCGCCGCTGTGGGGCTGTTCTCTCTCGGCAATTCCTCGGATTTGTTCCTCATTCTGCGCGCGCAGAACCTCGGCATGAGCGCATGGACCGCTCCAGCGCTGGGATTGCTCTTCAACGTGGTCTACGCGGCATTGAGCTGGCCGGCAGGGAAGCTCTCCGACCGCGTGCCGCGGCGGTGGCTGATTGTGGCGGGCTATCTGATTTACGCGGCAGTTTACGCGGGCTTCGCCCTCCTGCGGACGCCCCAACTGGTTTGGTTTCTCTTTGCGGTTTACGGGATCTATTACGCGCTGACCGAAGGGGTGATCAAGGCTTGGATCGCCGACCTGGCGCCTGTGGATTCGCGGGCTTCGGTCTTCGGCGTTCTTAATTGGGTGGTGGGAGTTGCCGCGTTCCCGGCCAGCTTTCTGGCAGGATGGATTTGGCAACGCTATTCGCCTGCTGCGCCCTTTGTCCTTTCCAGTCTTCTCGCTTTTGTTGCCGGCCTGTTATTGCTATTTGTATGAATAACAGAACACAATATATTGTAAACAAGGCAGTTTCATTGTATGAAAAAAGATGACGCGCAGCGCCGGGTGAGGGGTGGGGACCGGGAACGGCCGGTGAGGTCGCTTTCTGAAACCGTGCCGGTGAACGGTGCGGGTCTCAGTCCAGCCAGTAATTCGGCGCTTCCTTGGTAATGATGACGTCGTGGACGTGGCTTTCGCGCAAGCCCGCGGCGGTGATGCGCACGAAGCGCCCGCGTTGTTGCAGTTCCTGGATGTTGGCGCTCCCGCAATAGCCCATGCCCGAACGCAAGCCGCCCACCAGTTGCGCAATGAGCTCCTCGAGCAGGCCCTTGTAAGGGACCCGCCCCTCGATGCCTTCCGGAACCAATTTTGAAACTTCGCCGCGGGCCACCTCGCGTTCCTGGGAGTAGCGGTCACCGGAGCCGGCGGTCATGGCGGCAATCGATCCCATGCCCCGATAGGACTTGAAGCTGCGTCCCTGGTAGAGAATCGTTTCACCCGGGCTTTCTTCCGTGCCCGCAAACAGGCTGCCGAGCATCACCGAGCTGGCGCCGGCGGCAATGGCTTTGGGAACGTCGCCTGAGAATTTGATCCCCCCATCGGCAATGATGGGCACGCCGGCCTTGGCAGCCGCGCGCGCGCAATCGGCGATGGCGGTGATTTGCGGCACGCCCGCCCCGGTGACCACGCGTGTCGTGCAAATGGAGCCGGGGCCAATCCCCACTTTCAAGCCGTCCACGCCCAATTGCACCAGGTCGCACGCGCCCGTGAACGTGGCCACGTTGCCGGCCACCAGGTCGACGTTGGGGAATTGGCTCTTTAACTTCTCCACCGCGTCAAGCACGCGGGTGGAGTGGCCGTGGGCGGTGTCCACCACCAGCACATCCACCTTGGCTTTTACCAGCTCCGCGGCGCGTTCCAGGTAATCGCCCGTGGCCCCCAGGGCGGCGCCCACGCGCAGGCGTCCGTGCTCGTCTTTGCAAGCTTGGGGGTACTTAATCTTCTTCTGAATATCTTTTACGGTAATAAGCCCCCGAAGGTTATAGGAGTCATCGACCACCAGGAGTTTCTCCACGCGGTGCTGGTGGAGCATCTTTCCGGCTTCTTCCAGGGTGGTTCCCACGGCGACGGTGATCAGGTTGTCCTTGGTCATCACCTCTTCCACCGTCAGGTCGAGGCGCTCCTCGAAGCGCAGGTCGCGGTTGGTCAGGATGCCCACCAGCTTGCCCTCCTGGGTGACGGGCACTCCGGAGATCTTGTACTTTTTCATGATCTCGAGCGCGTCGGCAATCCGGTTCTTGGGGCCAATGGTGACGGGATCAACAATCATGCCGCTTTCCGAGCGCTTCACCTTGTCCACTTCCAGCGCCTGATGGGCAATCGACATGCTGCGATGCACGATGCCCATGCCTCCTTGTTGCGCCAGGGCAATCGCCAGGCGCGATTCCGTGACCGTGTCCATCGCCGCGCTGACGATGGGAATATTCAGGGTAATATTGCGAGTGACCCGCGTCCCGACATCCACTTGCGTCGGTAACATGGCGGATTTGCCGGGAATCAGCAGGACGTCATCGAAAGTCAGCCCCTCCGGGATCGGACCGTCTAACATAGCCCCCCTCTTCTCGCCGTGCGGTGCGAAAAATAATAGGTCATTCTAATTCGCGCCTCCTGCGAGCGTCAAGGTGACTCTGGCAGAGGTGCCAGGTATGAGGTGTCAGGTAAGAACGAAAGTCGAAAATCGAAAATCGAGATTCGCTGCGAGTCTCGAATTTCGATTTTCGATTGCCGATGTGGTATAGACTTTGGCGCATGGTCTTCATGGTCATCGAGCATTTCAAGCCGGGCAGCATCGGGCTGATTGGCGAACGCTTCCAACGGAGCGGCCGGATGCTCCCAGAAGGCGTTACCTACCACGCGAGCTGGGTGGATTCCAACGGGACTTGCTGCTTTCAAATAATGGAAGCAGCCAATCCGGAGCTGCTGCGAAGATGGGCCAGCCATTGGGACGACCTGATTGATTTCGAGATCGTTCCTGTGCTCGCGTCCGCGGACTTCTGGGCTCGGAAGAGCGGTTAAGTCAGGTACCAGGATCTAGGATTTAGTACCTGCACCTAAGTCCTGACTCCTGAATCCTGCCTCTCCGCCCTTAGTACCTGACACCCGACACTTGGCACAATCCCCTAACCACCTTTCTTTTCATCAATATCGTGGAGAAAATGGTCTAACTCGCTTATTTTCATGAATATCGTGGAGAGGCGAAAAGCGACATTTTTTCTACATTTGTTTTCAACAATATCGCCAGACTAACCTTCATTTTTTTATGGTTCCTCCGTGGAATTCGTGGGTAAGGCGCGATAGATCGAAAGGGGTAGCGCATCCTGCCCCGAACCTGTTAAGGGATATGTGGACCAACACAAATCCCGAGCACAGGGGGAGGCA
>JBEKNU010000182.1:0-15323 GCA_049522495.1 Terriglobia bacterium
TATCAGATCTGGGCAGACGCGTTGAAGCCTGTCCTTATGGAACTGCTGGGTCCTCCCTCCGACGCGGACCACGCTCCGCCACCCACCGGGAATCCCGAGGCATCGCAATGAGGTGGCCCATGACGAATATGGTACGAAGTGCCAGTTCTGCTCTGGTTTGTCTGATCTTCCTTTCTGTCTCCGGGATTCAGGCGGCCGATCTGCCGCATTTTCGCGCGGAAAACGGCGCTGAGCAGCTCCTGGTTCACGGCAAGCCCTTTCTCATCCGCGGAGGCGAACTCGGCAATTCGTCGGCCGGAACGCCAGAGCAGGCCGACGCCATACTGCCGGTGATGGCGCGGCTGCACCTGAACACGGTGCTGATGCCGGTAGCGTGGGAGCAGGTGGAGCCCAAGGAAGAGATTTTCGATTTCAACATTCTGGACCATTGGATCGACGCGGCCCGCCAGCATCGCCTGCATCTGGTGCTATTGTGGTTTGGAAGTTGGAAAAATGCGTTTTCCGAATATGCGCCGGAGTGGGTGAAGGCCGACGAGAAGCGCTTTCCCAGGGCGCAGTCGGTGCATGGCGTGCCGCTGGAGATCCTGTCGACCTTCGGAACGGAGACGCTCCGTGCCGAAAGCCTCGCTTTTCGAGCACTGATGGCGCATCTGCGTGAGAAGGACCAGGAGGAGCAGACGGTCTTGATGGTGCAGGTCGAGAACGAAATGGGATATCTGGGGCCCGGAAGAGATCGCTCCCCGGAAGCTGACCGGCAATTTGCCGGCCCGGTTCCTCGAGAGCTCGTTGAAGGGTTGACAGCCCGGCGGGCGGACTTCTCGCCGGAACTGGCAGCTCACTTCAACCCGCAGGGCAGTACCTGGCGGGAAGTATTCGGAGAGGCCGCCAACGAGGTCTTCATGACCTGGCGATACGCAACGTGGGTCGAGTCGGTCGTTCAGGCCGGAAAGAGGGAATACCCCTTGCCGATGTATGTGAATGCACAACTCCCCTCCCCCATGGAACGACCCGGAGAGTATCCCAGCGGAGGGCCGCACCCGTATTATCTGGCGGTATATCGGGCGGTGGCGCCGGCCATCGATTGCTATTCTCCTGATATCTACTGGCCCGAATTCGAATACTGGGTGAAAAGATACGAGATGCGGGGAAATCCGATTTTCATTCCGGAAGCGAAGATCGACAGCGCCCCCTGGAACGCGCTGTATGCCTACGGGGCGGCCAAAGCGATCGGCTTCTGCCCCTTCGGCATTGACAGTCTGCAGCCGCCCGCTAGTCCTGCCGATCCTGAACCGGCGATCATGCAGGTTTACGCGGCAATCTCCGGCCTGGAAGACATGCTCATCGTGGCGCAAGCCGCCGGACGCACCCGAGGAGTGGTGCTCCATGCGAACAGCCCGCGCGCAACCCAATCCGTGGCGCTGGGCGGATATGTGTTTGAGGCGTCGTTATCGCGCGCCTGGTCCACCGGCACGCTGCTGGCAAACGACGGAGGCATGCTGCTGCTCGAGTCTCAGCCTGATGAGTTTCTTGTCGTGGGCAGCGGCCTGACCGTGAAGATGAGCAGGGACCCGGATAGCGATACGCGGATGGCCGGCATCGCCAGCATCGAAGAGGTTTCGAGAGCTGGCGCGGGCTGGACGATCACGGCCAGGCTCAATGGCGACCAAAGCAATCAGGGCAGACAACTGAACACGGATCCAAAAAAGATCCGAACGTATCGTGTGCGGTTGTACAGTGCGTTTCAATGATGGCGAGTGCCGCGCTGGAGGTTACAGGATGTGCTGGACCGTGTTCACCCCCGAATACGGATCTTCACCTTGTGCGCAACGGTGTCGTGACCGTGGGTCTTTCTTTTTCGCACGTCACAAAAACCCCCAGTCAGGAAATCGCTGACTGTGGCTGCCCGCTGGTTGCTGGTAGCAGAGGTATCCGGCGCCCCCCAGCCGGATTCCTCTGCGGCCTTTTGTCATTTCGCATAAATAAACCTGTAAGTGCACATCGTGTTCAGCGCCGCGGAGGAGGGCTGAAGTTCGCCCACCTCCGCGCTACCCTGCTCCTAGTGTTGTAAATCTTCAGGCGAGATGTTATATTGAAATATAATCGAAAGGAAGGGGTATGCACACAACCCATCTACGCAAGGTCGGCGGCTCGATCATGCTGGCGGTACCGCGCGCCGTGCTCGACGTCCTGGGCTTGCGGGCGGGAGCAAAGGTCGGCATTGCCATCGAACGCGGCCGGCTGGTGGTGGAGCCGCCGAAACGGCCCCGCTACACCCTGGACGAACTCCTTGCCCAGTGCGACTTCAAGGCCCGCCGCACGAAAGAGGACCGGGAATGGCTCTCTAGCCAGCCGCTGGGTCAGGAGCTGATCTGATGAGGCGTGGCGAAATCTGGGTTGTGGGCCTTGATCCCGCGGAAGGACACGAGCAAAAAGGCCGACGCCCGGTCCTGGTCATCTCCCCCGATGCCTTTAACCAACTGACCAAGGTGCCCGTGGTTCTCCCCATCACCAGCGGCGGGAGTTTCGCGCGCACCGCCGGATTTGCGGTATCGCTCGCGGGCTCCGGTACCAAAACCACCGGCGTGGTCCGCTGCGACCAGCCCCGCGCGCTGGATCTCGGCGCGCGCTACGGCAGAAAGCTGGAAAACGTACCTGATGCGATCATGAACGAGGTTCTGGCAAAGGTTGCGACAATTCTTGAGTGAGTCAGCGAGTAGCACCGACGTGGGCGTAGCCACCTTCCACTGCTGCCTTCCCGTCTTACGCATGGGTAGACATCCGAACGCTTTTCTTATTAAGCCCCGCGGAGTAGCGCGGAAAGCGCACAACTGCGCGCTACCCACTTTTGTCATTTTGCATAAATAAACCTGTAAATGCACATCGTGTTCAGAGCCGCGGAGGAGGGCTGAAGTGCGCCCACCTCCGCGCTACCCTGCTAGCGCCCTTGCGCATTTTCCCGGCGGGATTCCGCAATCAGTCGCAGCACGTCGCCTTCTTTGATGCCGCGTTCGCGGGCCTTCCGGCGGCCGTAGGACTTCAGGCCCTGCCACTGCTTTTCCCGGATATAGCGATCTACCGCCTCGGCGAGCACTTCGTTCACCGTGCGCTCCTGAGCCCGCGCGACCTTTTCAATCTCGGTCTGAAGTCCGTCCGGAAGACTCAGATTCTCTGTCTGTCCCGTGGCCATGCCCTTATTATCTCACGGTCCCCCACCGCAGTACACCCTTAACGGTTGTCAATCATCGCCAAGAACTCGGGTAAGCAGTAGGCAGTTTTCCTTGCCCCACCTTGTTCCTCCCACCTGACACCCGGCGTTGCCAGTGAATTCCTGAGAACATAATCGGGGCTGGCCCAGACCCTGCGCCGGGGTCTGCGAATTCGCAACGGGGTTTGGGGGGGAAGGTAGCGCAGCTCGGACTTCTTCGGTGCACCGGGACGAAAGGGTACCCGCGGGAGGAAAGGGTACCCGACACCCTTTCCCCGCTCGGCGTCGATCTTCTCAACCCCTGGGACCAGGTGTGAATCCTCAGGCCGCGGCGCTGCATTTATAGCGCTCTCAGCCCTCGCCACTAACCACTGGCCACTGCCCTTGTTACCCCGGACTTCGGACATCGGACATCGGACTGTCTTTCTCGCCACTCGCCACTATCCACTGTTCACTGTCCTTATGACTTCGGACCCCGGACATCGAACTTTTTATTTCCCCCAAGGGGTAGCGCAGCGGTATCCGTCAGCGGACGGATTCCGCTGCGGCCCTTAATACGAACGTCCATCCACATCTTCATAAATGCAAAATGACGAAAAGGTGCAGACGAACGCAAAAAGCGCGTGCGTCTGCACTACCGCCTGAATTTCTCCTCTTTGCGGCTTTTGCGGCAAGCCGCGCGCTGCTACCCGATCCATCCAACTACAGAAAGTACTTGACAATAGTTTAGGGCAGTCTATAATACTATTTGAGCGACTGGCAGCCGGATGAACCAGTTACCCGGTGAGTCGCTTAGGTTTTGTTAAGGGCCACCCCGCGAGGAGTGGCCCTTTTCCTTTGGTGGTTTGATCAAGTCTCCTTTAGGGATAACCGAAAACAACTCAGGACGTGGGTGACGGGCCGTGCATTCGAAAACGGCTCTGTCTCTGACTTTATTGCCGTAGCGGTCTGCTCGCAGGTTGGGGTTTTCAATGGCCGTCATCATGATTGTGTCAAGAACCAATGAATCCGAGTGCATGGCATTTGAGATTTGATCAATCACGTCGTCGATCGTGTACCCGTCCTTTGCGATGCGGCTTTGGTAGATATGCTTCCCAATAAACACCACTTCCGCACTAACTGGAATGAGGCCCAGTGCACCACGGTGCTTGTTGATGTCCGCAAGCTGCTCCGGCGTTAATGCGCCAATTTCGACTAGGCGAGCCTTTTGGCCTGCCTCAATCTGTTCGAGATTTGCTCGTATGAGAGCGGCGGCTTCCGTACGGAGCGGCATGTTGACCGGCTAAAGGATTGCACCGTCGAGCAAAGGTGGCATTATATACGGATCAAGGTCAACATTTCTTCAATTGTGCAGCCACTGCACCACTCGCCTACGCAGCCGCTCTTCTCCACCGAAGTAGCGGCGGCTTTACGCCGCCATTTGGCGAGGTGAACTCGCCGCTACGTCCTCAAATTGAGCCATTCTTCCAGCCCCACGGGGAATGAGTTGACTGCCAACGCCGGTGCATTTTGTCCATCTCCAAAATATCCACCCCGGGACATTAAAGTATGTTCATGAACCTTTGAGCGCCCGCCGATAACACCCATGAACGCAGAAGGTGGCGAAATGTTCAACAGCGTTAAGCAATGTGCTACAGTCTTGCTGCTACTCAGATGCCAGCGCTAACCTTGCCTGATTTTGTCAACAAGTGGCGAAGCTCCGGCCTAACGGAGCGTGCGGGCGCCCAAATGCATTTTCTCGAGCTTTGTGACGTGCTGGTCGAGCCGCATCCAGCGTCAGAGGATTTCTCCGGCGCGACATACACGTTTGAGAAGGGCGGAACCACCATCGAGGGCAAGCAAGGCTTTGCGGATGTCTGGAAGCGCGGTTGCTTTGGTTGGGAGTACAAGGGCAAGCACAAGGACCTCAATGTCGCGTATCAGCAACTCCTCAAATATCGTGAGGACCTGGAAAATCCGCCGCTCCTTGTGGTGTGTGACCTTGAACTGTTCGAGGTTCATACCAACTTCACTGGCACGGCAAAGCAAGTCTATCGCTTCTCGCTTGACGACCTGCTGAAGAACCAGGCAACCGCCGACTGCAAGCTACCGCCGATCGAGGTTCTTCGCGCCGTGTTCACCGATCCGGCACGGCTCCGGCCCGACCGCAGCGCGGCAGATGTAACGGAGATGGCCGCCGCTGAGTTCGCGACCCTCGCGGACTCCTTGCGAACGAGGGGCGTTGACCCACAGCGCGCTGCGCATTTTTTGATGCGACTGCTCTTCTGCCTTTTCGCGGAGGATATCGGGCTGTTGCCTCCCAAGCTGTTCTCGGTGCTGCTCGAACGCACGCGCCACCGCCCCGCCGATTTCAAAGCGCGGTTGGCTCAACTGTTCGCAGCCATGGCTACCGGCGGGGCGTTCGGTGCAGACGACATCGCCCACTTCAATGGTGATCTGTTTGCGGACGCCGAAGTGTTCGACCTCTCCGTGGAAGATATTGAAACCCTACTGCGGGTCAGCGCGCTCGATTGGTCAGCCATCGAACCCGCCATCTTCGGAACCTTATTTGAACGCAGTCTCGACCCGGACAAGCGTTCGCAGTTAGGCGCGCACTACACGAGCCGTGACGACATCTTGCTGATTGTCGAGCCTGTGCTGATGGCTCCCCTGCGCCGCCGTTGGGTCGAGGTTAAGGCCAAAGCAGAGAAACTCCTCGAAAGACCCAAGCCGGGAAAAGCAGCCGCGAAGAAGCTGCAAGCTGCGTTGCGGAACTTGTTGCTCGGTTTCGTGGACGAACTCTCGCACGTGCGTGTGCTCGATCCCGCCTGTGGCAGCGGAAACTTCTTATACGTGGCGCTTAAGTTGTTGCTGGATTTGTGGAAGGAGGTGAGCGTCTTCGGGGCCACCCACGGGCTTGCTCACCTGTTGCCCTACCAAGTGAACCCAGCGCAGTTGTACGGTATCGAGATCAACGTCTATGCCCAGGAACTGGCGTCCGTGGTCGTTTGGATCGGCTACATCCAATGGCTGCACGACAACGGCTTCGGCGTGCCCCCTCCTCCAATTCTTCAGCGCCTCCACAACATCCGGCGCATGGACGCCGTATTGACGCACGACGAGCACGGCCAGCCTGTGGAACCGGAGTGGCCGCAAGCGGACGTAATCCTCGGCAATCCGCCATTTCTGGGCGACAAGAAGATGCGCGAAGGGTTAGGGGATCAATACGTGGACGACCTCCGGCGACTCTACGAGGAACGTGTTCCCGGTGGCGCCGACTTCGTGACTTACTGGCATGAGCGGGCGCGCGCGGCTATCGAAAAGGGCACTGCGAAGAGGGCGGGACTTTTGGCAACCAATGCAATCCGAAGGGGTGCGAACCGACATGTCTTAGAACGAATAAAGGAAACTGGTGACATCTTCATGGCGTGGAGTGACCGGCCGTGGGTGCTCGACGGCGCTGCCGTCAGGGTTTCGATGGTCGGGTTCGATGACGGATCCGAGACTCAGCACGTCCTCGACGGGAGCCCGGTTGGAGAAATCAATCAGGACCTGACCGCTGAATTGAGGATGGCTGATGCCAAGACGCTGGGGGAAAACCAGAATCTCTGCTTCCTTGGAATTATGAAGGGAGGGCCGTTTAATCTGACAGAAACGGACGCACAATCGATGTTGGCCGCTCCGGTTAATCCGAATGGGCGGCGCAATGCGGACGTCGTCCTGAAAAGGCTCGGCGGTCAAGATGTAACAGGGAGGCCCACTAATAGCTGGATAATCGACTTTGCCGACATGAGCCAAGCCGAGGCCGCGCAGTACGAACTGCCTTTCGAGTATGTGCGCGCAGTCGTGAAACCCGTACGGGACAAGAGCCGAGACGGATTCATGCACGAGTATTGGTGGAGGCACGGCCGAAGCCGCCCTGCGCTGAGGTCCGCGATCGTGGGTATGACACGCTGCATCGTCACCCCGGAAGTCGCAAAGCATCGGCTATTTAAATGGATGGAGGTGGGTGTTATTGGCGACCACACCCTGCACATCATAGCGCGCGATGACGATTACTTTTTCGGTGTCGTGCACTCAAAGCTGCATCAATTGTGGTCTCTGCGGTCGGGTTCTACTCTGGAAGACAGGCCGCGCTACACGTCCACTCGTACATTTGAGACGTTTCCTTTTCCATGGCCCCCAGGAAAGGAGCCAAAGGACGACCCGCGAGTGGAAGCAATCGCCATCGCAGCGAAAGAGTTGGTCGAGAGTCGGAATGCGTGGTTGAATCCGCATGGGGCGTCCGCGGCGGATCTAAAGAAGCGCACTCTGACGAACCTGTACAACCAGCGTCCCCAATGGCTTGAGGATGGCCACCGGGCACTCGATAAGGCCGTCCTGGCTGCCTACGGTTGGCCGGAGGACCTCAGCGATGCCGAAATCCTGGAACGCCTGCTGGCGCTCAATCGCGAGCGCTCACGGGCTTCTAGCGTTGGCTCTTAAGAACCTTGCTTCGCTGCTGACTGGCACGGACGGTCAAGCTCTACACACCAAGGGGTTCAATGAAGATCCAGGTTCCTGATTCTGTTCGCGAAGTGAGAGAGCGTTTTGACAGTGAAAACACCCCTCTTGACGAGAGGGAGATTGGGTTCGCACTTTGGAAATCGGCAAGCTCGCAGCCGGGGTTGACGGAAGAGCAGCATCGGGGAGTGTGGGCCGAGATAGCTCCATTCAAGTTTCGCCCCACACCGCCTGATGAAACCTCCGCATGGGGCACCTATTTCCGACCTTTGAGTATAGGAACGGGAGAAAACGGAATCACCACATACGAGCCTGATTTGACGAACGCTGACGAGGACGTCGTGCGGTACTGGGAGGAACGCGCGGGTAGCACTGGGCATCCTGTGATGAAGGCCCGCTACGCTGATGTAGTATGGGATCTCTCTCACAAAATCACTGGTCATCGGCCCAATGTCAAATTTGCTCACACCGCGATCGAGGCATATGTGGAGACGGCGCGAAGGCATCTTTACAGCGATTCCACCGTCGGAATTGTCTATCTTACCCGCGCACTGAACTTGGCGATCTCGATTAGCGATGGGGGAAGGATCGAGCTCGTTCGGGACGCGATGTTTGACCTGTTCAATGCCATTGCCGATCCCGAGAAGATGGGGACATGGCACTTCCTTTTTGATGAATTGTACGAAAACAAAAAAGTGCCTCTTACACAGCAGCAGAAAACGTTCCTAATCGAGTCACTCGAGAATACTTTGGCCGTGTGCATCGGCAGGTCGAGTACTCTCGGACCGGCCTTCTATGCGGCATTTTGCGCTGCTGATCGGCTGGCCAAGCATTATCGGAGGACCGGGCTAATTACGGATGTTCATAGAGTGGTTGGTGCCTACGGTCGAATGGTCGAATCCCTAGCCGATAAGGAAGCCCCTACGATGGCAATGGCACACCTTCAGCCGCTCTTGCATTTCTATAAACGCTGCGAAATGGCCGAAGACGCGAAGCGTGTACAACTGGCGACGCTGGCAAAGGGAAAGCAAGCCCCTCTTTCGATGAAGAAGATTTCGCGTGAAGTGAAGTTGGACCCACAGGAACTCGATAATTTTCTTACCAGAATGACAGAAGGAGGAATTAGAAAAGCCCTGGAAAGAATTGCAGTTCATTTCGTGGAGTCGGCTTCTGCCACGCGTAAGTTCCTTGAAGAGATGAATGAAAAGTACCCGTTTTCTTCCATGATTCCAAGTGCAAGTATCCGTGACGATCAGTTTACGGCGATAGTTGGCTCGGTCGAAGAGGACCCAGACGGGCAGTTGTACGCGCAGATGGCACAGTCGATTGATATCAGGAACCAGTTCCTAGCAATGTCGTTTGACAGACTGAGGGAGCGATATGCCCCAAAGGCAGACGATATCACTGACTTCGTCTGCTTATCACCCTCTATCGAGTCCAACCGTAGAGGTCTGATTCAGGACGGGATCGCAGCCTACCTGCTGGGCGACCACGTAAAATGCGTTCACGTACTCCTCCCGCAAATTGAGAGTGCGCTGCGTAACCTACTAATGCTTCTCGGATCGCCACCGAACAAACCAACAGGAAACAATATTGGTACGATGCAGCTAAAGAATTTGAACGATGTTCTTAGGGACCCGGAAGTCCAGGCGTGCCTCGGCGAAAACCTGTGGCGCTACCTCCTTGTATTTCTTGCCGACCCCCGCGGTCAAAATGCCAGGAACAGAGTTGCACACGGTCTTGTTCCCCATGAGCACTTCTCGCGGCCACTAAGCGACCGCGTCATTCACGTTCTTCTGACCCTGGGTCTTATACGCAAACGACTGGAGAGGCCTTTGCCGAAAGAGGCTGGCCCAGAATGACAGGGCGCCGTGGGTGAGACCCCCGCACCGTTGGCTGGTACAGACCTCTTTAGCCTGCGCCCGTTCTCACCGGTCGAACCCGGCGACGGCGGACTCACAGAACAAACGCGATGTTCCTTAATGAGGAGGCCAGACGGCGGCAGCGGAGTCCCATTCTGCGCCAAGGAAGTTCTTCAACTTGGCTAGTTGCAATCGATCATCCAATCTGTGCAAGTGCCAAAGTTTTTTGCCTGCGTCCTTTATGGACGCGCCCAGAGCGTATGCTTTACTGTCGTCGACAACGACAAATCTGTCGTGGATTCTTTTTGCGTGCGTCCTAACCTCTAGCGCCATCTGATGTCGCGCCAGAAACCTCTCAATCGCGACAGTGAAATCTGGCGAGACATGCTCAGTCAGGATTCTAATCCGCACACGCTGGGGGACGGCACTCAGTGTGCCCAAAATCGAGCCGTCGATGTAATTATCAGCAACGGTGAGGCTGGATTTCGCCGACTCTAGAAGTTTCTTGATTTTGTTACAGGACTCCCTTTGGCTGTCCGCCGGGAAGATTTCAATCTGTCCGTTTCCTATCGAGGCACCAGACTCGTAATCGTCTATAAGTTCATTTTTCGGGATCGCCATCGTCTTCTCGGTAGGATGCAACTTCAAGAGTCCAATTTCGCCAAGCCGCCAGACGTTGCGTTGAATGGCGTTTCGGTCTGCCCCAATATATTCAAGTTCCGTGTCCGTTGCAAAATCGAGCCACCGGTCCTGCGTAGGGTTGTATTTGAATCCTTCCCAGTACGCTCGGTGCAAAATGAGCGACTTTATACGGGTGTCCACAGCAAAATGCCGTTCCAGCCCGGCGGGGTTCAGCAACACTATAACCTCTTTCTGTGGTCCCTCCTGTGACGCATTATCGTCAAAGTGGAGTTCCCCACAATCAAATGCGCGGCGGACTCCGTTCAATGCTAGGAGATCGCGATCGAGGACCGCCCGCTCTGGAAGCTGCCAGCGTGTCTCATCAGGAAGGAAGGCGACCACTCCTAAATTGGGGCGTTCCCACACCCTATCCTCAAGCACCCAAAAAGTTGCCAACGAGGATCGTCCTGGGTTATATTCTTTATGCCTAAGGCGAGCTCCGAAACATTCCCCTTCGAAGGTCACCACCAGAAGTTCATCGCCAACCTGCATTGTTTTTCACCTATGCAATCATACTGGCCGTATTGTAGCTAATTTGGGCAATAATTTACTTGACTCATCCACTGTCTTTTGGTATACTTTTGCTTGTGAGGAACCAAACCATGAGCGAACCAAAGACCCTGCAAGAAGCGATTATCTTCTACTCTAGCCCTGACAACTGCCTTGCCTACCTTGTGGCAAAGCGTTGGCCTAAAGGCGTGATCTGCCCCACTTGCGGTTCTGAAAAAGTAACCTTCAATCCGAGCCGCCGCGTGTGGCAATGCTCCAGCCATCACACCAAGCGGCAATTCTCCGTCAAGGTTGGAACCATCTTTGAGGATTCCCCCATCGGACTCGACAAGTGGCTCACCGCAATGTGGATGATTGCGAATGACAAGAACGGAATCAGTAGCTATGAAGTCGGGCGCGGCCTCGGAGTCACTCAGAAAACCGCATGGTTTATGATGCACCGCATCCGGCTTGCCTTGCAGGATGAAAATGGAAAATTGATGGGCGGAGAAGTTGAGGTTGACGAAACTTTTATCGGCGGCCTCGCTCGCAACATGCATAAGGCCAAGCGGGAAAAGAAAATCACCGGCACTGGCGGCAAAGACAAAACTCCAGTTCTTGGATTCGTGCAACGGGGCGGAGATGTTCGCGCAACTGTGATTCCGAACCGCAAACGTGAAACCCTTCACGGATTGGTGAAAGCAAATGTTTTGGCAGGCTCCGCTCTTTACAGTGATGCTCTCGTGGGCTATGAGGGACTCGACAAAGAATTTTTCCATCAAGTTGTTGACCATGCCGTGGAATACGTGCGGGGCAATGTCCACACCAACACCCTCGAAAACTTTTGGAGTCTCCTGAAGCGCGGAATCAAGGGAACCTACATTAGCGTTGAACCCTTCCATCTGTTTCGTTACCTCGACGAGCAATCCTTCCGTTACAACTACCGCGAAGACCTTGATGACCGTGGCCGGTTCGATTTAGCTGTATCGCAAATTGTCGGGAAGCGTCTCACCTGGAATCGCCTCACCGGAAAAACATCCGACCTCGAAACGCGCCTTAACTAAAAAAGAGAAGGAGCGCCAAAAACGAGGGAAGCGGGTCAAGCCTTAGCCCGCTTCTTCCGCTTGCGCTGTTTCTTCCATTCCTCTTCTCTCCGCTGCAATTCTTCATGCGAGACAGAGAGCGTCTTTCCGACAACCGAATCGAATTTTTGGAACTCTGATTGACTAGTTTCTTTCGGCATTCTCGCCCTCCTTTGATGAACGAAGTTGCAAATACAATTCACATCCGAGAAATCGCTTAAGCCTCACTACATTTGCAAACGCCTGCAACAATTGCTTCAGAGCCTTCTCTGCCGCCTCTGCCTCTGGTGAGGAAGATTCGAGCCAGGTATGACCGCACTGCGGACAGCGACCGGGAACAGAAGCGCCAGTAGCCGCGATAATCATCATCCTTGCCCCACATGAAGGATTCCCACAGCGGAACTCATAGGCAACAATTTCATCCAACGTGATCGAGTGATGTTTTTCAATGGTCATTTTTGTTCCTTCGGAACATTCGAGGTTACGGTGCCTTCATCGGCATACACTGCCACCGGCTCACAGCGGCAACCCTCTTTCGACTTACAATGCTTCAACGGAAACGAGGGGGTCTCGCGGCTGCCCGGCTCCCACATATCGCCATTGTGCTTCTTGCACTCTTCGCAACTGTCCACATCACCCAGGCAGACCAATACGAAATATTTAACATTTCCCTGTGCTGCCGTCTTCTTCATCCAGGCCGCTATGCTTTCCTCCATGATTTGTGCTCCTTTGGGAAATCCCATCTCTCTTGTTTCTTAATCATCCTCAAAGATATTGAAAAATGCCGACCTTGGAAAATGTCTCGTTGGGATGCGTCTTCGGTCAATGATCGCTTCCGTTGCCATGCTGGCTCCACTACTCACCAGAAATTCAACATTCTCGCGCAATCGCTCTGGAGTATAGATATATCCTATCGCTTTACCATCTCCTAGAATAGGAGAAGTAACTCTCGCCTTCACTGAGTGCGGGTCCAATTTGTATTCGCGTACACTAAATGCTAAATAATCCGCCGGGTCGCAACATACAGTAATGTCAGGAAAAATATAATCTATCCCCTTCACCCTTGGGTCTGTCTTGTGTTGCTCAAATACTATTTTGTACATCGCTCGCATATTCTTTTCCTGCACGTCTTGCCGAGAAAAATAGAACATGATTTCGTCCGACCTTGACATGGTGCCGACAACTTGAAAAATGCAGGCTTGTGCTGCCAGCATGTATGGATGAGTAAATTTCTTGCGAAGTTTCCCCTTGACGATGGATTTGTAGTCATTCCACCTGACTCCGCCTATTACCCTTTGTAAGTGGTGTCGTTCTGGAATTGCGCCAAGTTTCTCAAAAAGCGGTGCCGCTCTCTTGAAATTTCGAATGCTACTCACGTGCAGATTCTTCTGTTGCTTTCCAAGAGCGGGTATCCACTCACCGACAAATGAAGTCCATTGGGCATCAATGCCAACATATCCGGCAACAACGCACACATGGTTTCCGTCATGATTACCACTCTCATCAAAATAAGCCGTTAGCAGAGCCATTTTTATTTGCTTTGGGTCTCCCCGAAAGCCGTAGCATGTATAGGCATTGGCCAAAGACCGGATAAAATCACATTCGCCCTTGATTCTTTTTTTTATCTGAGGGAGGGTCACTGCGCACCCCCACACAGCGGTTCATCATCGCACACTCCCGCCTCATCTTGACCCTCCCAAGTGGATGAGTCAAGTAAATTATTGCCCTAATTTGGAAGCAAGGCTGCGAAAAGTTATTCCGATTCGGGCGGGAGGGGTCCTGGCGTTCCGGTGCGATCCCCTTAACGCTTTTCATCTCGGTCCAATGAAAGGGCCCCAGGCCAGGGACAGCCGTATCTGCTGCGGGAACCGCAAGCCCGGAGGGCGTCCGTCTGCAGACGGACAAAGCAAGCATAGCGCGGACCTGTTCTTTAGGTCCGCGGCCTTTTGTTGTCGATTGGGGGCAAACTCGCTTTGGCCCGATTTCTGTTCATCATCCAGAATTCACCCTTTCAGCATTCACTCTTCACAAATCCCTCTGTCCATGCGAGTATTCCCCTTCCAACCATCATTACCGAGGTTCAAACCATGGCCAAGCGAGCACACCTCAAAATCCTCGATCAAGGGGTTACTGTCTGGAATCAATGGAGGGCGGAGAATCCCGCAATAACCCCAGACCTTGAGGACGCGACCCTCATTGATTACCTCCTTCAAGGCGCGGACCTCAGCGGGGCGAAGCTATCATTCGCGGGGATGCAAATGGCAAATATGCAGGGGGCGGTCCTTAAGTGGGCGGATCTTTCAGCGACAGACCTTAGGGACGCTGACTTGACTGCGGCAGACCTTACGGGCGCGGACCTCCACATGGCCAATCTGCGGGGGACATGCTTTCAAAGCTCTAATTGGACGAACGCAAGAATCAGCTTCACCATCTTTGGGAAGAACGACCTAAGCGTGGTGCAAGGGCTCGAAACGGTTAGGCACCGTGGCCCTTCAACAATTGGCATCGACACGATTTATGAGTCCAAGGGCAACATTCCCGAAGTCTTCCTCCGAGGCTGCGGCGTTCCTGAGGATTTTATCGTCTACATGCGGTCACTCGTCGGCAAGCCCATTGATTACTACTCCTGTTTCATCAGCTATTCGAGCCAAGACGACGACTTCGCCCAGCGGCTTTATGCTGACTTACAGGCAAAGAACGTCCGTTGTTGGAAGTTTGACGAAAACGCCAAGTGGGGTGAGCCGGTGTGGGGTGAGATTGACACCGCCGTCCGGCATTACGACAAGCTGGTGGTGATCTGCTCCGAGCATTCGCTTCAAAGCCCGCCCGTTATTCGCGAAATCGAGCGCGCCTTGCAGAAGGAAGACCGCGAACATAGGAATGTTTTGTTCCCCATCCGCATTGACGATTACCTTTTCGACGAATGGGAGCACCCCCGCAAGGCCGATGTGGTGAGCAAAGTGATCGGGGACTTTCGCGGGTCCGACAATCTCGCGACCTACGCCAAGGCCTTCCCCCGATTCCTCGACGCGCTCAACCGCCCGCAGCAAGCAACCAAGGACACGTAGCGCAGGGCCCGCTCTCCGGCCCTGCGGCTCTTCCAACGGTGCGGGTAATTGCCGCACGGCCAAAACCACATCCCGATGGAAAAGCCGCAAGGCCGGAGAGCGGGCCTTGCGCTACCATCGCCCGATTTCTGTTCGTCATCCAGAATTCAAGAGATCAGTTCACAGTCGAAAGTTTAGAGTTCACAGTGAGAATCAAGAACACCTTGGCTGTTAACTACCGACTCTCAACTGTAAACCTCTATTCGCCCTTTCACCATTCCCTCTTCACAATTCCCTCCGCCCATGCGAATGTTCCCCTCCAACCGCCATTACCGAGGTTCAAACCATGGTCAACCGGGAGCGCAAAACGCCAACATGCTTTTCGGGGTGACAAACCGCAGCTTCGGCGGTAGAGTAACCATAGAGTGTCGCTTGTTTGCTGACGGAGAGGAGTTTATGACGTTTCATCTCGACA
>JBEKNU010000183.1:0-15317 GCA_049522495.1 Terriglobia bacterium
AGACGGCCGCCACGTGCCTCGAGGAAGCACGAGTCCGGGCGGTTGCGCCTGAAGGCATTGGCCTTGCCACGGCGGGCTGGGTCGATCCCCGTGCGGGCCAAGTTGTATTCGCCACGGAAAACCTTCCGGGCTGGACGGGCGCTAACCCCGGTGCGTATTTGCACCAGGCGTTTGGCCTTCCGGTCACCGTGGAGAACGACGCGAACGCCCTCGCGGTCGCCGAGAAGCACTTTGGCGCCGCGCAGGGGGAATCGGATTTTGTCTGCATCACGCTGGGTACCGGAGTGGGAGGTGGCTGCTATGTGGGTGGGCGCCTGAATCGGGGCCGCCACTTTTTTGCCAACGCCATCGGTCACATTCCCGTTGAACGTGATGGGCCGCCGTGCACGTGCGGGCTCCGGGGGTGCCTGGAAATTTACACCAATGCCCGCGCCCTGCTCCGCTATGCTGCGAAAGGGAATTTCCATACCGCGGAGGAAGTCATCGCCGCGGCGAATGGGGGCGATTCCACGGCCCGGGGTGCGATTGAGACTCTTGCCCAATACCTGGCCATCGGTTGCGCCTCCATCGTGCATTTGCTCGACCCGGATCTGCTGATTCTTGCCGGCGGCCTTGCGCAAAACAATCCTCTGTTGTTGAGTGCGTTGGCTGAGAATTTGGCCCAACGGACCACGGTGTGGCAGCAACGCAAGCTGCGCATTGCCGCTTCCACGCTGGGGTACTCGGCGGGAGTGCTCGGCGCCGCCGCTGTTACCGCGGCGGGGCTGGCGGAAAGCGCCGACCTCTAGGCGAAAATGCCGGCTAATGAAATTTCTCCAGAGCCTCCTGGCGTTGGCATAATAGGTTCATAGGGACTTAAGAAATGGGAAGTCAAACTCAGGAATTCGATGTCTGCATTGTAGGGTCAGGCGCCGCAGGTGGCGTCATGGCCAAGGAACTGTGCGAAGGCGGCGCCCGGGTCATCATGCTCGAGGCCGGGAAGGAAGTACGTCCCGCCGACCTGCTTTCGCACAATTGGCCTTACGAGCTTCCCTTCGCCAATCTGCGCGGCGAGAAGCAGGCCCACTTTTATCAGGGCGACGTGCGGAAATCCATCCGCTATGAAACGCATGCCCAGGTTGGTGTTGATCGCGTACGGGTGCTGGGCGGCCGGACGATGCACTGGAACGCCGTCACGCTGCGTTACGCCCCGCAGGATTTCCGCACATGGACGCTGGAAGGTGTGGAGGACGATTGGCCGCTGACTTACGAAGAACTGGCGCCCTACTATGAGCGCGTCGAGCAGATCATCGGCGTCTGCGGCACGGATGACGGCCTCGAAATTCTTCCGGCGGGAAAGCACTACCTGCCGCCCCTGCCGTGGCGGTGCAGCGAGCACATCCTGAAGCGCGCCACCGACGCGTTGAAGATTCCCCTCATCCCGGTGCGCAAGGCCGTCCTGACCAAGCCCTACGATAACCGTCCGCCCTGCCATTACTGCGGGCACTGCATGGACGGCTGCGACGTTTCCGCGATTTTCACTTCGCCGGGCTGCATGTTGCCCAAAGCCGCCGCCACCGGAAATTTCACCCTGCGGCAGAACGCCCTGGCGCGCGAAATCCTTGTGGACCGCGAAGGCCGGGCGCGCGCGGTTTCCTTTGTCGATACGGCCACGGGAAAAACCGAGGAAGCGAAAGCACGCATCGTGGTTCTATGCGCCGCCACAGTGGAATCCGCCCGGCTGCTGCTGAATTCGGTTTCGCCTCAACACCCCGCCGGGCTGGGAAATTCCAGCGGGGTGGTGGGGCACTACCTGCACGGCCATGTGGGTGCTTCGGCGCGCCTGTACCTGAAGGAACTTGAAGGTACCAAGCCCGTCAACCAGGATGGCGCCACCGATCACGTCTACATTCCGCGCTTCGATTATCGCGACGCGCATCGCGGCTACGCGGGCGGGTACGGAATTCAGGTGAATTTTGATTCCTACATGTTTCCCCGCCAGGCGATGCTGCTGAAGGGTTACGGCGCAGAGTTCAAACGCCGTGTCCGGACCATGCAGCCGGGATACCTTTTCCTGGGTTGCTTTGGCAAGTCGATGGCCGCGCAGCAGAACTACGTTTCCGTTGACAAGAATCAGGTGGATGCGCATGGCATTCCGATTCCGGTGATTCACTTTCAGTTCGCGGAGAACGACTCGCTCCTCTGGGAGGGAATCAGAAAAGGCCTTCAGCAAATCGCATCCCAACTCTCGGCGGAGGTATTCCTCGATGTGAACACAGCCCCCGCAGGATTTGCCAGCCACGAAGTGGGGACCATCCGCATGGGGAAAGATCCCAAGACTTCCGCGTTGAACAGCTTTTGCCAGGCGTACGACGTAAAGAATCTGTTTGTAACCGATGGAAGTTGCTTCACCACGTCGAGTGAGAAAAATCCGACGCTGACCATTATGGCGTTGTCCATGCGGGCGGCGGAGTACATCGTGAAGCAGCGCAAGCTGGGAATTATTTGAAGGGAGGAGTCAGAAGTCTGGAGTCAGGAGACAGAAGAAAGGCGTTCTAACGGTAGAAGCCAGAAATATGGAGTCAGGCGCCAGGGGAAGGGCGCTTACGTTCTGACTCCTGACTTCTGACTCCTGACTTCTGGCTCCGGTCTCCCGACTCCTTATCCATGCACCGACGTACCGTTTTAAAAATCGTTGCCCTGAGCGCGCTTACGGCGCGTTCTGACGCCTGGGGCGCGACCTGTGCCGCGCACCCTGAAGAACGCGCGGCCTGGGCGGCGGGGGATTACAAGCTTGAGTTTTTCACTCCCGCGGAAAACGAGCTGCTGGACCAAGCAATGGAAATGATCATCCCCGCCGACCGCCAATCCGGCGGCGCTCATGCTGCGAAGGTGAGCCTGTTTGCAGACCGCCTGGTTTCCACGGGGAGCGATTCGTGGAAAGCCGAGTGGCGCAGCGGCTTGCAACTGTTTCAGGAAGAGGCCGCGAAATCCTCCCTCGCCGATGCCCTGGCGCGCGCGGCAGCCGGCGAGGCCAAGCCGCGGTCGGACGTCGAACGATTTTTCGTAACGCTCAAGCAGATGACCGTGAACGGATATTACTCCTCCGAGATCGGCATCCATCAGGACTTGGAGTACCAAGGCAACACGTACGTCGCTGAATTCCCGGAATGCGCGAAACGGCCGTAGCGCCCTGCGGCCTCTGGCCGCAACCAAACCACGCCCTGGAAGAGTTGGTAGCTGGCCGGCTTGCGCAGAGCGCAGCTCTGCGTTTTAGCGCGGGAGATGGACGCGAATCGCAGAGCTGCGCTCTGCGCAAGCCAGCAATACATGCGCCACGCGCGCCATGGGGTGTACACTCCCCGGTAAAGCATAGTCCGATGAGCGTCCTGAGCCAAACCCGGACACAACGCGCAAGGCGGCACAGCAGATATTGTGCCCTCCGCATGCTCTTCATCCTGGTGCTCTTGGCGGCACACGCCCTTCCGGCTCGAGCACAAATACCTTTGACTGCTCATGAGGCGGAGCGCGCCAGTCAACTCTTTGAGCATGGAACACCGGGCGGCCGATTGGCTTGCGCCATCGACCGGCGGATGCCCACCATGGATTTCGCCTTTCGTTTGGACGCGGGTTTTATAGTTCGTTGTACGCCGCGGCAGTTTCAAGGCAGGAAAAGCGTGGTGGACATTATCGCGCGAGTGACGCCGGAGGGGGGAGTGCCCGTCTTCTTCGGCGAATATTTCAAGTTGCCTGCCGTACCGGCGGGCGGATACCCCGGAGGGACGCAGATTGAATGCAGCGGGGGTTTTTCGGTTGGTGAGGGCAAGTATGAGGTTGCAGTTTTAACCGTCGACGATCTCGGCCGGTCATACCAAAAGCGTTGGAGCATCAGCGGGGTTCGCAGTCGCGCCCAGCAGGAAGTGCCGGAGGCGATTCCTGCGCACACGATCCGGCCCCTACAGTTTCGACCCTGGGACGGCAAGTTGCAACCCGACGGGTCGGGCATTCGCCTGACGGTGCTGTTGGATGTGGCCCCACTCAACCCGTATGTCTTCAAATTGCGCGCTTGGGACCGTTCCTTCCTGATGTCTTCGCTCGCCTCGCTGCTCCAGCAAACCCCGTGCGTGGCCGTGCGGCTGATCGCGTTCAGCTTGCAGCAGCAGCGGGAGGTTTTCCGCCAGGAGCAATTTGACCAATCCGGCTTTGTCAAACTTTCTCATGCGGTCGGGGACCTTGAATTAGGAGTCATCTCCGCCCACGACTTGCAGAATCGGCTGGGGTGGCTGGAACTTCTGGCGGGGTTGAGCAATCAGGAAGTGATCGCTCATGACCTGTCGGATGTTGTCGTCTTTCTGGGCCCGGCAACGGCCCAGTATCGCAAAGTGCCGCAAGAGATGTTGAAGCCTCGGGAAACCACGAATCGGAAATTTTTCTATTTCGAGTACTACCCCTCATGGCGGGGCGGCCGCGAATTCGCGGACTCCATTGAACACCTCACCAAAGCCCGCCAGGGCACTGTCTTCAAAATTCATTCTCCCGGCGAATTAGCGCAGGGCATCCAGAAAATGTTGAAACAACAAAAGGCGGGTAACGAAAAGCCGCCTTCGGGAAACTGAACTGGATTCTTCCCCATGGCGGGGAAGCACGTAACGCCGGCCTGTCTTTATCCCGCGTTTCCACTTTGAATCCAGCCCATGAGTCTTTGGAGTTTCAGATCGCAAGCGATCCTAACTCCTGCCAAGGTAATGCCCCTTGACATCGCATCCCTTCAATGTCTACAATGTAGACATCATGAGTGAACTACTTGGCACGTTCGAACAGGCGGTGCTGCTGGCGGTGGTGAAACTCGCCAACGACGCTTACGGGCGGGCGATTTTGCGCCAAGTGCAGCGGTCCCTCCATCGCGAGGTTGCGGCGGGGGCAGTCTACGCCACACTTGACCGGCTCGAAGAAAAGGGGCTGATCTCATCTCGGCTGGCCAGCGGCACGCCGGTGCGCGGCGGGCGCCGGCGCCGCTACTATCGCATCGCGGCTTCGGGCGTTCATGCGCTGAACGATTCAAAGGCCGCGCTGGATGGCATGTGGCAAGGGATGGAGTGGCCGTTGGGGGGGCGGGCATGAGACCTGCAGAGCCGCCGCGTTGGATGGAACGCGCTCTCCTGCTCTTATTAAAGCCTCGCGATCGGGAAACAATTTCGGGCGACCTCCTGGAGGAGTATCGGGAAGAACAGTTGCCGATGCGCGGCCGCGCGCGGGCAAATTATTGGTATCTGGGGCAATTGAACAGTTTCGCTTCGGCTCGAATTCGGGAAGGCGGGGCCATGAAACAATTGTTGATGCTGATGTGTGTCTTTACTGTAGCCGCGGGCATTTGGCTGGGCGTGATGGAAAGCCTTCTTCGGCATGAAGGTTATGCGGGGCGAATCGTGGTCGCTGCGTTCCTCGCCGTGCAGAGTCTGGTTACAGTTCTGGTTGTTCTGTTAAATGCCGGACGGGCCTCGCGAGTGGCGGTCTTGGTGGGAGCGGTCGCGATCGCCGCGCTCGGGGCCAGGGCGGTTTGGAAGATAGCGCAAGCGGAACACTTTGAAGGGTTCGTGTTGGTCATTGGCGTGGCCCTGATGGTGCAGGCTGGATTGACCCTGGCTACACTCATCCGCCCGCATGCCGGCGCGCGGACAGGTTAACCGATTACCCGGAGCGCGGCGGCTGGGTGGCCTTTTTCGAAACTGTCTGGGTCGGGCCGCCTCCTTCCGGAACCGTGCAACTCGCTCACTCCATCGGTTGTTGACGGCCGAGGAAGTTCCCATGTGGCGTTAGCGCGGGGCCAGGGGGCCGTGCCCCAACCGTCAACTTATTTCCTTGACAACTTCAGGTTTATAGGGTATAGTTGATGGGTGAGGATCGGCGCTGGTCAAGCCACAGCGTGGGCCCGCAGGTCAGCACGCCCGGCGCGGGGAGAGTCGGAGTGACTCATGGAGCATGCCCTTTCGTTCAATCCGGGGAGGCTCTGGCTATGATCGGTACGGGCAGGACGCGAACTCCTGGCTTGATCCTGCGCCGCATCGTCCCGCACGCGGAGCAAGAAGGATTTGATGATGCCACATCTTCCTAGCCTCAAGGCAACAGATTGCATAGCGACTTTATATCCATCCAGCGCGCAAACCCCCAAAGCTGAGAACATCTTGAAAACAAAGGGTCGGAAGAAGGCTTTTTCTCTTGCCAAAGCTGAGAACATACTGAAAATAAGCTAGTTATAAGAAGTCTCGAAAACCCCCGAAATGCATGACACAATGACCGCAGGAGAAAGCCCCCAGGGCTGGCGGCCGCAGCGGAAAAGGCCTGACTTGACTAGACGTATAAGCTATTCTGATCGCTTCCAGGTGTGCCTTAAGGATCGAATTCCAAATCATCCAGGGGATAGATGGGGCGTGACACGTGGCGAAACGGGATGGAGCGGATATTCGGCGTGCTCACGCCGGGCGTGTCAACCATAATGATCTTGGCGGCGAAGGGCTTGTATTCGGCGCGGAAGGCGGTGGCGGATTTCACCACCACGATCTTCTTTTCCCGTGGTTCGATGCCTTGGCTGCGGAAGAGTTGCGGGTCGATGTTGATGGCGGGAAGTTTGGAAACCAGCACGGTGACGGCGCCCACCTGTAACACGGCGGCGCGGCCCATCGAGGTTTTCATGCCGGTATATTGTGAGCCCGTCATCACAAAATTACCGTCCGAGAAGCGCAGCACCTCGGCATCCACGGTCACCGGACGCCGGTTGATCTTGTCGTAGGCGCCGCCCAGGGAAAGTCGCAGCGTTGCTCCGGGTCCGGCCTTCTCGGCCAGCTCCACGGCGGCTTCGTCACGCAGCCACAGGGTGGCTGGCGCGCCAGGAGCGCCCTGCAAGAGCGCGCGCAGCATGTCAGCGCTGTCGCCCGGCGAACCGGCTGTGGGGCTGTCGGAGGATTCCGATAGAACCACTGGCTGCCCGGGTGTTTCCAGCGCTTCCTTGATGGCCACTGCCGGCGGCGGGAAACTGACCTCGAAATCCTTTTTGAGATCCCAGAAGCGCTTGGCCACCCGGCGGCAGAACTCGCGCGCCTTGGCCTCATCGCGGTTGGTCACGGCCAACACCGCACCGCCCATCTCCTCGATATCCAGCCACGCTTGCACTCCGAAAACAGAGAAGGATGCGATTTCGGGAGTCTGAAACGATTTACCGTAACCCCAAACTTCCGCAAACGGGCCGTAGGCCGTCTGCATGTTTTCGCCGGGAACGATGATGGGGACCTTCTGCATGACCGTGCGAGGGCGCGGTTCACCCGCGAGAATTCGCAGCAGCATTTCTCCGGCGGTGGTGGCCGTTTCGTACAGATCGACGTGCGGGTAGGTTCGGTAGCCGACCACGGCATCGGCCAGGCGGCAGATGCGCTCGGTGACGTTGGCGTGCAGGTCAAGGGTCAGGCAGAGGGGCAGGGAAGCGCCCACGATCCCGCGAATGAGCTCCAGCAGCGCGCCCTCGGCGTCGTCGGCACCTTCCGCGCACATCGCGCCGTGCAGCGCCACCAGCATTCCATCGAGGGGCAGGGCGGCGCGCAGCGAGTCGGCAAGAATCTGTTTCATCCGCGCGAATTCGGGCTCCAGGATGCGGCCCTTGGTGATGGCCCAGCCGACCAGGAGGGGCACGATTTCCACGTCCGGCCGCTTCAGGACGTCGAGGAAGCCGCCGATTTCGGTGCGCGTGCCGCGCCAGTGATCCACAAGGTCCTGACCCAGGAGCAGGTGGAAATCCTCCATGGTGGTGGGGATCGGTGAAAAGGTATTGCACTCCTGATGCACGCCCAAGACAGCAATGCGCATTATTGGAACCTCCCGAGCAGGACCATGGCGAGGATTTGCACCGCGATTCCGCCGACCATCAGAACCACCGGTAGTCCGGTCACGTGCTTCCATTCGCCGATGATCCAGCCCCAGATGGTGCTGGCAATAATCATCGCCGACATGTAAATGGGCCAGCCGATTACGGCGCCGTAGGTGCCCAGAATCTTGACGGAGGAGCCGTAGAGCACGGTGCCGCCGATCCACAGGGTGCCCATGAAGACGCACAGGGCGCCATTGAAAAAGGCCCGGCCTTCGGCAAATCCCCGCCATGCGCTGGCGCGGGTGATTTTGCGCGCCGCCAACACGATGCTGGGCAGCGCCCCCGTGCCCACGGAAAGACTCCAGATGGCATTGGAAGCGTAGAGCGGGTAAGCGCCCATTTTCTCGGCAATGTGGGCGATCGGTTGGCCTACTACCAGAGCCAGGTTGAAGGCCGTGGACATGACTCCCGCGAGGATGCATAGCGCCAGGCCTTTGCGAAATCGGGGGTCGCGCGCCCGCGTCACAGCGTGAGATTGGATCTTCTCCCGCATGTCGCCGGCAATTGTGCACATCAGAACACCCACCAGCATGATGGCGTCGGCCCCGGCGATTTCCAGGGAATGGCCCAGCCCTCGACGTGAGGCGGGCACGAACAACAGCGGCAGAAGCGAGCCCAACGCCACCGAAGATCCCAGAATGATTCCGTTCGTCAGCGACATGCCCACGATGTCGAAGGCGATGCCGTAAAGCGCCAGCGAAAGCCCCCAGAACATGCCGAACGAGGCCGTCGCCAGCACGATTTTCCAGCCGGCCGCCGGGTAAACCGCGAGTAAGTGGGGAACGGTGAGGAAGGCCACCAGCCAGGGAAACATGAAGTAGGCATTGCAGACGTAGAACATCCAGGCGTGGTCCCACTTCCAGGTGCGGACCAGCTTCATCGGCGCCAAAACGGAGCCGCCAATGACACCGGCGATAAGAACCAGCGCGATGCCGCCTAGAGGGGAATTCATTTAGGACACGTCCGAAATTCGTTGTTCGAAGCTCGAAAATCGAAATTCGAAACTCGATCCATCGATCGCGATTTTCGAGTTTCGAACTTCGAGTTTCGTCCCTGGTACCTGATGCCTGAAATCTGCTTTTTAGTACAGCGCGTTTCCGCAATCCGCGTTGAGGGTTTGGCCTGTCATCGAATCCGACAAATCTGAGGCGAGGAACAGGCAAACGCCGGCAATTTCCGGGGGAAGAACGCGACGCTTCAAGCACTGCCGCGCGACGATACCGGCCACGGCATCCAGGCCCGCCTGGCCTTGCTGCGCGACAAGGCGCTTCTCGGCTTCGGTTTGGATGGCGCCGGGAGTCACGGCATTGACGTGAATATTGTAATCGCCGAGTTCGCGAGCCAACGCGCGAGTGAAACCGATTATGCCGCCCTTGGAAGCGATGTAGTGAGAAAAATTCGGCGCTCCCAAGTGGATGTTCACGGAAGAAATGTTGATGATCTTTCCCGCGCGCCGTTTGACCATTTGCGGCGCAACGGCGCGCGTGCAGTGGAACACCCCCTTCAGGTTGATGTCGAGGACTTCATTCCACTGTTCGTCCGTCATATCGATGAGGGCTGCGCGGGGATAGATTCCCGCGTTGTTGACGAGAATGTGGATTCCCCCGAATTCCGTCTCAGCCCGATCAACTACGCTCTTCACAATTTGGGCGTCCCGCACATCACCCGCCACGGCAAGGGCCCTTCCCCCCGCGGCGCGGATGGCTCCAGCCACCCCCTCAGCGCCCGCGCCGTCCCGGTCAAAGATGACCACACTCGCGCCCTGCTGGGCAAACAGCAGGGCCGTGGCTTCCCCGATGCCCGCTCCCGCACCCGTAATGAAAGCGACTTTACCATCCAGCCGCAGAAGCGGTTTATTTTCCATAAGTTGGCCCCAGGTTTGAAGTCCAAAGTTGGTCTATCGCGGTCATTATGGTCGACGCGTATGGTCTAGTCAAGGACAAATTATACCTGCAAAACTAACGGTTGACAGCGCCTATTGCTTTTGATAAAAATGGTCTAGTGCGGTTCAAACCACCTAAACTCGTGACCCGTGCCCCAGAACCCGTGCGCGAACAGCTTCGCCTGCTGCTGATTGCCGAGATTGAGCGGGGAACTTTCCTGCGAGGGGCAAAGCTCCCTTCCGAGCGCGAGTTGGCCGAGAGATTTGGAACTTCGCGCACCACCGTCCGCCAAGCCATTGAGTCTTTGGTCGAGGGAGGCGCACTGGTTCGCAGCCCCGGTAAGGGGACCTTCGTCGCGGGTTCGCCAAGTGAAGCCTGGTCTGCTTTGGACCCATCTTCTGGGGCACCTGGGGGCACGCTTCAGGGAACCATCGCCTTTGTCATCAGCGAAGATATCTTCGAATTTGTTCACGTGGGGTACAACCTCATCCTCCTCGGGGTCCAAAAGACCTGCCAACAAAGTGGGTACCGGCTGCTCTTCCATGTCCTGACGGAGGAGGCGCCGGCGGTCGAACCCGGCGTCGCCGGGTACATGGTGGTGGGTGGCGCCCCACGGCGATTCCTGGAGCGATTGCGGGCGGCGGCCACTCCCCTGGTGCTTGTCGACTTGCTGTTGGACGACCGTTCGGCTTCGGTGGGAATTGACTATGCCGGGGGCATGCGGCAGGCAGTGACGTATCTTCATGGCTTGGGGCACCAGAAAATCGGCTTCATCGGATTTCCTAATTCAGAGAAATACATCGCCTTTTGGCAGACCCTGGCGTCGTTAGGAATACACTACGAGCCCCGCTGGGTGGTCTTCCTCCAGTTCCCGGATCTCCAGCCGAGCATGCTTTCAGGCTACCGGGCTATGCAGACGATTCTGGCGGTGGACCCCCTTCCCACCGCGATGATTGCCACCAACGATCTGGTGGCGCTGGGGGCCAAGGACGCCCTGGCGGTGGCGGGAATTGAAGTGCCGAGGTGCATGAGTATTATGGGCTTCGATGACCTGGGCGCGGAGACCGACCGGCCGCTCACCACCATGCGCACCGATTCCGCGGAGGTGGGCAGGCTGGCGGTGCGCGCGTTGCTCGACCAGATCCGGGGTGGGACGGCGAGCCCAAACCGTATTACGGTGCCTACCGAGTTGGTCATTCGTGAATCCACGGCTCCGGTCTACGTCGGGGGAGAGGGAACCGAAAAATGATTCGCACCTGGGACCGATCGCGCGCCCTATTCGAGAGGGCCCGTCACTCGCTGGCCGGTGGAGTCAGCAGCCCCGTGCGGGCGAAAGCTCCCGTGCCACTTTATTTTTCCAACGGTCATGGCGCGCGCCTGCTTGACGTGGACGGCAATGAGTACATCGATTACCAGCTTGCCTGGGGGCCGAATATTCTTGGCTACAATCATCCGCGCATGGTGGAGGCGATGCGGGTGCAAGCCGAGCGGCCTTACAGTTACGGGGCGCAGCATGAGCTGGAAATTACCGTCGCGGAACGCATTCAGGCCTGCGTTCCGTGCGCAGAGCGTGTGGCTTTCACTTCCAGCGGCAGCGAAGCCGTGCAGCTTGTCCAGCGGCTGGTGCGGGCTTTTACCAAGCGGCCTCTGATCCTCAAATTCGAAGGCCATTACCACGGCTGGATGGACTCGGTGCTGCACAGCCACCATCCCGCGCCCGAGCAGACGGGGCCGAGGGAAAGGCCCAATGTGGTGCCGGAGTCTGTCGGGCAGGTGTGCAACTCGGTGGAGAATGTTGTTGTGGCGCCCTGGAATGACGCGGATGTTCTGGAGCGGCTTCTGGTGGAGCATTCCGAAAAGGTCGCCGCGGTCATCATGGAGCCGGTCCTTTGCAACAGTGGCTGCCTGATGCCCAAGCCCGGCTATTTGCAAGCGGCGCGGGACTTGGCGCATCGGCATGGCGCCTTGCTGGTATTTGACGAGGTCATCACGGGGTTCCGCATGGCGTTGGGGGGCGCGCAGAGCCATTACGGCGTCATCCCCGATTGCGCCACTTTCGGGAAAGCTGTCGCCGGTGGACTTCCGCTCAGCGTGGTGGGCGGCCGTCCGGAAATCATGGAGCAGATGTTCACCGGAGGCGTGGTTTTCGGTGGCTCGTTCAACGGTAACCCTACGTCTCTGGCGGGTGCTAACGCGGCGCTCGAGGAACTGGCGATGGATGGCGGCGCGGCCATCAAGCGCGCGAATGGCACGGGCGAGAAGCTCCGCGCCGGGCTGCAACAGCTTGCGCAACAGCACCATATCCCGCTCCAGGTCACCGGCTTCGGTGCAGCGATGTGCTTGCATTTCACCACTCGTGCTGACTTGATTGAATATCGCGACACCCTGGCGGATGACTCTGAGCGCTTGCAGCGTTTTCTGTACCTGGCGATGGAGGAGGGCGTCATCCTGGTTCCGGACGGGCGCATCTACGTCTCTATCGTTCATGACGAGCGGGACGTCGAGGAAACCCTCGCCACCTTCGCTCGCGTGTTTGCCAGGTTGTAATTCACCTGATTCAGAAAGGACCCAATGAAAATCAAGGAAATCAAACTTTACGCAATTCGCGCCGGCAACACGGGCGAACGGGGCGCGCAGTTTGGAGAGTCGCAATACTGGGGTGGCGGGTGGCAGACCAATTCGCTGATTGCCAACCCGATGTCGCTCTACCCGCAGTACGCGCGGGTCCGCACGCAGTGGATGGGACCGGGCCAGGACCCCTACGCGATCGAGATCATCACCGACGAGGGTGTAAGCGGCGTGGCCACCAACTACGGCGGTGGCCCTTTTGCCTGCGGCGTCATCGAAAAACATTTCAGCCGCTTCCTGATTGGGCAGGATCCCTTCAACATTGAGCTGATTTGGGACCAGATGTACCGCTCGGTGATGCCCTACGGCCTGGGTGGAGTTACGTCCATGGCCATGAGCGGTGTTGACCTGGCGCTCTGGGATTTGATGGGCAAGGCGCTTGGCCAGCCTGTGTATCGCTTGGCGGGCGGCAAGACCAAGGAGAGCATTCCCTGTTACATCACAACCCATCCTGACTTCGCCAAGGTGTGGAGAGACCGCGGATTCTTGGGAGTGAAGATCGCCGCGCCGTGGGGCGCTGCCGACGGGCGCGATGGCCTGAACAAAATGCAGAAGTGCGTCGAGCAAACGCGCTCGGTACTCGGCAACGACATGGAGATCATGATTGATTGCTACATGTCTTGGGATATGGAGTTTTCCTCGCGCCTCGCGCAGCGGGTTCGAGATTGCGACGTGAAGTGGTTCGAAGACCCGCTGCCCAATGGTTGGGCGGAGGGATTGAACGCGGAGCTGCGAAGCAGGATTAACCCCATCCTGGTGGCGATTGGGAACCTGGAGTTTGATTACAAGGCCTATTACTCCATTCTCTCCCAGCGCGCCTGCGACATTATCCAGCCGGAACTCCAGTGGTGCGGAGGCTTGACCGCCGTCCGCCGCATTGCCGCGATGGCGCGGCCGTATGACATCCCGGTGATCCCCCACGGGTCGGGCGTGTACAACTATCACTTCGTCATGTCCAACGTGAACTCCCCATACGCGGAGTACCTCAGCGTGGGGAGCGGCACGGAGGTGCGGCCCATCTTCGATGCGGTGATCGGCGAACCGTTGCCGGTTAATGGACGCATAACACTGAGTGACAAACCGGGGTTCGGGATTGAGCTGAACCCGGACTATCTGCAACCTTACAAATAGCGGGATACGGGATACGGGGCACGGAACACCCGCTTTGGAACTGGGTTACGAGAAGCGGGAAGGGGATTCGGGGAGGACTCACAAGGCGCGCATCGTCCCGTGACCCGCATCCCGTATCCCGTTTCCCGCCTTCCGTGTGCATATGGAAGACAACGGTACTCGCAAAGTGGTCTGCGGCGTGATCGGGGCGGGTTGGTGGGGAACCTACGCTCATCTTCCCGCGCTCATCTCTCACCCTCGCGCCAGGCTGGTGGCGATTCAGACTCGCGACCGGGATGCCGCCGCCAAGATTGCCCGCGATTTCAACATTCCCCGCACCTTCACTTCGGCCGATGAACTGATTGCCCAGGAGGATTTGGAGGCGGTGGTCATCAGCAGCGTTCCCCACTTGCATTACCCGCAAGCCCTGGCGGCCCTGCGGCGAGGCTTGCACGTGCTGGTGGAAAAGCCCATGACCTTCACGGCCGCCGAGGCTCGCGAGCTCGTGGAGCTTGCCCAGGCGAACAAGCTGCAGTTGGTTTCCTGTTTTCCCTGGCATCACACGCGGCACGGACAGGAAGCTCGGCGGCTGATTGCCCAGGGAGAACTCGGGGAAGTTCGCATGATCAGCGTGCTGATGACCAACCCCGTGGACCACCTCATCCGGGGCGCTGCCACTTTTCCCACCCATGGGCGGCCCTACATTGAGCCGCAGGCGGAAACCTATAGCGACCCGGCGGTGGCGGGCGGCGGGCAGATCTACACGCAGGTGGCGCATGTGGCAGGCTACCTCACGTTCCTTACCGGCGCCCGCGCGGCCCAGGTTTTTGCGCGTTTTCACAATGACGGATGCCGCCTGGACATCTTCGACGTGCTGAACGTGGAGATGGAGAACGGCTGCATCGCCTCGGTGGCCAGCACGGGAGCCACTCCGCTGGAAAACCGGCTTTATGAAGTCCGCATATACGGAACCAAGGCTTGCCTCTTCATGGAATTGTGGTCCGGGACGATGACGGTGATGCGGCGCGACGGCGGCGGTGAGACCCGCTATCCGGACCTGACGCCGGCGGAAATCTTTCCGGAACGCGCTCCGGCACAAAACCTTGTGGACTCGATTCTGGGTTTGGCAACAACCGTCTCGCCGGGAACCCTGGGTTTGGCGTCGATGGAAGTCGTCGAGGCTGCCTGCGAGTCCGCCCGGACGGGACATAACGTTTGCCTTCGCGAATCGCCCCGATGAACTCATCGAACTCACCGGTCCTTCTTCGTGGAATTACCTGGAACCACAGCCGGGCTCTGCCGCCCCTGGTGGCGGCCGGGCAACGCTTTGAGGAATTGCATCCCGGCATCACCATCCAGTGGGAGAAGCGCAGCCTGCACGAGTTCGGGCACGCGGGCTTAGCGCCCCTCTGCCGGGAAAACGATCTTCTGGTCATTGACCATCCTATGCTCGGCGCAGCCATCAAGGCTGGCTTGTTTCTGGACTTGCGTCCGCTCCTCCCCGGGTCGTATGTCGAGGACTTGCGAGCGAACTCCGTGGGGTTATCGTTTCCCAGCTACGAACTGGAAGGGCAACTGCCGGCGGTACCTATCGACGCCGCCACCCCCACGGCCAGCTATCGTCCCGATCTTCTGAGCCAGAGAGGTGTGAATCTGCCGCGAACGTGGGCAGAGGTTTTGGACCTTGCGCGGTCGAGGCAAGTGGTGATGCCGGGATTTCACGCTGACGTCTTTCTCAACTTTCTGGCGCTCGGTGCGTCGCAGGGCAGTCAAGTGCCCGCGAGTCCGGAGCATTTGGTTGA
>JBEKNU010000184.1:0-15295 GCA_049522495.1 Terriglobia bacterium
AAATTGAAGTCAGCATGTGAGCGAGCCCCCATTCCGTGAGTTTTGAAAATATCTCCTTATACATGGTCGCATTGTGTCACCTTTACTTTTATAATGCAAGGGAGTCATGTATATAAGTCCCTTTGAATTCGCCCACGGCGCAGGGGGCTTGCGCCCAGTAACGGGCTTCGACAGGAAGAGGGCGCTAACTCCCCGTCGGCCAAGTGGGAATATGTCACTGGTTCTTACTCGACTTAATAAGCCAGATTATTGTAAGCTCGCGAAGATTATCCGTAAGATCGCCCTTGATCCTGGGCGCCGCACAGTCTTGCCACGACCCCGGCCAGATTGCCGGCGGTCGCAAATGCGTAGGCGCCATGCCGTTGCAGGAGGACCCATGAACTTCGACTTCTCTCAAAAACTGGCAAAGGACGGCGGTCCGCCAGCCAAGCATACGCCGTTTGGCCATCGCCAACGGCACGGTGACTTGGACAAACGTTTCCTCACTGAAGTCATCGACTCGGACATACTCTTTTTCTATTTGGGAACCAAGGTTCGGGCATTTGAAAAGCGCTTTGCGGAAATGTACGGAAAGAAACACTGCATCGCCTGTTCCAGCGGGACCGCGGCGGTCCATATCGCCATCGGGGCGCTGCAACTCCCTGCGGGAAGAGAAGTCATCACTCCCGCCATCACCGACATGGGAAGCCTCACCGGAATGCTCTATCAGGGTTTGGTGCCGGTGTTTGCCGATGTTGACCCCGCCACCCTCAACCTGGACCCGGAATCCGTGCGGAAACGGATCACTCGCCGCACGGGGGCGATCCTGGCCGTCCATCACAGCGGCTTGGCCGCAGACCTCGATGCGCTCTTCAACATTGGAGCGGAATTTGGAATCCCCGTCATTGAAGATTGCGCTCAGGCCTTTGGTTGCGAATACCAGGGAGCGTTGGTGGGCAGGCGTGGAGTCATTAACTGCTTCTCGCTGAACCACTTCAAGCACATTACTTGCGGATCGGGCGGCATGGTTCTTACCGACGACGATCACCTGCGCTACCTCAGTTCGCTCTTCCTCGACAAGTGCTACCAGCGCGAAGAAGGAATCCGCAACCCGTTTTTCCTGGGGCCCAATTATCAGATGACGGAACTCCAAGGCGCGGTAGCTTTGGCTCAACTCAGCCGGGTGGAGGAGTTCACTTCCCGCCGCAGCCAGTTGGGAACGCTCTGGAAGAATTACTTGAGCGAGATGCCTGGCATTTCTACGCAGACGGTGGCGCCGGGCTCAAAGCACTCTTACTTCCTGGCCCTGTTTTGTCTCGACCTCAACCTGCTGTCCTGTACTGCGCAAGAGTTTTCCGATGCCCTGAACGCGGAGGGCGTGCCCAACAAAGCGCATTTGATTACCGGCGGGCGCCCCGTGTATCTTTACGACGTCTTCCGGAATCGCTCCGCGTTCCCCGGAACCCAATACCCGTTTGTCTCGAAAGACACCGGGGCCGAGCGCTCCTACCAGCAGGGCGATTGCCCGGCGGCGGAAGCCGCCTTCGACCGCTGGATTACTATGGACCTTCACGAACATTACACGGAGAAGGATATGGAGGAGATCGCTCACGGCATCGGCAAAGTCGCCTATCACTACGCGTCGCGCCGGAGCATGCCAAAATCGCTCGGCACCGCGTAAGCGCCTTGCACCTACTCGAAATTAGGTAGGGCTACAATTTGAATTGCCGGATCAGTCTTGTCGAATTATGCCAAGTTTACGCGGGTCCCTGGCGCAACATTGGTTTTGAAAGGAGAATTCTGATTGAATAAATGGCCCGGCGGTAAGCGAGCTATCATTCTCGTCGCATTGGTGGTGTCCCTGCTTCCTGAGGGGTTGGCGGTGGTGGCTGGGCAAGGCGCCAAGAGCCTTGCACAGGCGTGGAGACCGGTCTTGGTCATCGGAGCTATTCAAGCGGTTTTGCTCGTCCTTTATGTTGTGCTTACGGTGCGCAGAAGCAAGTAGGCCTTTTCAACTAAGGGTGGATTCGTGGCGGACGATCATATGCTCAATCCTGCCCAACCCAGTTTCGATCCGGCACGACCGCAACCGCCGATTCGCGGCCTGCGTTGGTGGATTGCCGGGCTGCTGTTCGCTTCCACCATCATCAATTACATCGACCGGCAGACGCTGAGTGTGCTGGCGCCCATCCTTCTGGTGGAGTACCACTGGACCAACACGGATTTCGCCACCATCTTGATTGCTTTTCGAATTGCCTACACCCTCATGCAGGGCGGGGGAGGGCGGTTAATCGATCGCCTGGGAGCGCGCCGCGGCCTGTCGCTCACGGTGACCTTTTATTCTTGTGTCGCCAGCCTCACCGCCTTGGCCCAAGGGATCGCCAGCTTCCGCTTCTTTCGATTTCTGCTCGGCGCCGGGGAAGGCCCCAACTGGCCGGGCGCCACCAAGGTCGCCTCGGAGTGGTTCCCGGATAAGGAGCGGGCATGGGCGGTCGCGATGTTCGACAGCGGCTCCTCCATTGGCGGGGCGATTGCCCCTTTTCTGGCTTTGTATGCCTACAAATTGATCGGCAGTTGGCGGCCGGTTTTCCTGGTGACCGGAAGCCTCGGTTTTCTCTGGATTCTGGCGTGGCGCCGGCTCTATCGCCCTCCGGAACAGCACCCGCGCCTGGCGCCCGAGGAGTTGGAATACATCCGGCGAGGCCGCACGCCGGAGGTGCGAGTTTCACCTCGAGCTGGAATTACCTGGCGCAAGCTGCTGCGCTATCGTCAAACCTGGGGAATCATCTGCGGCCGTTTTCTGCTGGATCCCTATTGGTTCCTCATCGCCGATTGGTTCGCGCTCTATCTCCGCAGCAAGGGCTTTCGCCTGGAACAAAGCATCCTGGGCTTCTGGGTTCCGTTCCTGGGCGCCGATCTCGGCAATTTTTTCGGGGGAGCGCTTTCAAGTTATTGGATTTCCAAGGGTTGGCCGGTGGGGCGTTCGCGCCGCACGGTGTTGCTGATTTTCGGGCCGAGTATGTTGATCCTGATTCCCGCCGCCTTTACCGGCCACTACCTCACCCTGGTGCTGTTGTTCGGATATGCGACGTTTGCCTACGCCGCCTGCTCCACCATGTTTTTGTCGCTGCCCAGCGACGTCTACCACCCGGATGCGGTGGCCTCGGTAAGTGGCCTCGGAGGAACCGGCGCGGGCATCGGAACCTTGATCTCCACCTACCTCATCGGCCGCATCTCCGACCGGTTTTCGTTCCAGCCCATCGTGATCGCCGGCTCCATCATTCCCTGTCTCGCCACCGCGATCTTTGTCTGGATGGTGCGCGCGCGTAAGACCCCGGACCCGGAAGGCATCGTGCTGACGTTCTGAGGAGCCAGGAGTCAGAAGTCTGGAGTCAGGAGGAGGTTGTGTCTCCATTTGGAATTCGGATGATTCACGAGGGCAGTTTGAGCCAAGCGTCTTTAGTGGATTGCGCAGAGCAAAGCTCTGCGTCTCAGCCGGTCACCTAGAAAAAGTTCACGTTGCTACAAGAAACCACCGATAAACGATGCGGGGAAGTGTTGGGGGCACTGCGAGGGGGCGGGACGTGAGGAAATGCCCAGGTAGGGCTCGCCCTCCCCTGGTGGACCCTTGGCCCCTGAAGGGGACGGCAAGCCATTCTCCTACAATTCGCACGCGCCGCCAGCCGTCAACTGACAGGTGATGCGTAGATCCTACGGCGTTGATCGTGATTAATCCTGCGAGTGCTCTGCCAAGACAAACTTCCTCGAAGGGGGCCTACCTTCTCGAACCGACCTGTAAGGATTTGCCTTTCCCATGAGACTATCTAAGTATGGCGAACAATGCCGGATCCGACCGAGAAGCTGGTTTCTTGCGGCTCTTTGATGCCTATGGCGGGGCCCTGCGAAGACTATGCGCCGCCTATCTGCAGAGCAGAGGAGACCAGCAAGACCTGTTCCAGGAGATTGCAGCGGCATTATGGTCGGCACTGCCGAGTTTTCGAGGTGATGCCAGTGAACGGACCTGGGTTTACCGCATCGCCCACAACGTCGCATACTCATACGCCAAGAAGCGCCGGCGGCAGTCTCAGTCCGAACTGCAAATGGACGCATTACCCGACCACCGTATGGTGCCAGAAGACCCTCGGAGAGCTGTCTTGCTGGAAGCCCTCCAACAGTTGGACTCAATCGACCGCCAAGTTGTGCTGCTGTATCTCGAAGGCCTCTCCGCGGGAGAGATCGAGCAAGTCACGGGCATGTCGGCAAACAGCATCGGTGTCCGTCTCAGCAGGCTACGGCGCAGATTGGCATTAATGGTCATGAGCAAGGAGGTGCGCGAATGAGCAATGCCGACGATCGGGTTGATGATTTACAAAAACTCTGGCAGCAAACCGGTGAGCAATCGGGTGAGGAGGATCATTCAATGCTATTGAGGCTAGTGAAGGAGAAGCAGACATCGCTTCTTGACCTGCTGCGCGAACAAAACATGACGGCGTACATGATTTCGCTGAGCTTTGCGCCTCTTACCGCAACGTGTGCCTGGATAGCACGGCGCTCGCTCTGGATGCTGTCCGGTTACCTGCTTATGACCGTCACCCTGGTCGTCGGGGCAGTCGTTGTTTGGCTGAACGCACGAAGAGCGAATACCACGGGAAGAATCGATTTGAGCACACGCGAGCACCAGCAACAACTCATGCAGTTCTACGACAGTCGCGTAATCTTCTCGAAGAGCATAAAATACTGGTACGCGATTCCCTTATTTCTAGGTGGGGGATTGGCACTTTATCCAGTCACCGTGCATTTCTTGGGCAGGATGTGGGCCACCGTCGTAGTTGCCGGCTTGTTACTAGTCTGTTGGGTTGGTGTCTGGCATATGCACGACGTTCGTGCGGTTGCTGATCTGCGCCGAAGGCGGGAAGAGGTTCGGCAACTGTTCGATGAAATGGACCGGGAATGAACCCGCCCTCGCATCGCATGCGAAGCGAACGGATTGCTTCCGTCACAAACTAGCGGCGGGTAGTCGCCAAGGGTTAAGCGGTCCTTCCTGATGAGTGTTGTCCCGAAACGGGGTTCTGTGAAATAGATCCTGTCTTGTCGCCTAGCATTTAGGCCGGTTGGCGCATGGCGAGCACAGCCATGCGACTCGTGATCCTCGCGTCGTGCGCGAATACTTTCCCTGTGCTCTTCCACAGACCTTATTTCGAGCCCCCGCTGCTTTGATCACTTTTCGAAACGCAGAGTTGCGCTCGCTCTGCGCAAGCCTGCCCGGAATCCGCAATCAGATGGCTGGTAAGTCGCAACCCGTCCTCTTGGCCCAGCACCACGCGGCGACGGTCAGCGACTTTTGGGTCCCTCCTGCGCTCGGGAAGTGGGCCGGGAGTTGTGGGGGATGGCGGGCGGACGGGCGGATGCGTGGCCCGGTTGGTTTCGCCCCGCGCTTGTTATCGGATCGGACGATATTTCCTCTTGACAGCCTCAGAGAACTGGCCTATACTCTAGGCTGCACATGGCGAGGTGACGCTTTGTCTCTGCGCAAGTCTCCCACCCGCACGCCGGCTTTCCTGGAGGCCAACCGGCGCAACGCTCAGCAGTCCACGGGGCCCTATACCCGGCGGGGCAAGGCTCAGTCCTGCCTGAACCGGCTCAAGACCGGCGAGGGCACGCGCGTCTATCGCCACTGGAGGAGCAAAAACATCTCACGCCAAGGCACAAAAGCGCGTCAGCACAAAGAAAACAAAGCACCTTTACGCTCGAGCGGGGGAGAGGGCAAAATAAAAAGATGTTAGAAATCGACGTTGGAAGCCGGAATGTTATTGAAAACAAAAGAAACGGCGACGTTTTGTCATGCTATCTATCGGACATTTTAGGCAATCCGGCGCCGGTTTTGACGGAAAATGCACATTTGGGTGCGACAAAAAGCACCTTTTCGGTGCGATTTAGTCGCCAATGCGCAGCGCTGGCGATGCCAAGATGCGAGTCGCAAAATCTTCCGGACGCCCGACGGTGCGGCGGAAGAACAGGGTGCTTGCCGGGCTGGCAAGGCGACGCAAGTCAAGGGGAAGAGCAGTCACCCGGCAAGCGCGTTATTTCTTTCCGTTGCTCGTGAAATCTTCGATTTCCGTCGCCGCCGACTTGGGGACACCTTGAAATTCAATGGGCTGCTGCACGTGGGTGAAGTCGTTACCCAGCAGTTTGATGTCCTTGGTCTGGTCGCCGCTCAGGCGGAGGAATGTCTCCGTGGGGACCGGTCGGGAGCCGCGCACCAAGGCATCCACCACGTTGTTCATCCACACCATGGGCTGCGAACCACTCGCCGTGCCGGCGCGGAAGCCATCCATGTCGAGGGTCTTCACGTCATCGAAAACCATGGCCGGCCGCGCATCGGCATTATCGCAGCGCACCTGCACGTTCGTCAGGGTCAAACCCTCCGCGTGGCGCGCGTAGAAACCGTAAGCGGGGAGGATGCCGAACATCCCTGCCTGGGGATACTTGTCGGGCATTTCCGGAACGTCGAGTCCTTTCGCTTCCTTCTCTCCCCCCTGCATGGTGATGTTAATCCCGTCGAGCAATACTCTCTCCACAGGATACCCGGGGATCCCGGAAATGTCGGAAGTCTCCGTAGCGCCCGTGGCCACCACATTCTGGATCGAAATGTTCTGAATGGTGCCTGGGATGGGATTGGTGAGCCCGCGTCCCCTATTCCCGCGCCGGATGAAGATCGGGATCAGGACGCCCTCCATCGAGATGTTGGAGATGACTACGCCGTCGATGTGTGCTCCGTCCACCGATTCCAGCGAAATACCGGAATGCGGCGGGTGTCCCTTTTCGCGCGGCAGCATGGTCAAGTTCGACACGGCAATATTCCTGAAGTCGCCGCTGCTCTCCGTTCCAAATTTGAAATTGTTGGCATTGGTCCGCAGCACGCAATTGGTCACCGTAAGGTGCTCGGTAGGCCGCGCGTAACCCATGGAAGGGCTGGCCTTCGGGCAAATGGCGTCGTCGGACGATTCCACGTAGCAGTTGGCGATTCGCACGTAACGCGAAGCGTCGGGGTCGATGCCGTCCGCGTAGCTGTTCAAGACGGTGACGCCGATCACGTTAACGTAGTCGCACCCCCAAAAGCTGATGGAATAATTCGGGGAGTTCTGCACGGTAATTCCCTGGATGGTGATGTACTGGCACATTTTCAAGGCAACGGTCTTGGGCCCGTGGCGATGGGTGCGATTCCCGTCGATGATGCCCTGGCCCACGATGCCGATGTTGTGCACGTTATCCGCGGTTACCAGTCCGTAATGGAAATAAGTGGTTTCTTCGTCGGAAACGGATTTGAAGGGCAACTCTTCGTACTTGTCGAAATCCGCGTTGTCGGGGCTCTCGGCCAGCGTCGCTCCCGCTTCCAGGTAGAGCGTCACGTTATTTTTGAGGCGGATGGTTCCGCTGATGTAACGCCCGGGAGGAATGTGGACCTCGCCGCCGCCCTGCTTCTCCGCGGCATCGATGGCGGCTTGAATGGCCGCCGTGTCCTTGCTGACCCCGTCACCTTTCGCGCCGTAGTCGCGGACGTTCAGGGCCGCTGCCGCCGAGGCGGCAAACGCCAGGGAGAAGCCCCAGACTATGGCGATGCGCAGGAGCCAACGGTGAAAAGCAGCATTGTGGGTCCGAAGACGGATTGGCATTGGGTTACCCTCCGGCGAGTCTTTTACTCTGAATCCGCCCACAATTCAATACTCCCGCGGGTGTTATTTCCACTTTGAAGCTAATGTCACCCCGGGCCGGCGCCACGCGCCCAACTCACAATTGCCTTGGGCGGCGGTTGGGGCTATCTTTGGGTCAGCGGAATGTGGATAATGGAGGTTCCGGCCTAACCGGTTTCAGGACGGAAGTCCCGGGCTGGCGTCCCTCACGACGGCGGCGCAGGACGATAACAAGGATTAACCCCGCACACATCTTCAAGCAAGGAGCGAACTCTGATGTTCCGAACATTTCTGACCATCCTGGCCGGCATGGCTCTGCTGGCTCCCGCAGCCCGCGCCCAGACCGTGGACGAGATCATTGCTAAAAATGTTGAGGCCCTGGGCGGCATGGACAAGCTCCAATCGGTCAAGACCCTGCGAATGAACGCCACGCTAAAGATGGGATCGTTCCAGGCGGCTATGAAGTCGGAAAACAAGCGCCCCGACAAGGTGCGTGATGAATTCATTCTCCAAGGGATGGCCCAGGTTTCGGCGTACGACGGGAAAGCCGGCTGGCAGGTGAATCCCTTTCAGGGCCGGAAAGATCCCGAAATGCTTTCCGCGGACGACACCAAGGGCCTTCAGGTGGAGGCCGACATTGACGGACCACTGGTGAATTACCAGCAGAAAGGCTCCACCGCCGAGCTGGTGGGCCACGATTCGGTGGAGGGCACCGATTGCTACAAGATCAAACTGACCCTGAAGAACGGTGACGCGCGCATCTACTATCTGGACGCTGACTCGTACATGGTGATCAAGCTCGAGACGCAGACGTTCATCCGCGGCTCCCTGCAGGAAAGGGAAACCTATTACGGGGACTACGAGAAGGTGGACGGCATCTACTATCCGTTCAGTTCTGAATCGGCCCCCAAGGATCAGCCCGACCGCGTCCAGATTACTCTCGATAAGGTTGAGGTGAATGTGCCGCTCGACGATTCGCGCTTCGCGGTGCCGGGGGGCAAGTCGGAGGCGAAAGGGTCGGGCGGAAGCACGTAATACCCGGCCGGCGGGAAGCTGGCCAGTTGCGAAGGGGTTCCGGCATGGCTCTGCTTAGCCTGGCAATGCTGCCGGACCTCAAACACCACGAATTCCGACGGCGAGGAGCGGGCGGAGCCGGAGCCGCTACCGTCCACAACTCCAGAGGGGAAAATTTTCGCATGCGCAAAACGAACGCAATACTCCTTGTACCCACGCTACTGCTCGCGGCGGGGCTGTGCCCGAACCTCGCAGCTCAATCTCCGAAGTTCGACTCTGACACCATCTCCGGCCTGGGAGCCCGCAACATCGGCTCGGCCGAGATGAGCGGCCGCGTGGCGGCGCTGGCGGCCGTCAAGGAGAACGGCAAGCTCACCGTCTACATCGGAGCCGCGAGCGGCGGGGTGTGGAAGTCGGAAAATGGCGGCACCACTTTCAAGCCGGTGTTCGACAAGCAGCCGGTGCAATCGATCGGCGCCATCACCATTGATCCCTCGCACCCCAAGACCCTCTGGGTGGGCACGGGTGAATCCTGGACGCGCAACAGCGTCTCGATTGGCGACGGCATCTACAAGTCCACCGATGGCGGCGAGAATTGGACCAACATGGGGCTGAAAGAGTCCGAGCGCATTGCCAAGATCATCGTTGACCCCAAGGACAGCGACACCGTTTACGCCTGCGTCCCCGGCAAGTTGTGGAGCGACAGCGACGACCGCGGCCTCTACAAGACCACGGACGGCGGTAAGTCCTGGAACAAGATTCTGAAGGGCGCCAACCTCTCGACGGGCTGCTCAATGATCACCATGAGCCCGAGTGATTCCAAAACCCTTTTCGCCGGGATGTGGGATTTCCGGCGCAAGGGATGGACATTCCGCTCCGGGGGCGACAGCCCGACCTCCCCGAGCGGCAGCGCCCTGCTGGAGACGACCGATGGCGGCGCCACCTGGACTGACCTGGACGAGAAGACCGCGAAAGGTCTTCCTCCCAAGCCGTGGGGGAGGATCGCCGTCACCGTTGGCCCGTCGAATCCGCAGGTGGTCTATGCGCTGATTGAATCCACCCGCAGCGCCTTGTTTCGCTCCGGCGACGGCGGCAAGACCTGGGACGAGAGGGACCGCAGTCAATGGATGGTGTGGCGCCCATTTTACTTTGCCAACCTGATCGTGGACCCCAAAAACGAAGACAAGGTCTATAAGCCGGACGGGACCCTCATCATGAGTGAAGACGGCGGGAAGAGCTTCAGCACCATCGGGGGCGGCGCGCACGGAGACTTTCACGACCTCTGGATCGATCCCGACAACACCAATTTCATCATCACCGGCGACGACGGCGGCGTGTGGTACTCCTTCGACCGGGGCAACAACTGGTGGAAGGCCAACAACCTGCCTATTTCGCAGTTCTATCACGTCAGCATCGACATGGCGGACCCGTATCACGTTTACGGCGGGTTGCAGGATAACAGCGTCTGGAAGGGCGATTCCGCTTACCCGGGCGGCATCTCCAACAGTCGCTGGGAAAACCTGGGCGGCGGCGACGGCTTCTTTGCCTTCCTCGATCCCGCCGACGCGGACTACGCCTACGTGGAGTCGCAGGGCGGTGACATCGTCCGCGTCAACCTGCGGACCCTGGACTCGCGCGACATCAAGCCCCAGCCCAACTACGGCGAAGGCAAGCTCCACTTCAACTGGAACACCCCCGTCCATATGAGCCCGAACGAACGGGGCACTATTTACACTGGGGCGCAGTTCCTTTTCCGCTCGCGCGACCACGGGCAGAGTTGGGACCGCATCTCCCCCGACCTCACCACCAACGATCCCGAGAAGCAGAAGCAGGAACAGTCGGGCGGCGTGACCGTGGATAACTCCGAAGCCGAGATGCACACTTCCATCTATTCCATCAGCGAGTCGCCGCGCGATGGCAAGACCATCTGGGTGGGTACGGATGACGGCAACGTGCAGATCACGCGGGACGCTGGCCGGACCTGGACCAACGTGGTGGGGAATGTCCCCCATCTGCCCAAGGCCTCTTGGGTGTCGTGGGTGGAGGCGAGCCGATACAACGCAGCCACGGCCTACGCCACGTTTGACCGGCACAGCTTCGGCGACATGGCTCCCTACCTCTACAAGACCACCGATTACGGCCACACCTGGACGCCTCTCATCGGCCCGGACAGCGGCGTGCGGGGCTACGCGCACGTGATCAAGGAAGACACGGTCGCGCCGAATCTGCTCTTCCTGGGCACCGAGTTCGGCCTGTGGATCTCCCTCGACGGCGGCGCGCACTGGGCGCAATACAAGGGCGGCCACTTTCCCGACGTGGCGGTGCGCGACCTGGTGGTGCAGCCGCGCGACTCCGACCTGGTGCTGGCCACCCACGGCCGCGGCATCTGGATTGTGGATGACATCACGCCCTTGCGCCACCTCACTCCGCAGGTGATGAGCCAGGAGGCGGCCTTCCTGCCCGGACGGCCCGTGCAACAACGGCTCAACGCCAGCGGCGGCTGGGTGGAGGGCAACGCATCCTTCAGCGGGCCGAACCCCACGGACAGCGCCGTAATCACCTACTACCAGCAGAAGCGCCACATCTTCGGCAAGATGAAGATTGAGATTTTCGACGCCCAAGGCAAGCTGGTGGATACGCTCCCGCCGAACAACCGGCGGGGGCTGAGCCGCGTGAATTGGGCGATGCGGCTCAAGGCTCCGCGCGTGCCGCCGGCCGCCACCCTCGCCTTTGAGACCGCCACCGGCCCGCGCGTGGTTCCCGGCATCTACACCGTGAAAATGACCCGCGGCGATAAGACCTACACCACCCAGCTCAACGTGCGCCTCGACACGCGGGCCAAATTCACCCTGCAAGATCGCAAGCTGGAGGACGATGCCGTGCTGCGCGTCTACCACTTGCTGGGGGATATGAGCTATCAGGTGAGCCGCATTAATGGCGTCCGCGACGGCCTGCTGGCCCGCAGCGTCAAGCTCGGGGCCGGAGATCCGCTCGGCAAGCAACTGGCGGACCTCGCCGGCCGCGCCGACGAAATCCGCAAGAAAATCGTGGCCACCAAAGAAGGCGGCAACCTCACGGGCGAAGAGCGTATCCGCGAGAAGACGTCGGAGTTGTACGGCGACCTGACAGGGTACGAGGGCCGGCCCGCCGATTACCAGGTGGCGCGCATCGATTCCCTCACCCGCGAACTCAATGACGTGGCCAAAGAATTCGATGCCTTCACCGCCAAGGAATTGCAGGACGCCAACCACTCCCTGACGGGGAAGGGACTGCCCACCGTTCAACCGGAAACGCGCGAGATGTGGGACAAGTCGAACGACCAAACAGCGGACTCAGGCGGCTTGCCGGCCACATACGCCTTCCACCTCCGGCCTTAGCCCGCGCTGGACCGCTTACTTTGTATTTTGGGCCCGCTCCTTTTGTATTCTGGGACTGCTCATATTGTAGCGCGGGTGTCCCCACCCGCGTCTTCGACCGTGGCTACGCGCTCTGCGATAAAGAAATGCCGACCGTATGGTTCGGAGAAATGGGTTAAGAAGGCCGTTGCGCAATTCGGACTGGAAAACACCGTGCGCAGCAGCGGGCGCCCGAGAAAGGGTTCCTGACACCATTTCCACCAAATTACCGGCTTTGTTAGCTGCTAATTCTCCGAAGGCCTTTCGACGTGATCGATTATGATTGTCTCCACCGGACCTTTGGCCGCTTTGAGCTTGAGTCCAATCCCCTGGACCGAAGCGAAGATGCAGGAAACAACATCGAAAGTCGACTCATCAGTAGAGTATTCATACTTGAAGTCATAAGAGCCCTTCAGCCCGGTCTGATCCACGACAGGCCGGTGCAAATACCCGCTCAGGCGAGCGGCCAGTTGGGGCATCGAAATATTCTGCCCAGCCAAACCATCGCCATTGATGCCACCTCCCCCGAGGCCGCCGGCCCAGGGGAATTCGTCCTTATTCTTGGGGTCCTGCAATTTAAGCGCCACGTTACCCCTCACCAATACATAAACAGGGCCTTCTTTGTTCACGCGATGGAACTTCAATTGAAACCGATCCACCAGCAGCATTTGCAGCATTTCGCGTTGCTCGGGATTGGGAGGCGCTTTGGGATAGGGCGGCATTGACTTGCCGGATTTGGAGGAAGCGGGTGGCAGGGCGATGATGTCGTACCTTTCATCATTAATCCACGCCGGACCACCCTCCACCTGAAACGCGCGGACGTCAAATGCCTCCATCATCAAATATTTGAGTGTACAAGCCGAGGCAATAATCTTGCCGCCCGGATAGGTGAATAGCCCGAGGGCGCGTCCAGGCTCTGTCTTCGAGGGTTTTACGGTAGCCACTTCGAAACCCGTGTTGATCGATGGCGTTTGCGCCAATGCCGCGTCGGCGGGAAGCATAAGGACGAGAGCGAGAGTAAGAATAGTTCGCGTCTTCATGGGAACCTCCAATTGCACCAATTGTAGCGCGGAGTTGTGCGCCTTCCAGCACTACTCCGCGGCTTTTCTTCCATGTAAATCATAACGGTTGTTGAGTTCGTCACATTAGGAGCCGCGGAGTAATCCGTCGGCTGACGGATAACTCCGCGCCCCCCGCTTTGGCCATATCGAGCGGCGGAGACGGTTTGATAGACGCGACCTCGAACGTTAGTGCTGGCTGTACAGCCTGCGCGTGACAGAACGCCGCCATCGCGAGAGCGAGCGGCGCGAAAAGTCTACACAAGTCTAGTCCTCGCATTGTTAGACTTCCAAGCGCGCTGCAATCCAGTGAGAAACACCAACCAGAGCCACGGACACCGCCAGCCATCCGAGCATTGTACCGGCGAGTGCGGCATTCCAATTCAGGTGATACAAGGCTAGCGGTGTGGGCAGGCGGAAGGCGATCATATGGTTCTTGGACAGCACAAGTGTCACTAATTTCAAAATGAAATAGAGCCCAGTGAACGCCACGCCGCCGGCAACGACGTTTTTGGTCCTGCGGCTCGCCGTGGTAAATAGGTTGACGAGACCGATTCCCAGCAGCCCAGTGATCGTCAGGACCGGAGCGAGCAGCAGGAAATTCCACGGGCCGGGGCGGCGGATGTCGTAGAACAGTACGGCATAACTGGAGAGCATCGCCGTCAGGGTAAAAGCGAGCAACTGCAAGCTGCCGGTGAGCCAAAACGACCAGACGAAATAGGCACGTGAGCGCGGCCGGGTCAGCAAGAAGGCAGCCGAACCGCGCTCCACCTCTTCACCGATGCCGCCGCAACCGGCCAGCAAGCCGATAAAGTAAACAGCTAGTCCTGCGACAATCCCCAGGACTCCCATGCCCTGTCCCCAGAGCCGCGACGCTAGTTGGGTTGGCGGCACTTGTCCAACCTCATAGCCTGCTGCAACCACGCCCATGCTCACGATCACCGATACCGGCCAACAGGTGACCAAGCCGAGAATTAGGAGCGCGAAGAAGCGTACTCGGGTTTCTCGCCAGAGTCTCCAGTAGTACATGATTCCTCCTTGCGGACGATTTCCAGGAAAAATTCGCGCAGGTTGAGCGGGAAGATTTCGACGCTGACCGCGCCCTGCTGGCGCAATCCCGCGGCGAAAGCCTCCGCGCCACGGCTTACCACATAGCGCGTGAACGCGCCGGACCGGCTCATGGAAAGCACCTGCGCCGAGGTGGCGGCCTGCAGTCCGTGGCCCCCCGCGACGACAACACGGTATTGGCTCCGGACATCCTCCAGCCGCGCCTCAAGCAACAGCTTGCCTTGATCCAGGATGCCAATCCAATCGGCGATTTGCTCGACCTCCGCGAGTTGGTGCGACGAGAAGAAGACGGTGCGGCCCTGGCTGGCTTGCTCTTCCAGCAATACTCGCAGCACGTTGTCAGTTATCACGGGGTCGAGGCCGATGGTGGGCTCGTCGAGAATCAACAGATCGGCGTTCTGCCCGAGCGCCAGCAGGATGCAGACCTTGGTGCGGTTGCCGTGGGAGAGCTTGCCGAATTTCTGCTTCATCGGAATGTCCAAAATCCGCGCGTATTTCTCCACGGCCTCGTGCGACCAGCGGGGATAGAACCCCGACGTGAAATGGACCATCTCGTGCGGCGTCAGGTGGTCGTAAAGCACCTTACGCTCGGGCACAAAGGCGGTTCGCTCGAGAATCTCGAGTTGCTGCGTGCCAATCTCTCGCCCCAGCACGCGCGCGGATCCAGCGGTAGGGCGAGCCAGTCCGAGCAGCAAGCGCATCGTGGTTGTCTTGCCTGCGCCGTTGCGTCCCAGGAACCCGTAAACCGATCCACGCGGGACGTGCATCGTCATTCCATCCAGGGCCCGCAGTTCACCGTAGATCTTAGTCAGGCCTTCGGTATGTATGGCTGTATCTGTAGTTGTTGCAGTCATTCCGTGCCTCCCAGCTTCTTAAATTCCTCTTGCACCATTTCCACAATTTCCTTCTCGGATACTCGCAGGTGGTGCGCTTCCACGGCGAGTTGCGCCGCCAACGGTCCTAGACGTCGCAGGCGTTCTGACTTTAACAACTGGGGCACGCCGTCGGCGACGAACGTTCCGCCACCCTGGACCGTCCGAATGATGCCATCGCGCTCCAACTCCTGATAGGCACGCGCCACGGTATTGGG
>JBEKNU010000185.1:0-15289 GCA_049522495.1 Terriglobia bacterium
CGAATCTCATCCTGCAAACCCAGAACGATGACCGAAGCCTCAGCAACCGTCAGCGCTTTCATGCTCTACATGAAAGCACATCTCACAAATATTCGCAAGTATTTATGACCGCGCGTATAGTTCCGCCGGCAGTTATGCCGAAGTGGAATTTGAAAACGGTTCCACCGCCCGCATCGGCGAGCTCTCCAGATTGCTTTTCCATCAACTGGCGTTGGACGCCAATGGCAACAAGCTGAATGGCATGACGTTCGAGCAGGGCTATGCCACTTTCCACTTTCTGCCCGAGCACAACTCCCCCTCCTCGGTAAGTAAGCGGGGGGCTGAGGACGTCATTATTTTTGAGCCCAATTCCAGTGACGTTTATCACGTCAAGGTCGCTGACGCCACGGTGACGGCGGATGGCAAGTGCGAATTCCGCACGGACTTGGAACAGGACCGCTTTCGCGTGGAAGTTTTTAGCGGCGCGGTGGATGTCGCCACTGCTGCGCAGTCTTCCAGACTTGGCGAAGGCAGGGCCCTGGAACGTAATTCCGGCAGCACCGAGTTGGCTCTCAACACCCAGAAAGGGATTGAGAAGGACGCATGGGACCACTGGACGGATGCACGGGATAAGCAGGTCATGCTTACGGCAAAAGATGAGCCCGTGCATACGCTGGGACCGAGCTATGGCTGGAGTGATCTTAACACCTATGGCGAATGGGTGGAACTTCCCAGCCGCCGATTCGGCTGGTCGCCATACGCGGGAGCAGGCTGGTCGCCTTACACCAATGGTCGGTGGGGATGGTACCCCGGCATGGGTTACACGTGGATTTCCGGCGAGCCTTGGGGCTGGGTGACTGACCACTGCGGGGCATGGGACTTTGACGCCAGCTTTGGCTGGTTTTGGACGATGCCGATGATCGGTTGCGGATTCTGGCAGCCTGCCATGGTTAGTTGGTACAGGGGACCAGGATGCATTGGTTGGGCGCCACTTGGGGTGCCCGGTCGTCCGACCCCGTTTTCTCCAGGGAGTAATCCAGGCTCTCGTCCAGGCCATCCCCCCAGGGGAATTGTTACAGTTCCAACCACGGTGTTTCAGAATCGGGAGACGATTACGCCCCAGATCGTAAGCCGCACCCCGCTTACGGGGTTAAGCGGCATTGACCGCCCGCCCTTCGAACCGGGTCCGCGACCCATCATTGCGGCAACTCCGCCCGCCCCGGGCGCGGGAATGACGTCCAAGGGCAGTCCCTCAACCGGAACGGTGCCGCCCGCGTCCGTCGCGAACGGTGGCTGGGGTACAGGCGTTGCTGCGCACCACGGTTCCGCGCCCTCGACCATCATTATGAGAGGCGATGTGGGAAGGGAGAGTGCGCTGCTTGGGAATCGTGGCTCCCATTTCGGCCATTCACCCTTGCGCGCCGCGGGAGGCACGACCCTGGGTGGACGTTATGCGGTGCATGGCTCGCCGGGTGAGTTCCGTGGCAATGTTTTTAGCGGCGGGGGAAGGAATGGTGGCGCCGGTGGCAGAAGCGGCTCTTCGGGCGGCCCCGTTATTTCGTCTTCATCCAGCGGGTCAGGCACTACTATCGCGTCGCACGGATCAACCGGAGGAGGCTCGCACGGCGGCGGCTTTTCCGGAGGCGGAGGCGGATATTCCGCCGGTGGTGGTGGCCACTCCAGCGGTGGAGGTGGCGGATATTCCGGCGGCGGCGGGCACTCCGGTGGAGGAGGAGGCGGATTTTCCGGCGGCGGTGGCGGAGGTGGAGGCCACTCGGGAGGTGGAGGTAGCGGTGGTGCCAGCGTGGGTGGTGGCGGCGGTGGCGGACACCACTAATCCCCAGTCGCACTGCGGTTCTTGAATGTTCATCACGCCTCAAGGGCGTGGGGTCTTGCGAACCACGGTTGATTCCGCGCACGGATCAACCGTGGTTCTTTGTTTATGCCCTGCGACTTTGAGCCTCAAGCGCCGGGAAATGGTTCGGCGGCGGCCTACCGCACCGGAGCCGGCAGGATGTCGTGATAATTCGGGTAGCGGGGTGCGGGGTAAGAGGGAAGGGGATGCTGCTTCAGCAGCTCGAGAGTCACCTCCAGCGCCCGCTCCAATTGTGGGTCGTGCCCTTCGCGCACCAGTTTGGGATCAAGCTCTACTTCCACGTCAGGTGCGATTCCGTGGTTTTCCACCTCCCACTCTCCTTATAGAGAACGCCTTCCTTCCCGGCAAACAGGCCAGCGATTTGAGTCTTGCTGAGTGTGGGGCTTTGCAGGAGCAGCGGCCCCGAATCCGCCGAAAACGCCAGGACGGACGCGAAAAGCACGCAAAGGCTTGTCGGCAGTAGACGACGCATGGAATCTCCAAAGTTAAGCGGTGGAATTTTTTGAGGCGCCCTTGATTCCAAAAACCAATCGGCTCAAGAGGCGGAGATTATGCCAGATTTTTTTGCCGGACTCTACCTGCTATCTCGGAGTTTTCGTGTGCCCTCTTTCGCCAGTTTCCCTTGAGCGTTTGTGCGTGGTGAGAAGTGCGGCCCGGGGGAGAACCATGTGCCGTCTGCTTGAGATCGCCCGGTAAATGGTGTTTTGGCTAAGTACCTTTCTTTTCCGGAACATCGCTTCAAAACGTTTATAACCCGTTTGTTTTCAACAACATCGTTTCAGGCCTGAAAACTGACAATTTGTCTACATTTGTTTTCAACAACTTCCAATAGCCAACCTTCGTTTTTAATATGTTTTTTTCTGCGCACAGACTTCCGATGCGCATGTTAACTCTTTTAATTTCAATTGGATGGGTTTTGGCAAGGTCATGGCTGTTCACCCATAACTCCTTTATTTTGCGGGACATCGTTTCAAACTGCGACCGTGCTTGAGGCGCTGAACGTGGGTTCAGCACGTGCAGGCCTTTCGCTTCCCGGGATTCTGATGCCAGGATTTTGGCACGCGGACTTGGCAGGTTGGATGGGTTGGGGTTAACTGGGGAGGGGGATTTGGGCGCGAACATGACAACACCTCACAGTAACACCCGTCAGTGTATCACCCTACGCTATGAATGTCAAGAGAAATCTGCAAGGGTTAGAGCCTACAAAATATCCCTCGGCCAGAGGCGAAAGTTGAAAGTCGAAAGTCCAAAGCAAGTACCGCGCGGACCTGTTTTGCAGGTCCGCGCTACACCTTTCGTAGCGGCGAGTTTACCTCGCCATTTGGGGGCGCCCGGATAAAATCGGGACAGGTTCCGCCGCCCCTACATCGAACTGCACCACTGCCGAAACTTGTGTACAATGCGGGCCTCCATCGCTGTCGGTGAAAAGGATTGCCTTGAAGCCCCTGCTGCAAACTCGCGCCGGACGCATCGTTGCCGCCCTCATTTCCGGCGTGCTGTTTTATTTTGTATTTGGGCTGAACCCTTACTGGCTGGCCGCGTGGCTGGCGCCCATCCCGCTGCTTTTGGCGGCGTTCCATGCCGGGGGGCGTGAGGCGCGCGCGCTGGCGTGGTTGGCGTCGGCGATCGGATTGAGCTCGCAATTCGCGTACTATTGGAAGGTTACTGGACCGGTCGCGACCATAGTCCTCCTCATTCTACAAATACTATTGTGGGGGTTCATCATTGGGCGCACCCGCGCGGCCGTTATCTCTTCTTCTCACGGGCTGACCCTATTTGTTTACCCGGTGATTCTCGCCGCGGTGGATACTCTCGTCGCCTTTTTCTCACCGCACGGTACGGCGGGCAGCATGGCCTTTGGACAAATGGATTTCTTGCCCGTCGTGCAAATAGCTTCGGTGCTGGGCGCGCCGGCAATCGTTTTTCTGGTCAGCCTCTTTGCTTCCACCCTTGCGGTGGGGCTCTATCGTGGCCGGGAGATTTCTCGCCCGTGGCTTACCTACGGACTGGCGGCGGCGATTCTGCTCTCGGCGCTCGGGTGGGGAGCCTTCCGTCTGCACGCAGCCGTCCCCGGGCCGTCGATCAAGGTCGGGTTGGTGGCTGTCGACGACTTTGTGGGCCCGGGCGTGCCGGGCAGCCGCGCCGAGGCCGTCTGGGCCGCCTATGATCAGGGGGTCAGAAAACTTGCAACAGAGGGCGCCCACATCGTCGTATTGCCGGAGAAGGTTTTTTACCTTGCTCCTGATGAGGCGGTGGAGCGACGGAAGCAATTTGCGGCGCTGGCCCGGGAATCCGGCGTGTATCTGGTCGTAGGCTTGCAACTCAACCAGCCGGATCGCAAGCGCAACGTTTCCTGGCTTTTCAACCCGTCGGGGGACCTGCTGGCGGAGTACGACAAGCAGCACATGGTGCCGCACTTGGAAGGCGACCTCGCACCGGGCCGGGAAAATATTGTGCGCAGGATCGACGGCGATCCTTACGGGCTGGTGATCTGTCGCGACATGTTTTTCGCGGGCCTAACACGCGCGTATTCCCGGCTAGGCGTGGCGGCACTGCTCATTCCTGCCTGGGACTTTTATGTGGACGCCTGGTGGGCTTCGCGCGTGGCGGCTCTGGGCGGCGTCGAAGGTGGCTATTCCGTAGCGCGTGCCAGCCGTGAGAGCTTTCTTGCGGTGAGCGACCGATATGGACACATCCTGGCAGAAAAGCGCAGCGATTTTCTGCCCGGTGCAAGCCTTCTGGCCTCGCTTCCTCTCGGGCCCGCTACCCCCACCCCTTACGCGCGCTTCGGAGATGTCTTCGGATGGCTTTGCGTGGCAGGCGCGGTGCTCGCAGTCGTGCTGCCCCGCCTCAAGCGAAGTTGATGCAGAGGCGGCATTACGCCGCCCTATGGCGAGGTAAACTCGCCGCTACGTTGCCATTGGGCGGAGTGAACTCGCCGTTGCTGGCTTGCGCAGAGCGCAGCTCTGCGATTCGCGTCCATCTGCCGCGCTAAAACGCAGAGCTGCGCTCGGCGCAATCCGGTCAGGTAGCAACTTCCCCAGGGCGTGGTTGGGTTGCGGCCGGAGGTCGCGCTGTGCGCTCTGTGGTGATTTTTAAACCCATCGCAGGGAAGGGGGACTTTTTATGATTCCTAAGTACCAATTCACACACTCAGACCCCGATGAGGAATCTCCTGAAACCAACCCTAATGGACATGCAATTGGCTGGTCGCCGGAGGGCTTGAGCCGCCGCAGTATGCTGAAATCGTTCGCGGCGTCAGCCGCCGTCAGTATACTCCCCTCTGTGCTGTCAAGGGCGAACGGGTTAGTCCGAAACGGGCTTGCGGATGGATGGAGCGAACCGCCCTCACCCGTCAAGAATCTCGCCTGGTTCGGCTTCAATTTGTTGGAATACTTTTCCACCGACCCGGACTGGATGAAGTACTTTCCATACAAGAATGATGGAATGTTCCAGGAAGACGATTTCCGCTGGATACGCGATTGGGGTTTCAATTTTGTCCGCCTGCCCATGGATTACCGGTTTTGGACCGACCTGAATGATTTGATGAACATCAGCGAGAAGCAGGTGGAGCCCATCGACCGCGCCATCCGTCTGGGCGAAAAATATGGAATCCACGTCAACATCTGCCTGCACCGGGCGCCGGGAGAATGCGTCCTGGACGGCATGGATGAAGCCATCACCGGCATCCACATCACCAAAGAGAAGACCAACGTATACGAGGATGCGCGCACGTTGGAGGCGTTTGTCCATCAATGGACTTACTTCGCGCAGCGCTACCGGGGCACACCCAATGAGCGGTTGAGCTTCAACCTCGTGAACGAACCCAAATACCGGTTTACCCCGGCGGACGAGGCTGAGCTTAAAACCCACAACCCCAACGACGCCTTCAGCCGCGAACTCCTGCATCGCCACGAACTCCAATACGTGCGCGTGGCCCGCGCCGCCATCGACGGGATTCGCGCGCACGACCCGCAGCGCTTGATCGTTACCGACGGATATCCGGGCGCAGCCTCTCCCATCCCGGAGCTTTTTGACACTCAAGTCATCCAAAACTGCCATACCTACATCCCCGCGCTATTGACCCACTATCAGTGCGAGTGGGCGCGCAGCTTCGTCCCCCGTGACTCTCCCTTGCCCACGTGGCCGCTCAAGGACCGCCAAGGACGCGTATACGACCGCGCGGCGTTGGCCGGCATCTTCCGGCCCTGGGCCGACCTTCCGCGGCAGGGGATTCCCATCCACTTCGGGGAAATGGGCGTTTATAAGCACACACCTCCGAATGTGGTGCTCGCCTGGTTCGACGACACGCTTGACGTGCTCAATGGCTTGCACACCGGGTGGGCACTATGGAATTTCCGCGGACCCGACGGAATCCTGGATACCGACCGCCCGGGAACCAAGTTTGAAGACTGGCGCGGCCACCAACTCGACCGCCCGCTGCTGAATTTGCTCCGGAAGAGGATGGAAATTTGAAGGAGCGATATATCGGTGCGCCTGTCGCTTGGCATTGAGCTTGCGGAAGGCGTACAATGAGCAAGTTCAGGACAATCGCGGAATTTAATGTTACGGTAACTTAGGCCGATTACACTTCGAAGGGGATGCGTTATTTTCAGAAGGGTCTGGTCATTGAGCGGGACCTTCGTCAGGGCCGGCGCGGCCTCCTCCCCCGGCTAGATAAGTAACGAGCAAACGCCAGCAATCGTTGATCCTCTGAGATGGGAATAAGAGTGCGTAACCATAGCCCGGAGGCCCTCGCGTGCAGGTGAATCCTAAGGCTGGCAAGCTCGCCGACCCAACTGACCTGGTCAACATCCCGAAGCTCATTACAAGTTACTTTAGCGAACACCCCGACCCGGCCATTCGGGAACAGCGCGTGGCGTTTGGCACTTCCGGCCACCGCGGATCAGCATTCAAGTGCAGCTTCAACGAAGACCACATTCTGGCCATCTCGCAAGCGATCTGCGAATACCGGAAACAACAGAAGATCGAAGGCCCCCTGTTCATCGGCAAGGATACCCACGCCCTTGCGGAGTGCGGTTTTGTGACCGCGCTGGAAGTTCTCGCCGCCAACGGAGTTCACGTGATGGTGGACGCCGACGGCGGATACACTCCCACGCCGGCGGTTTCCCACGCCATTTTGACTTTCAATCAGGCGCGCCCCGCCGGCCTCGCCGATGGAATTGTGATTACGCCTTCGCACAATCCTCCCGAAGATGGAGGCTTCAAATACAACCCCCCGCAGGGCGGACCGGCGGACACGGGCGCCACCAAGTGGATTGAGCAGCGCGCCAACAAAATCCTGGAGGAGAACCTTCGGCAAATTCAACGCGTACCTTACGCCCGGGCGCGGTCAGCGGAAACGACCCACCTCCACGACTACGTGGGCGCTTACGTAAAGGACCTTGAGGCCGTGGTTGATATGGCGGCCGTCCAAAGCGCCGGCATGAAAATCGGGGTTGATCCCCTGGGTGGCGCCAGCGTCGCCTATTGGGGACCGATTCGCGACCGCTACCGTATGGATCTCGTCCTCGTCAATGAGTTGGTTGACCCGACTTTCCGTTTCATGACCGTCGACTGGGATGGGAAAATCCGTATGGACTGCTCCTCGCGATTTGCGATGGCGAGTCTGATCGAGCGGAAGGGGAGCTTTGACGTGGCCTTTGCCAACGATACCGATGCCGACCGGCATGGGATCGTGACGCGCGAGGGCGGGCTCATGAATCCGAACCATTACCTTACCGTGGCCATTGATTATCTCTTTCAAAACCGCAAGGGTTGGTCTGCCACCGCGGCGGTGGGCAAGACGGTGGTCAGTAGCGGCATGATTGACCGCGTTGCCCGGCGGTTGGGGCGGAGGCTTGTGGAAGTGCCGGTGGGGTTCAAGTGGTTTGTCGAGGGCCTTCTGAGCGGCGCACTGGGCTTTGGGGGGGAGGAGAGCGCCGGCGCTTCGTTTCTTCGCTCCGAAGGGCGGGTATGGACCACCGACAAGGACGGCCTGATCATGGGCCTGCTGGCGGCCGAAATCATGGCCAAAACCGGGCGCGATCCGGCAGAGCATTATCGCGCGCTGACCCAGGAGTTTGGCGAAATGGTGTATGAGCGCACCGATACGCCCGCCACCACGGAGGAAAAGGCGGCACTGGGGAAACTGTCGCCCCTGCAAGTGCGGGACGTGGAGGTTGCTGGCGAGAAGATTGTGGCGAAGTTTGCCGACGCTCCCGGCAACGGCGCGCCAATTGGCGGGATTAAGGTGGTTACCGAACACGCATGGTTTGCCGCCCGGCCTTCCGGGACCGAGGACGTATACAAGTTCTACGCCGAAAGTATGAAGGGCACCGAGCACCTGCGCCGGGTTCAGGAAGAAGGCCGCGCTCTGATTGCGCGAGCGCTGGGAACAGCCGGTGCGACCGGTGCACCCCCGGATAGTAGAGCGATGAATTCACAATGAGAAACTGACATGCCGACCCGCGAAAAAACCGTTGAAGGCTCATCGGGAATGAAACAGGCAGGGAGGGGAAAAATGAAATCCGAAGCGAAGGTCGCAAGTCCCGCCGCCGCTGGCGATGAAGCCGCGAAGCTAGTCAAGGATTTGCGGGACGCTTTCGTGCAGCACCTGCGCCGCACGCTGGCCAAAGATCGCTACACCGCCACAACCCGCGACCGCTATTACGCCTTTGCGCTCGCCGTGCGCGACCGGCTGATTGATCGCTGGCTGGCCACCCAGCAAATGCACCACAACCGCCTGGTCAAAAGAATCTACTACCTGTCCCTGGAGTTCCTGATCGGCCGCTCGCTTGAACATAATGTGATGAATCTGCGCCTGGAGGATGCGTGCCGGGAAGCCATTCAGGATGTGGGGCTCAATTGGGAAGACCTGCTCGAACAGGAAGTTGATGCGGGCCTGGGTAATGGCGGATTGGGACGCCTGGCGGCGTGCTATATGGAATCACTGGCCACTCTCAACCTGCCCTCCGTCGGATACGGCTTGCGTTATGACTTCGGCATCTTCAACCAGCGCATCGTGAACGGCTATCAAGTGGAGGTGCCGGATGATTGGCTAAAGCTCGGCTACCCCTGGGAGATTGCCCACCCGGAGTATTCCTTTCAAGTGCAGTTTGAGGGCCGGGTGGAATCCCGCCCGGGCCCCAAAGGTTCAGAATGGCATTGGGTGGATACCAAGGCGGTGGTGGGCATGCCTTATGACCTGCCGATGGTGGGGTATAGCGGGCACACGGTCAACACCCTCCGTCTCTGGTCGGCGAAGGCGGCGGAAGAATTCGACCTGGATGATTTCAATCGCGGGTCGTACGTGGACGCGGTGGCCAACAAAGTCCTGGCGGAGAATCTGACCAAAGTCCTCTACCCCAATGACAATGTGTTTGAAGGAAAAGAGCTTCGGCTGAAGCAGCAGTATTTCTTCGTCTCGTGTTCGATTCAGGACATCCTGCGGCGCTTTAAGAAAGACAGTAACGACTGGGACTCCTTTCCCAACAAGTCCTTTATTCAACTTAATGACACGCACCCATCGCTGGCCATCCCGGAACTGATGCACCTCTTGATCGATTGCGAGAGGCTGGGGTGGGATCAGGCTTGGCGAATCACCACCGCATCCGTCGGCTATACCAACCACACCATCCTGCCTGAGGCGCTGGAGAAATGGCCGGTCAAGATGTTCGGAAAACTGCTTCCCCGGCATTTGCAGATCATTTACGAAATCAATGCCCGCTTTATGCGGGACGTCGCCACACGCTGGCCTTTGGACGATGATCGCCTGCGGCGCATGAGCATTATCGACGAGGCAGGGGAGAAATACATTCGCATGGCCCACCTTGCCATTGTCGGCTCCTGCTCGGTGAATGGGGTCGCAAAACTCCATACCGAGCTTCTGAAGAGTAAGGTACTGAGGGACTTCGCGGAATTGTGGCCGGAGAAATTCAACAACAAGACCAACGGCATCACGCACCGGCGCTTCCTGCATGAATCGAATCGCGCCCTTTCCCAACTGATTACCGAGTCCATCGGCGACCAATGGCTCACCGATTTGGATCAGCTTCGGAAGTTGGAACGCTTCGTGGATGACCCCGCTTTTCGCAAGCGATTTCGCGCCGCCAAGCGACACAACAAGGAGTTGCTGGCGCAGCTCATCGCCCGCGAAACAGGGATCAATGTTTCGCCCGATTCGCTCTTTGATGTCCAGGTTAAACGGTTGCACGAGTACAAGCGCCAATTGCTGCTGGTCCTTTACATCATCGTGCTCTATGACCGCCTGAAAAAGAACCCGGCGCTGGATATTGTTCCGCGCACGTTCATTTTTGGAGCCAAGGCGGCTCCCGGATATTTCATCGCCAAGCTGATCATCAAATTGATCCACCAGGTCGCGGAGGTGGTCAACGCGGATCCTCAGATTCAGGACAAGATGAAGGTGGTGTTCCTCCCGAATTACCGCGTGTCGCTAGCGCAGAAAATCATCCCCGCCGCGGATTTGAGCGAGCAAATCTCCCTTGCCGGGACAGAGGCTTCCGGGACCGGCAATATGAAAATGATGCTCAATGGAGCGGTGACCATCGGAACCCTCGACGGGGCAAACGTGGAAATCCTGGAAGAGGTCGGGGAGGAGAATATCTTTATTTTCGGCATGAAGGCCGAAGAAGTGGAGCAGCGCCGCGGCGCTTATAACCCCTGGGACGTGTACAACAGCGACGAAGAGATTCGGCGCGTATTCACGCTCATCGAAAATGACTTTTTCAGCCTTTTGGAGCCCGGGATTTTCAAGCCGCTCATCCAATCGCTCCTCAACGGCGGCGACCACTATATGCTGCTGGCCGACTTGCGCGATTACATCCAAACGCAGGAACGCGTTGATGCCGCGTACCGGGACGTGGGGGTTTGGGATCGAATGGCAATTCTCAACGTGGCCCGCGCCGGGAAGTTCTCGTCGGACCGGGCCATCAAAGAGTACGCATCCGAGATTTGGCACCTGGAGCCTTGCGACGGCATGAAGCCGGCTTCGCAGGCCTGAAGGCCGGGTGCCAGGGAAGAGCGAAACTCGAAAATCGAAATTCGAAACTCGCGATCCACGCGTCGAGTTTCGAATCTGTCCGCTCGTGCCGTCTTTGCCCAGGGGAGGGCCCTTCGAACACATGTGGCGCCGCCTCACGCTCGCCGCCTTGCTGGTTCCCGTTCTCGCCACCCTCTGGCCCTTAGAGCCGGCCACTGCCGCCCCGCAGGGGCCAGACATTTCTGATCAAGCTGCCATTCAGGAAGCCGCCGGTTGGATCGGGCGCGAGGGCAAGATTGAATCTGAATATCACTACGTGATGACCTGCAAGCTGCGTTTATTGCTTTTCTGGGCCGGGAGTGACGATGTGGGAGGTGGATACGTCCGCATCGGGAAGGCATCTGGAGAAGAGCCGCAGCAGATGATTCAGATTCTCTTTGGGTCAGACCCCGCCAAGGCTCCGCTCGCCATCAACCGCTGGGGCGCCGGCACGGAAGTCCTGCGCAGTGCCGACTCCGGTCAGCCGGCGGCCAGCGCCTTCTTTGGCTTTATGAAATCGTCAAAGGGTCAATCTGTGGTCGCCATGCAAAGGGAGCTTTCCAAGGAGAAGTCCAACGGGGATCACCTTTTTGAGGGCATCCTCAGCCGCGTGGACAATGGCCGCGCCCTTTCCACCACCGTTCCTTTTGCGTCGACCCAGGATTTTGATGTACACCAATTCGCAGAGGCGGAAAAAGCGACTTTGCAACAACTGGAAAATAACCCCTCGCGCCATATCCGCCGCCTGGATGGCGCGGCGCGGAGCGCCTGTCCGCGGGTGGGGGAGTTCCTGTCGACGACCCTGCAATTGATCGATGACGCAGTGGCTGGCCACCCTACGCCCGAAGCGCTTTGCTATATATACAACGCCCGCCACTACAAGGTCACCCTGTTGAGTGTTCACCCCGTCGCGGAAAAAAAAGTACACGTGACCCTGCGCGGCAATGGCGGCGCCCTCAACGAGACTTATAGCCACCTCCAGGAAGCGCATTTTGATGTGGTGAACGAGGAGACAGGCGTCCGGTCGGCATTCGACATCTTGCTCGGCACGGAGGGAGACCTGCGCGGCGCCCCCATTCAGATTACATACCAACCCAACTGGTGGTTCCAAGTCATTCTCAACCTCGCGCCGGGCGCCCCGCAACCCAACAACCCAGGGACAGCGTCGCGTTAGGAGGCTGAATATGAACAGGCGAATCCCACGAGTTCCCGATCGCGCGCGGGAGCGAACCTGGAAGGAAACATGCAACTTGACTCGGAGGGGGTTCTTGCGACAGGCGGGGGCCGCGGCTTTGTCTTGGGCCGCCTTTTCGCGCCTGAACTCGGCCCTGCCTGTCACGCTTCCCAATCCCGTGGGCTATTCCAACATCTCATGGCAGGAGAATGAATTCAGCCAAGCTTTGGAGACGGTTCCTGCCCTCGGCTATCAAGGCATGCAGTTGTTGGGCTGGGTTCAGGAGGCCTACGCAGGTGAAAAGACCGCGGAACTTAAGGACCGGCTCCAGAAGCTCAAGCTGTCCGCCGCCGCATTGTCGTGCAGCAAGGTTAAGCTGCGCCCGGACAGCCCTGAGAACTTTACGGCCGAGTTTCGCGTGTATGCTGACTTCCTCCACAGCCTGGGGGGGAAGGTTCTGCAGTTAATTGATTCCGGCAAGCCCCACGGCAACTACAACGCCGGCGAGATCAAATCAATGGGCGCGAAGATGAACGAGTTGGGAATGATGGCCAAGGATTCCGGCATGACCGTCGGGTACCACCCGCATTTCGGGACCTTGGGAGAAACGCGCCAGGAACTGGGCCGCGTGCTGGACGCCACAGACCCGCGGTACGTGGGGCTGATCGCGGATGTCGCGCACCTGAAATTGGGCGGTTCCGACCCCGCGGAGGTGATCCGAACCTACCATCAGCGACTTGTCCTGGTGCACCTCAAAGACGTTCGGCGGGACGCGTACGAACTCATCCGCGAGAATCGTGGAGCGGCTGAAGAATTGAAAGCCCGCTTCTGCGAAATCGGCCGTGGCGTGGTGGACTTTCCCGCCGTCACTGCGAGTCTGCGGGAGGGACAGTTCCAGGGCTGGGTGATTGTCGAACTCGATCGCTTCGAGCCGCCGCCCGGCGGGCCCGCAGAAAGTGCCCGGATCAACAAGGACGCTCTCCGCTCGCTGGGGTTCAAATTCTAATGAGGAACGCAGTATAGGGTGCTGGCGGCCTGCGGGATTGAGGCGGCAGTTTCCGCTCTCCCATATCTTCTGGGTTGTGCCGGTGGTGGGCTCTTGAGTTGCCCCCGGCGGGTGCGGGTAGCATCACATAGTCCTTAACCGTCAATTCCTTAGCGAGATTCACGATCCCACGTCGCCGTGAGGGCGCGACAATTTGCCCGAATTCGTCGGATGATCCACGCGGCGACGAAAACCCTGCAATAGCTTCTCTCGTTTCCACCGACCGGTCGGCTGTCAAGGTCAATCTACGGCTATGGCACCCTAGTGCTACTGCCAAAGTACTATTGCCAAAGTATAGGGTGGAAATTAGAGTTTGCTAGTGATCCAGTATTAATGAAAAACCCAATGTTGTGCAGCACTGGAATAGGGCCACCCAAACTGACCGTAAGGCAGCAAGCGCAAGCCAAAATTGGCTTGAGACGAAGCAAGCGACTTTGAGTCAGAAATCAGCCCAGGGACAAAACGTGCGTCGCCAGCGCCGGCGACCTGATTATCGAAGCCGCATGAAATGAGATCATGCTAACTAATAATGCTTGTTTGATGCACCCCGCAAACGGCTCTGCCTGCTCTGAAGTGTCTTCCCTCAAGCGTCGGCAGCGCCACGTGTCAATTCTCCTAAGCACAATGATGGGGATCATGGCCATGCTGGCTGCGCCGGTGGCGCGTGCCGGCACGCCTACCACGACAACGCTGGCCCTGTCTGCTTCTTCGGTTACCGCGGGGACGGTAGTGACCTTTACGGCCTCGGTGACCAACCCCTCGCCGGTCACCATCGGCTTGGTGACCTTTTGCGATGCCACGGCCACCTATTGTGAGAACTCCGCGATCATCGGGACGGCGCAGTTAACATCGGCGGGGACGGCAATCATCAAACTGGTCCCGGGGGTTGGGAACCACAGCTATGTGGCTGTCTTCAACGGAACCCCCTTCGGAACGACAGCGAACCAAGCCAGCACCTCGTCGCCGCAAGCGCTGACGGTAACGGGGGGTGCGACGACAACGACGATCTCCTCTTCCGGCTCGGTGGGCAACTATACACTGACGGGGACGGTCGTCGGCACGGGCAGCTTCAGTCTTTCGCCGACCGGGACCGTGTCGTTCTTGGATACCTCGAATGGCAACAACCTTGTGGGTTCGGCAACGCTGGGAACGGCAACACTGGCACAAGCCTTTGGGACGCAGGTCCCGTACGCGACGGGAAGTAGTAGTGGTCCTATTTCCGTAGCCATAGGGGACTTCAATGGGGATGGTATCCCCGACCTGGCGGTGGCGGATTTCACCTCTAGCAACGTGAGCATACTTCTGGGGAACGGCGATGGCACCTTCCAAACGGCGGTCAACTATCCAGTGGCTACCAATCCCCGTTCCGTGGTAGTGGGGGATTTCAACGGGGATGGCAAACTCGACTTGGCGGTGGCGAGTTACACCAATTCTAACAACGTGACCATCCTGCTGGGAAATGGCGATGGCACCTTCACTACGAAGGGCACCTTTACGGCGGGCAGCAGTCCGCGTTCCGTGGCAGTGGGGGACTTCAACGGGGATGGCATCCCCGACCTGGCCGTGGCAAATTACGGCGGCAGCACTGTAAGCGTGCTACTGGGGAACGGCGATGGCACCTTCACGACGGCGACCAACAGCCCCTATACAACAGGGTTCTCCTCTCCTACCTATGTGGCAGTGGGGGACTTCAACAGGGATGGCTTCGCCGACCTGGTGGTGGCGAATGCCGGTAGCAACAACGTCGTCGTGCTGCTCAATAACGCAGATGGCACGGGCACCTTCACCGCGCAGACCCCCAGTACCGTGGGCAGCATACCTTGGGGGGTGGCGATTGGGGACTTCAACGGGGATGGATGGACCGACCTGGCAGTGGCGAATTGCACTGCGGCGACCCCCTCAGCTTGCGCCACGGGCGCCACCGCCGGAACGGTGAGCGTGTTGCTGAATAAGGCAGATGGCACGGGGACGTTCAATGCGGCGGTCCCTTATGATGTGGGTACGGGTCCCCTTCGCGTGGCCGTGGGGGACGTAAACGGGGATGGCATCGCCGACCTCGCTGTCTCGAATTACAATAACGGTAACGCCGGGTCGGTGAGCGTGCTGATCGGGATTGGTGATGGCACCTTCACCCCTTCTCCTCCTACTGTCGCCCCCACGTACGCGACAGGAAAC
>JBEKNU010000186.1:0-15261 GCA_049522495.1 Terriglobia bacterium
GGGCGGTCTCAGTAGAACTCACGCCCGACGATCTGCGAAACATCGATGTCGCCGCCTCCAAGATCACGGTGCAAGGGGCTCGCTACCCCGAAAAGCTGGAGCAGATGACCGGTCGCTGAGCGATCGTCATCATAAGCCGGCGTCGAGATTATCAAATTCAACGGAAGGAGTTCAGAAAATGAAAATCAAAAGAGCTGGCTCGCAACCCTCTGTCAAGGGACCGTCAGAGTGGTTCACCGGCACCGTCTGGATCGATCCGCTTTTTCAGGCACCCGATCCGGCACTTGTTCAAGGCGCCAGCGTAACTTTCGAGCCGGGCGCGCGGACGGCATGGCATACTCACCCACTCGGTCAGACGCTCATCGTCACGGCTGGCTGCGGCTGGGTCCAGCGCTGGGGAGGCCCGATTGAGGAGATCCGGCCCGGTGATGTGGTGTGGTTTCCACCCAGCGAGAAGCATTGGCACGGGGCCGCGCCGACCACGGCCATGACGCACACCGCCATTCAGGAAAAGCTCGACGGGAAGGTTGTCGATTGGATGGAACAGGTCAGTGACGAGCAATATTGTAAGGAGGTATTCTCGAAGGCGTGAAAACCGACGGCAAAATTGCGTCAAGATACTCGACTCTGGTCTGACCCAACTTGGGCCGCAAATTAATCATGCAAGAGGTTTGGTGACGGAATGACAGTAATCGCAGGATGGGAGAACTTCTATGTCATCGTCGGCTCGTCTGCCGGCGCCCTGATTGGACTGCAGTTCGTCGTCATGGCGCTTGTTGCCAACATGCCCCGCGGAACGGGTGCGGCGCAGGCCGGCGAGGCGTTTGCAACACCCAACATCGTTCACTTCGGAACGGTACTGCTACTCTCAGCGGCTCTAAGCGCTCCATGGAACGGCCTCGGCGCGGCCGCCGTGCTTTGGGCCTTGCTGGGCTTTAGCGGGGTGGCGTACACCCTAATTGTGGCTCGGCGGATGAGAGTACAAACCGCGTACCAGCCCGAGTTCGAGGATTGGTTGTGTCATGCTCTGCTGCCCTTCGTGGCTTACGCGATGCTGGCGATAGCCGCGTACGAAACTCGCAACCATGTACGCGTGGCACTGTTTGGCGCTGGTGCGGCGGCGCTGCTGCTCCTCTTTGTTGGCATTCATAACGCCTGGGATGCCGTCACGTACCACGTCTTTGTCAAGAAACCGGGACCACAGGACACCGGGCGGCACCCCAGTGAGTAGGTCATTGGTAACCGGAAGCAGCCGCCCAAACTTCCCCGCTATACCCTGGACGAGCTGCTCGCCCGATGCGACCGCAAGGCCCGGTGCGTTGACGAGGAGCGGGAATGGCTCAAAAGCTAGGCAAACCAATAGGAGGAATATCCATGTACAAGACGAACGCCTACTCCGCCGGCAGTGCGACTTCGCCGCTTGCCGAGACGACAATCGCGCGGCGCGATCCGACCGAACGCGATATTCAGATCGAAATTCTGTTCTGCGGCATCTGCCACTCCGATCTCCATTCGGTCCGTAACGAGTGGAGCGAGTTCATGCCCACTGCCTACCCGATCGTCCCCGGCCATGAGATCGTCGGGCGTGTCACCAAGGTCGGCTCGGCAGTTACGAAGTACAAGCCGGGCGACCTCGCCGCGGTCGGCTGCCTGGTCGACTCGGACCGCACCTGTCCCCGGTGCAAAGCTGGGCTTGAGAATTTCTGTCCGAACATGATCCTTACCTTCAACTCCCCGGACAAGCACCTCGGAGGCGTGACCTACGGTGGCTACTCCCATAGTATCGTCGTCGATGAACGCTTCGTTCTGCGAGTCCCCTCCAACCTCGACCTCGCCGGGACCGCACCGCTCCTCTGCGCGGGGATCACCACCTACTCGCCCATGCGCCACTGGGGCATCACCAAGGGCAAGAAGGTTGGCATCGTCGGTCTCGGCGGGCTGGGTCACATGGGCGTGAAGTTTGCCCATGCGCTCGGAGCGCACGTCGTCGTCTTCACCACCTCGCCCAACAAGAAGGACGATGCGGGTCGCCTCGGCGCCGACGAAGTCGTCCTTTCCCGCAATGCCGACGAGATGAAGAAGCACGCCGGCAGCTTCGACTTCATTCTCGACGCCGTCTCCGCCGATCACGACATCAATGCCTATATCAGCCTGCTCGGCCTTGACGGCAACCTTACCCTTGTCGGCGCTCCCGCGAAGCCCTTGGGCGTATCCGCCTTCGGCCTCATCATGAGGCGCCGCAGTCTCTCCGGCTCGAACATCGGCGGTATCCCCGAAACCCAGGAGATGCTCGACTTTTGCGGCACACATAACATCACGGCCGATGTCGAAGTGATCCCGATCCAGAAGGTCAACGAAGCCTACGAGAGACTGCTCAAGTCCGATGTGAAGTACCGTTTCTCCATTGATATGGCTTCTCTCAAATCTGCGTAGACGAAGCGTCGGCGGACGGCCGCGCGGCCGGTTGGCAGGCAGATCACGGGGCTCTCGGAAGCGAACCACTCGGCTGATAAACGGCCAACTTCCGAAATGCGCGCCGCGTCGCTTGCCATTTGGGATGGCGTTGGCATGGCCCTCCACGGGGATCTCTCGCTTCGGATGGCGCTCAAACCGCCTTAGCGTGCACGGTCTTTCCATGCACATCGAAAAAAGCTTGGGGGCCGCACGAGCAGCTCAGGGGGAGGGGGGTCGCAACTCGCTCGCTTTCGCCCGCCGATTCTCTCCACCTCTTGGGGTGGGCATTTTGTCCGCATTGTAGGTAGCATAACCTGGCCTCACTTTTCTGTTGACAAAGCCTACAATTGTCTATATACTTATCTAGTGGGTGGAAGCTAGGAGTCAGGAGTCAGGAGTCGAAACTTGAAATTCGACTGGGGGGCTGGGTCTCCAGTTTCGAGTTTCCAGACTCGATTTTTGAGCGTGCTACTTTCCCTAGAACCAGAGGCTTTCGCAGAGTGGTAACTTGCCGAATTCCGACCTTAACCCTTAATTTTCAAGAAGTTCAGGCAAAGTGGCCAAAAGAAAAGATGTTAGAAAAATACATTGGAAGCCGTTATGTGTATGAAAACAAACAAACCTTAGACAAAATGCCCGACGAAAAATCGGACATTTCTGCATAATTAAACGACAATTGGGTGACATTTTAGGCTAACGGAACCGAAATGTGCACGAATATGCAGCGTAACATCGCAAAACAGCGAAGCAAGGCAACGAGTAGTCGCCAACCCAGTTCTCCCCGGTGCTATACTAACCCGCTCTTTTCTGGAGCACGCGACATATCCCCACCGGAACCGGAGATGCAACCGGAATGGAGGAGTCCGGAGTCGGGAGTCTGAAGTTAGAAGCGGCGAGGGGTGAGGTTTCATGATGCCTCCTGCCTCCTGACTTCTGTCTCCTGTTACAAAGAGGACGACCATGATCGGCTTTTTTCTAGCTTTAGGTTTGATGTGCGCGAGCACCCTGATGTACGAAATCGTGCTGACCCGCTTGTTGAGCGTGACGTGCTGGTACTACCTGGCGTTCGTTTCGGTTTCGATGGCGATGTTCGGGATGACGGCGGGCGCGTTGGCGGTGCAGCTTCGCCCCGCGCTATTTGATCGCGCCCTGGTGCGGCTGCGAATGGCGCAGGCTTCTTTTGCCATGGCCGTCTCCATGCCTATCGTCCTGGTGATCATGTTCGCCATCCCGCTTGATATCTCTTTTGCCGTCCAAACGGTTTGTAGTTTCCTGATCTTCTGCTCGGTCATCGCGGTGCCTTTTTTCTTTGCAGGAATTGTCGTGTGCCTCTCCCTCACCAGAGCTTCCGCTCCCATTGGCCGGGTATACTTCGCTGACCTCACGGGTGCCGCGGCGGGATGTTTCGGCTCGTTGTTTCTCCTGAACCTGATGGACGCGCCGAGCGCGGTCTTGGTGATTTCCGCGCTGGTTTTTTTGAGCGCGTCAGCCTACGCCCAGTTTGCAGCTCAGCCGCGACTTCAGCAGCGCTGTTACATTTGGGCCGGAGTGCTGGTGGTGCTGGCGGCACTGAACGCGTCGACGATTCATGGCATTCAACCGATTTGGTCCAAAGGCCAGCTCGATCCCCGCACCGGGATTCTCTACGAGACGTGGAACCCCATTTCCCGGGTCCGGGTTGTCGCCCCGAAATGGGAACCGCGGTTTGTCGGCCCCCAGACACCGCCCATTTCGAGTGAGGTGGTTTACATCGACATTGACAACGATGCCGCCACAGGGATTTATCGCTTTCAGGGCGATCTTAAAGACGTGGACTTTCTCCGGTACGAAGTGAACTCGATGGGGGCAAGGCTGCGGGCGGGCGGCAGCGCTGCCGTTATCGGCGTGGGCGGCGGGCGAGACGTCATGGCCTGCGCGATTTTCGGTTTTCACCGCATCGTGGGAATTGAGATCAACAGCAGTATTGTGGATGTCACGTCGCGGCGGTTGCAATGGTTTTCAGGCTTCGACAAAATCCCGAATTTTGAATTGCACAATGATGAAGGCCGCAGTTATTTGACGCGCAGCCACGAGAAATTCGACGTGATCCAAGCCACGGTGGTCGACACTTGGGCCGCCACCGCCGCCGGAGCCATGGCCCTCACGGAGAATTCGCTGTATTCGCTGGATGGCTGGCGGATCTTTTATGATCATCTCAAACCGGGCGGAGTCATCGCTTTCAGCCGCTGGAACCACAAGCCGGATTTCCACGAGACCACCCGCCTCTTCTCCCTGGCCTATGCCACCTTGCTCAGCGAAGGGGTTCAAGATCCGGAAAGTCACCTCGCCATGATCCGTCAGGAGGAACTGGCTACGCTCCTCACCAGCAATCAACCCTTTAGCCCGCAGGATTTGGAAAAGATACGCACCACAGCCAAAGAATTGAATTACCAGATCCTCTACCTGCCCGGCGAGGAACTGGGGATGCAGCAGTTGACCCCCGTTTTGCAGGCGCACACGCTCAAAGATTTGGAGGCGCTGCGTTCCAGGGATTATTTTGATCTTTCTCCGCCCTCCGACTCTTCCCCTTACTTTTTTAGCTTTGTGCGTTTTCACGCCATTCCGGGAATCCTGCGAATTCCCGGCGTGGATTGGAAGGCGCTTCTTCCCCTGATGTATTTAACCGGTTTCATGCTTGCCGCCTTGATTCTCGTGGCCCTGACGATCGTGTGGCCTGCCCGCCGATGGACCCGTGGGCAGCAAGGCGCAGCCCGCGCGCCGGCGGGCGCCATCCTCTACTTCATCGGCATCGGGCTGGGATTTATGCTGGCGGAAATGGGAATGATGCAACAGCTTTCCATCTTCCTTGGGCAGCCGATCTATTCGCTGGCCGTGGTGCTGGCGGGATTAATTCTTGCCGCGGGACTGGGCAGCCTGGCATCGGATCGAATCCCCATAAGCTCAGCCCTGAAAAGCCGGGCGCCGGCGCTCCTTTCCGCGCTGGTGCTGGTGGCCTATTCGCTGGTGGTTCTTCCTGCCATCCACGGAGCCGTGGGTGGAATCTTATGGCAGCGCATTGCGGTGTCACTGGCGTTAGTGATGCCCTGCGGTTTCATCATGGGTTTCTGCTTCCCCGTCGGCATGCGTTGGGCAACTCAGCTCGGGCAGGAGGGAAATCTGCCCTGGATGTGGGCGCTAAATGGGGCGGCGTCCGTCCTGGCCAGCTTTATTGCCATGGTCATTTCCACGGAAAGTTCGATCCGCGCTTGCGTGCTCACGGGCGCAGCCTGCTATGCGCTGGGCGGAATACTGTTGTCAGGCAGAGGGGCTTCCGCGCCCGCCGATGCAACGCTGGCAAGCGACGCAAGACCTGCGCCTTCGCTCTGAACCGCCCATCCGATGTGCTACGTTGTGCAGCCGAGGTGCGCGGCGCGTCGTCCCACATGGATTCAATTCATGACTTCCGAAGTGGATCTCCTGGCACAGAAGATTTGGGATTACCATCACCTGAGTCACCGGATCGAGAAATCCGACGCGATCCTGGTTCTCGGCAGCCACGATCTGCGCGTCGCGGAGCGGGGAGCCCAACTCTTCCTGGAACATTGGGCCCCGTTGTTGATTTTCTCCGGGGGGTTGGGGAACCTCACCCGCGAAATCTGGGACCAGCCCGAGGCTGACCGATTTGCTGAAATCGCTGTGTGCATGGGCGTCCCCCGGGAAGCAATCCTGATCGAGAACCGTTCGACGAATACGGGGGAAAACATCCACTTTACCAAGGACCTCGTGGCAAAACTCCACCTCGATCCGCAGAAGGTTATTCTCGTGCACAAACCCTATATGGAACGCCGGACTTTCGCCACCTTCCGGAAAGTTTGGCCGGAGAAACAGGCGCTCGTCACCTCACCGCAGATGTCATTTGAAGATTATCCCAACCAGGAAATTTCCAAGAGCGAGGTCATCGGCATTATGGTGGGTGATCTGCAGAGAATCCGGCTCTACCCCGCCAAGGGCTTTCAGATTCCGCAGGAAATTCCCCCGGACGTTTGGGCGGCGGGCCAGAAGCTCATCCAATTGGGGTATTCCCAAAACCTCATCAAGGAGTAAACCCGATTTTTAGGGTGCACCCTTTTCAATTCGATGGTATAGGAGTGGTGCAAAAAGCGGCGACGGGTTGCTCCGCCGATGTGGGGACTTAATCCCGCGTGTGATTGTCACGAATGGCTCGGACTAATAGGAGAGAATTATGTCACATCCAACCAAGGTCAGATGGGCAGGAGCGCACCGGGTGATCACGACGCTCCTTTTGCTCGCCCTTGCCCTGCCGCTCGCGTCCGTAACGGCGCTTGGTCAGGAGAAATATGTATCACGTTACGACCTTTTCGCCGGATACACTTTCCTCGATAGCCCGCATGTTGGCCTTTTTGAGAACGGATTTCATTTTCAGGCCGGTGTCAGGCCAAAGACGTGGTATTCGTTGGGATTCGATTACAGCGTTTCGAGCGGGAGTTTGACTCTGACCCCCAACTTGCTCACTCCCGACCTGCAGAGGACATTAGGCGCCCAACTGGCGGCGTTGGTGGCACAGGGGATAATTCCGGCGACATACACCTTAGTCGTGCCGAGCGATTCTCTCACCCAAACCGTCACGGGCGGGCCGCAACTGGCATACCGCCACTTCTCGAAAATCACCCTCTTCGTTCGGCCTTCCGTCGGAGCGATCCACGAAGTCGCAACCCCCCAGCCTGCAGCCGGGGATCCGGTTGCGAAAGGGATCGTCGCACAATTGGCGCCCGGCGGCAAGAAAACGGACTGGACTATCTTTTACGGTTTTGGAGGCGGCACCGACTTTCTCTTCTCCAAGCACGTAGCCCTGCGCGTGCAGGCCGACCTGGTCTACGATCATCTGTTCAACGATCTTCTACAGGACGGCCGATTCACCGTTCGGTTCTCCGTGGGTCCCTGTTTCAATTTTGGGAAAAATATCGCGAAGCGAGGTCAGTAGCGGTCACGCGGCGGTTCTTGTGATTCGGCGCCGAGGGTAAGCATAAGTCAGGGCTTTTCACCAGACCAGGTTGTCCACCGCGAACGGTCGGAGGGGCGGCGTCTCGGGGATCTGCCCGTTAGAGACGCATCGCCCCCAATCCCGGTGGGCGCGTAGTGGGAGGAGAAACTCACTCGCCGGCGCTGTGCGCCGGATTTGCGGCGCTGGCCTGCGAAGCATTGCCCGTGATTGGCAACTCGCGGGTCAATTGATAATTGAGCTGCGTGCCGGCCGGGATGGTCAAGTCCTTCCCGCGACGGCGCAGGCGATCGACGGTGGTCGCCGTAAGTCCCACGGTTGCGCCGATGATGGGATGCGCGAAGATCAGTCCCAGCAGCGTTCCACCGGCGGTTCCCGCGCCAATCTCCTCAAAATCCGGGACGCGCGAACTCGGACCCTTGATGAGCCCTTCGCTTCCCACCACCTTGATGTTGTCCGCCCCGTAGGCCGTCATCAAGGTCGCGCCGAGAGGGAGGCTGCGGCCGTCGGGAAGCGTGATTTGCTCCACGGTCAGCCGCATCTGGCCAACGCCCTTGATGCGCCCGGGGCGGTCCATGAGCGTAATGCGCCCCGCGAGAGTTGACTCCACGGGAATCGCCACGACGCCGTTAATGGCGACGGGCTCCGCGACGCTTATGGTGAAAGCATCTCCCTGAGAATTCAGCTTGGTGGTCAGGGTCTGGGTGGTGCGGCAATGCAGCAGGGTACCGGCGGGAACGGAGAGAGGCTCCGTAGATACCAATGTTTCTGCATGTGCGAGTGCGATTCCTGCGGTAGCGAGAAATACGGCCAGCAAAGCGCGCTTGACCATGTTGTGCCTCCTCGAAGGTCATTCATGGCCGGACCTTGGCGCTTTGTCCAGCTTGGTTGATGCTGCGAATTCGCAAGGTGAGAGGGGAGCCCCGCTCACGGTGATGGGGCCCCCCGCGGAATCTGCTAACGCACTCCCTCCGAGCGCGTTGCAACCTCGGTGACACCCTTCGGGGTGCCGACGTACCCCTTCACCTGATTTGATTCTACATGATTTACTACCAGCTCGTAAGGCTTTTTTGAGCCGTTCACATAAAAGAAAACAGGTGAGTTGACGGAGCAATCCTTCCTCTCTACTTGCATATCATCCACCAGCGTGGCCACGTTGAACTGATAGCGCTTGGGGTTGGTCTTCTTCAGCGTTAGCGCCACACCGGCCACCTTCGCTGTTTGATTCCTGGTCAACGTGAATTCAAAGTAGTCGCGATCACCCAGCTTGCGCAGGTATTCGATGTCATCGTGGTTGCGCGCGATCAGGGTGCCCATCTCGCTGCGTGCCATGCCCAAGTCCGACGCCAGGGTGCTGACGCTTTTCTTGGTGGTGTCAAGATCGGTCTTCGTCGAGGAAACATCCTGAGTCAATGCGCCGACTTGCTTCTGGTCGGCCTTCTGGTCAAGCTCTTGCTTGAGTTGCTCTGTCTGAGCGCGCTGCTGATCCTGAAGTTGCGCCACCATGGTGCGCGCACGCTTTAACTCCCCGCCCTGCGCGCCCATGCGCTTGGCCGCGCCGTCGAGCTCCGTCTTTACGGCATCCAGCTCTTGGGCGTTCTGCTGCTCCATAGCCGCCAGGCGATTCGAGACCTGATCCTTAATTTGCCCGGTCAAGTCATCTCGCCACTGGTTCTGCTGCGCCGTCAATTGGTCATGCAGGGTGCTCATCCGATTGACCGTAAAGAATTCCCCCACGGCCAGGGCCGCGAGAATGAGAAAAATCGAAACAAATTTGACGCCGTCCCCTGAACCTGGGTGCGTCTCCGCCGGAAGTCCCTCTTCGACAGGCACGTTGTCGATTGCCATGTTAGTCTCTCCCCTCCACTCTCGAAGTTGCTTCAGGAAGCTTCACGCACGGCTTGTGATGGGCTTCCTGCTGAGGGGGATGCACGCTGAGTGCCAACTGGGGCGCGGCTTAACACATTGTGTTTGATGGGGTTACAAGGGACGAGGGCAATTCACGGCGTTGCTTGCTCCGTATATCTTACGCGCGTCAAGTAAAAAATGCGGCCCGCATTGGCAGCGAACATTCCGAGCCGAGGACAGAATTACTTTTCATTGTGGCCTTGGCCTTTCTTCCGCTCGCGCGCCCAACCTTCTTTATTCACCTGACGGCCACGCCCGATGGCAAGCGATTCGGGGGGAACGTCCTCGGTAATCGTCGAGCCCGCGGCCGTGTAGGATCCCTTGCCGATGCGCACCGGCGCCACCAGCATGTTTCCGCTGCCGATGAAGACTTCGTCTTCAATGGTCGTCGGGTACTTATTTACGCCGTCGTAATTGCAGGTGATGGTGCCCGCGCCGATGTTGGCGCGCGCCCCCACCGTTGCGTCACCCAGATAGGTCAGGTGCAAGGCCTTGGCGCCCCGACCGACGGTCGATTTCTTTACTTCCACGAAGTTGCCAATGCGCGCCCCGGGCTCAAGGACCGCGCCCATGCGCAAATGCGCGAAGGGGCCCACCGTGACGCCCGCGCCGATTTCACAATTCGCTATGACACAGGATTGGCGCACCGTGACGCCGTCGGCAAGAACGGAATCGGTGATGGTCGAGTACGGTTCCAGACGGCAACCGCTTCCCACGCGCGTGCGGCCGCGCAGGCTGACGCCCGGCTCGATCACGGTGTCGGGGCCGATGACTACGTCCTCATCAATGTACGTCGCCTCCGGGTCAGTGAGGGTCACGCCTTCCGTCATCAAGGCGCGGGCCTTGCGAAGGCGCACGGTTTTCCCCACCTCGGCCAGTTGCGCGCGGTCGTTGATGCCCCAAGCTTCGCCGGCCGGCGCCTCAAACGCCGCAACTCTTAGACGATGACGGTTGAAGATCTCGATGAGATCCGTAAGGAGAAACTCTTTTTGGGCGTTCGCTCGCGAAAGCACTCCCAAGTGCGCCAGCAGTGGCAGGCGGGAAAAACAGAGGATGCCGGTGTTGACTTCGCGGATCTTCTTCTGTGCCGCACTCGCCACCTTTTCTTCCACGATGGCGCGCACGCGCTTCCCGGCCCCGCGCACGATACGTCCGTAACCGGTGGGATTGTCCACGCGCATGGTGAGGATGGTGCATGCCGCCCGCTCCTTGCGGTGCGTCGCCACCAGCGCCTTCACCGTATCCGGTTGGAGCAGAGGCACATCGCCCACCAGCGCCACCACCACTCCGCTGGGGCACAACTCGAGTTCCGGTCGCGCCACTATCAGTGCGTGGCCGGTGCCCAGTTGCTCCGTCTGCTCGATAAAATCCAGCCCCGGGCGCGCAAAGGCTTTCCGCATCTCTTCCGCTTGGTGGCCGATGATCATATAAACCCGTTCGGCCCCCGCCGCCGCGGCCGCGCGCAAAGCATATTCACCGAGCAAACAGCCCGCCAGCGCGTGCAGCAACTTTGGATACTCGGACTTGAAGCGTGTGGCTTTGCCCGCACCCAGAATCAGAATCGAAAAACCCTCTTGCCCCATAGATCACTCCCGAACGAAGACCGACAGGAAGATTGAAGCTCGCGGTACGTGAAGCTGATGGCGTCGGCGTCCGCGGCCTTTGCTTTTCGCTCCCGTCATTCTAAAGCGTCTCGGGAAGGAAAAGGAAAAAATGGTGGCGTTCCCGCCGCTACAGCGCGCCAACGGAGGTTTTCGCGCTGACTCCGCAGGGAAGGAACTCGGCCATGCTAATATCTTTGGGCGCGAAGAGCAGGAGAAGTATGGCACTTTTTTATTTCCTCCGGCACGGTGAAACCGCGTGGAACGCCGAGGGGCGCATCTGCGGAAGCACGGACGTTCCGTTGTCGGACGCGGGCCGGCGTCAAGCGCAGTTGCTCGCCTTCCGCGTGAAACCGCTTTTGGCCGAGGCTTTGTATTCCAGCCCTTTGAGTCGCGCCCTGGAAACCGCTCGCCTGATCGGCGAGACGATCGGGCGCGAGCCCGTGGTGGATCACCGTTTGGCCGAGTTGAATTATGGCGTGTGGGAAGGCAGGACCTTTGAGGAGATCCAGCACGCTACGCCGGCCGTTTACCGCGCCTGGGACGCGGACCCGGCTGACCTGGCGCCTCCCGAGGGCGAAAGCGGTGCGCACCTTATCGAACGCCTCACACCATTTCTGGCGGATGTGGCGCAAAGACATCCGAGTGGGAACGTCGTGGTGGTCTGCCACAAAACCGTCTGCCGCCTGCTCGCCTGCCACATTATGGGCGTGCCCCTCGCTGAGTATCGGCGGCGCGTCCCCATGGAGAACGCCGCGTTGAATATCTTCGAAACGGTGGACGGAAATTGGCAGGTGGTGGCGCTGAACGATACTTCGCACCTCTCCCCGCCTGCGGAGTAGCACAGGCACTCCTGCCTGTGTCGGCATGAGCTGTCGGCTTGTGCAGACACAGGAAATGGCGCCTCTGCCTGCGCAAGCTGAACGCCATTGCAGACACAGGCAGGAGTGCCTGTGCTACGAGTCACACCCGCCGGAAATCAATCCGGCCCTTTTCGATGGGCAGGCCGCGAACTTCGATTCGGCTCAGGTCGCGCGTGCCGATCCCCAGTTGCTCGGCGAGCTTCAGCGTGCTGTCACATTTCTCGAAGGGCGCGGCGCCGCGGTCGGCCATGGGGTCAAAGCCCATGCGGGCCGTGGCCACCGCGTCGGTATTCACGCAGTTGGTGCCGGCAATGAGCAGACCGGCATGAACGGGCCGCAGCTTGTACCAGGGGCCTTCGCCCCCCGCCACGGTTTCAATGCCATCGATCACCGCCAGATGAATGGGGCGGGCCGCCACAAGATCGGCGGTAATGCGCGGCACGCGGTAGCCCCCGTTACGCGGCGTGCTGGGGTCAATCTCGGACGGTGAGCTCTTGGAGGGTTGCCGGTCGCCGGCGTGCAGCATCGCGCGGTGGCCCGACGGAACCGGGCTGGGCTCGTCGATGCCGGCGCCCAATCCGTAAATCGTGACCGGTGGAATGCCGAAGCAGTTCTTCATCGACAGGGTCACGCCCGCCGTCTGGTGCTCTTTGAGTTTGGCGAGAGAGACAAAGACGTCGCACTCCTCGTAAGCGGGATTCACGTCGTAGCCCTTAAACACCAGCCCGCCCCCCGGCACCCACAAACGCGAATATTTCTGCCCAGCGCCCGGGTAATTCGTGTTCACCAGCTCCACGCCGGAAGCCGCGCTGGTCAGGTCGCTCGTTTTCCAACCCGCTTGCGAAAGATACTCCGCCAGCGGCGGCGCCCCCGAACTCTCCAGCAAACGAATCCGCCGCGCTCCCGCGTTGCCCAGCAAGTGTACGAGACCGCCCACCACCTGGGGATGAACCCAATAGGTCTGGCCTTGCGGCAGGTCTCCCAAACGGATCGTGGGGCTTCCGGTCAGGTTGATCTTGACGGATACCGTCTTGCCGTTGACGAGGCTTTGCAACCCTCCCAACTGGTCGAACATGCCGGCCAGCGTGGTCACGACTTCCGGACCATAGGTGGCGCAATTGGCCACGGCCACCGGTGCAGCAGGTGCGGCGTTCGCCCATAGCCCCGACGGCGCGAGGCAGAATCCCGCAGCCGCGGCGCTTACCCCTCGGATGAAATCTCGACGGTTGAGGTTTCTTTCCATATCCACCTGCCTTCCGGTTTTAGGAGCCCAGCCCCCGATGGTATGGAATTCCGCAGCCAGATGCAATAGGGACTCAAACTCACCGCAGAGCACAGGAGGTGTCAGGTGCCAGGTGTCAGCAAAATCCCAACTCCTGATACCTGACACCTGCTTTTGCGTCTCCGCGCCACGGCCTTGATTGGAAGGCTTTGTGCATGAGAGTATTTTGAAGAGGGAGGGACCCATGCCTTTTCTGGATACAGATAGCCTTCCGGTCGTCGAGCGCTTGCCGGGTTGGTATGGACGCTACTTCCACTCGCAAAACATGACATTCGCGCACTACGACTTTACGCGGGGTTCGTCGATTCACGAGCACTTTCATCCTGAGGAAGAAGTCTATGAGGTGATCGAGGGCGAGCTCGAGGTGACCATCGACGGCGTGGCTCAGGTCGCCAGGGCGGGTTTGGTGGCGATCGTGCCAGGTAACGTCCGCCATTCGGTCAAGGCTCTCACTAACGGCAAGGCCATCATCGTCGACTATCCGGCAAGGCGCGATTTCGCCTAGAAAGGCCCAAAGACTGCAAACCACTGAATATAACCACCTGCTCCTCGCTGCCCATTAGGCTTGGCTCACCATGATTTTTTTCTGCTTGCTGCGTTTAAGGAGAGTGACCAGCGTGATGGCCACGGCGATCCCCATTGATCCAAACACCAGCGCCAACGCTGCGAGAATGGTTGTGAAGAGTCCGGTCGTAATTTCCTTGCCCACGGCCAAGACGACTTCCGGTCCCTGCTGACCCTGGGGATACCCGGCGGAAATTGTGTACACGCCCGGCTGGTCGATCCTGAAATCGAAGATCGATCTCCCTGACCGCCCACCGAACTCATAGGTGGAATTCATCGAACTGGGCGATAGCGCCACCTTCAAATTATTGGCCTTTGAGACCAGCACGCACCGAAGTCCCGAAATGCTTTCGTCCGTCGAATACACCTTGTCACCGATCACGCTATGGTGCTCGTAAGAAATGGTGTAGTTACCGGGCTCGCGGAGAGTAAGGTCCGTCTCTCCCGGCACCACCACTTGCTGAAGCCTGGCCGCCATCCCACTCAAGCTTCTGAATAGGAACAATGCAAACAATACCCAACCCCCGACGAAAACCACTCCGGCAAGAACGTAATACCAACGGCTGGGGGTAATTCGCGCGTCGTTCATTTGGATGCCTCCGCTGAGACCCAGGTGGCGCCGTCATTGCCTCTTATGTGCGACCCCTAAGAAACCAGGACAGGCCAGCGCTAGAGGCTTAGACGGAGATGTTGCGCTTGTTGCCGGAGCGCCCCGATGCCTCGGGGCGCCACCCGCGGCGGCGAACTCCTGATCCTGTCGCGAGGACTCCGGGCGGGTGAGTAAACTACCCGGGTTTTCTCCCTGCGGCACAGACCCAACCTTTGTCGTACTCCTCAAACACCTGAATATCGCAATAGCCGGCCTTTGAGAACAGTTCGCCGTGCTCGCGGACAGTCAGGTGCGCATAGTTCATCGTCCCGCGCAGTTCTTCGAGTCGGCGGAGCAGGCGATCGTATTTACCGCCTTTGTAGGCTTCGGCGATGATGATGAGCGCCCCGCCAGGTTTCAAGACGCGTAGAACCTCCTGCATATCGGCGTTTAGGTCAGGCCAGTAATAGTGAGTTTCCACCGCGGTGACAAGGTCGAACATCTGATCCGGGAAGGGCAAGTGCGATACGGAGCCGAGCTGGATTTCGACGCGGCCCGCCGATCCGGGCCGTGTCGACCACGGGCAGGATGCAGGTGCTACGTCGGGCGCGAGAGTGCTACAAAAGCGAATCGCCGTTGGTGACACACGCTCCCAGTGGGTGCTGGCCTCCAAATTTTGGGAAGTCTTGCGGGTCACCAACCTGTTTCTGAGGATGAAACGCCGAGCCCGCGTGGAGGAATCCAGAGAAACTCCCCCGCGAAGCCGTGATCTATGTGAAAAGAAATCATGTTAGCGCAGAATTGAGGAGACCTCGATGGCCAGCGTCAAGAGTCAAATTATTGAAAATAAACAGTTTAATTAAGCAGGTAGGACAGGGAAAGAAGGTTCCTCCGTGGAATTCGTGGGTAAGGCGCGATAGATCGAAAGGGGTAGCGCATCCTGCCCCGAACCTGTTAAGGGATATGTGGACCAACACAAATCCCGAGCACAGGGGGAGGCA
>JBEKNU010000187.1:0-15226 GCA_049522495.1 Terriglobia bacterium
CTCATCACTCTTCACTGCTTTTCTCCCATTGCCCAAAGAATTCCACCCAGGATCTGGTTATACAAAAGCGGATTGGAATAATCCGCCTTATTGTGGCCGAGGGCAAGGTAATACTCCCGGCCACCGTCGAACTCCTGATACCAGGAGAGCGGGAGCGAGTCGCCAAATCGGTCGCCGGGATACGTGGCCTTATCGCGATCATCGAGCTTTGCTGGATCGGTGACCAGCAGCACGTGAATGTCCGGGTTCAGGTGGTCAAGGTAATAACATTCGTCGGTCCATTCAAACGTGGAGGGCAATTTCCGGGTGGCCGGAAAGTCCGCATCCTTCACCCGGACAAGGAACGCCTGCTGGTGGGGATGGCGCACGAACTTCCCGCCCAGCACGGACCAGTAATACGGCCAATTCCGCTCCGAGCCAGATGCCGAGTGGATGCCCACAAAACCGCCGCCGGACTCGATGTAATGCTTGAAAGCGTCCCGCTGGGAGTCGCTCATGAACGCTTCGTTATTGGTGTTGGCAAACACCACCGCCTGGTACTGCTTCAGAACCGGGTCTCTGAAAAAAAGCGGATCGTCCGTCACATCCACCGCGAATCCGTTCTCCGCGCCCATTTTCTTGATGGCATCAGCACTCGTTTGAATATTGTCGTGAACGTAGCCTTTGCCATTGGCGCCGGGGCCGTTATGGGTATAAACCAGGACGTGCTTCTCCGCCACAGCCGCCGTCGAAGAACTTCCCGAGAGCGATACGCGGAACTTCATCGTGAGGGGCGCCTTGCTATCCAGGCGGCGCAATTCCAGTCCCGGATACTCCACCCCCACGAATCCATAATGGCGCAAGCACCAACCGTTAGGCGCTCCGGGGTTGGAAGCATCTTCGGTGACGCGTGTGGTGGCGATCTTGCCGCCAAAATTGCCGGTCAGCTCCGCCCAGGACGCGGGGACGCGGTCGCTGTCCGGAGCGTCCTGCCGGGCTGCGCTGTTAAGCCTGGTGTCGGTGCGCGGAGCGAAGCGGATTTCCAGCGCTCCGCCATAGCCCTTGTCGTGCTCATGCGTGCCGCCGATTGATACCTCGGCGCCCTCCACCGAATGCAGGGTAACTGTTATGTCGAGGTCGCGGCGCCCATCGGCGATGGAATGCGCGATGATCTCCACATTCTCTTGCGCCACTCTGCGATCGCCGACGTACCAGCCGCCCTGATACGCCAACTCCGCCTGGTCCTTGCCGGCCTTCTTGCGCTCCCACTTTTCGAAATGATCGAGGATGCCCTTGATCGTCCAAAGATCGTACGTCTTGCCATCCACCACAACGACTGGCCACATCCAGCTGATCCCTCGGTGGTGGGGATGATCCTTGGGGAAATCATCGGTGACGATCACGCCGTTGGGCGCGTAGACGGGAGAGAGATAGCAGCAGCGGGCTCGGTCCGGCGCCGTTCCTTCTTTAAGCATGACGCCATAATTGAAGGAGAACACCGGGGCGCCATGGTCCGTCACCTCGATCGATTTCGAGTTCACGTCGTGGAACTTGAATTGGCCCATCGCCGCCATGGGCGTGGTCCCTATAATCAGCAGGAAAAGCACTAAACCCTTTAGAATCAAACCTCTCATGGTATAAGTCCTCAACCCTCGTAAGGGAATTGCACAAGTTGGCGTAGCCAGAGAAAAAGTGCAATTACGAGTAAATTAACCTTCCCAATAGGAAATTTTCTGCAAAAGTGCCATCAGTTTGCCTAAAATGTCCGACTTGTTGCCGGACATTTTTCCCATATTTTGTTTGTTTTCATACACATTCCGGCTTCCAACGCTAAAAATTAACATCTTTCTTTGGTAGGCCGGTCCCGCCTGTGACTCTTTGTTTGGGTAGGATGTGCGCAACCGCCAGGATGGGCGGAGGTTGGAGCCTTCCACACTCGGCATGGGCGCCGCCTCTCCTCATAAGTATACTTACGCAGCTAGCCTTTGTCAAGGGAAAACTCATTTCGGACGCGACTCATTTCACCTCCACCGAACGATCTCCCTCGTAACGCGTGATGTGGTAATACCCCTCCCAGCCGTCCCAAAAGACCGGGGGCGGCAAGAGGGAAAGTGGATCCTGAAGGTAATTCACAAAGTCCTGAACGAGCTCGTGGCTCTGATGAATACCCGTCAGCCAGTCCCCCCGGTACCAGTTTTTCCACTGGCCGTATTCTGCGCCAGCTTCCACCCGACGGATCTCGTCAAAGGCCCGCAGCGACAGTTCCGCCGTGGCATGGGCCTGAATCGTCTGGCCGTTTTCGGCTTCCTGAATGGCCTTGGCGACCAGCCACAAGATTCGATTGCTCTCTTTGTTAATCGCGATCATTGCCAGCACGTGGGCGTCGTAAAAGGGCCGCCGTTCGGGGGCCACCAGCGGCTCGGCGGCCAGAGCCTTCTTCCACAGCGCATCCCAGCGCGGCTGCGCCTCCCCGCACCGCTGGATTTCGGCCTTTACGCTGTCGGCGAGCGGCACGACGCGGATCGGGCCAAACCCCGTCCCAAACGCTCGGGGAGCCACCCAGGTGGGCGATTGACCCGAAATGGAGTAAAACGGGAAGTCGATCATGTACCTGAGCACCATGCGGCGGACCGTGGTGTGATAGTACTGGTCCCCGTATTCGCGATCAAACTGGCCGCCCGTGTGGGCGGGTGCGGCAAAGTATTCCTTGTAGATTTCCGCAACCTGCCGGGCCGCGCCTTTTCCAAACTCCTCGGAAGACCACCGTTGGTGGAATCCGTCGCTGGGGCTTTCTCCGGCGGTGGGCGCCGGCAGACCCTTCCACGCCGCATCCATCACGGCTTTCGTGGTCATGGAAACCGGGCGAATGTCACTGGTATTGACCAGCATATACTGAGTGGCCCCGGCTTTGATGTAGCGGCCGAACTCCGAATAAATAAGCTCCACGGGGACCATTTCGGTCAACTGATTGGCACGCCTGTTCATCATTGCCGTGTGATAATACATCCCTTGGCCCTGGGCGACCTGGCCGTTGTCCTGAAGATTCCCGTAGCCGTCATCCGCCCACACGGTGGTGACCTCGGGCGGAATCTTGAGGTCGCCATCCTGAACCAGCCTGGCCCCTTCCTGCCAGAGACTGGTAATAAACTTGGCGTCCGGATAGGTGGAGCGCACGATGCGCATCTGGTCAGCGATGGCTTGGCTGATCAACTGTCCCAGCGCGTGATTGTTTCCCCGCAGGCTGGGGTCCATGGAAACATAGCTGACGTCCGATAACCCTCGCAAGCCGACCGTCCACAGCACTTCCTGGTCGCGAGGATATGCGGCGACGGCGTTCTGCCAGGCCCGCTGGAGAATTTCCGGGTGGGTGCTGTAGTTATAAGGCACGTCCTTGGGCCAGCGCGCCACGTTCAGTCCCAGAGGAATGGCGTGGTGCTGCGTCACAATCAAACCGCGTTGGCCGGCCAGTTTGATCTGTGGTTCATCCGAGAAAATCCAGGTTCCCGGAGCCACCATGTCGCCTTTGAGTCGCAGGATGGTTTCGAAAATCTTGTTCCACACGGCGAGAGAGATTCCCGTGCCGTCCTTCCCGCCAGGGGCCCATCCTGTCAATAGATCCTCGTCGTTGATGAAGAATCCGCGGTATTTGAAAACCGGGGACGGAAACTTCTTTTCCAGGGACGAGGGAATTTCAATTAGGCTTCGCTTTGGCGGTTGATGATCGGTCCAGTAATAGGAGGGATCGATGCCAAGGTATTCTTCCGCAAACTCGTAGATGGCGTAAATCGTCCCGCGCATGTCGGCGCCGGCCAACAGCACGACCTTAGTTGCCGGTCCGGACCTCCAGCTTGTACTGGTAACGGAAATTGCAAAGGACTCCGGGTCGGTTAAGCCGCCCGGCCGGAGGTTTTCCGGGAGGTTGGATTGCTCGCCGATTAGAATCGTGACCGGGGTAGCGTCCTCGGCGCGGTTTATGATGGTTGGCTTCTTCCCCAACACCTTTTCAAAATCGCCGGCCAGATCCTGGGTTGCGGCCACGACCGCCGGGGGCTCATGCGGACTGAGCAGGATGGTGAGGGTGGAATCGAGAGTGAGGGTACTCCCGGTCCTAGAGGGAGAATGCTGCCCGGAATCCCCCCATGCGGAAGCCCCCAATCCCAAAATCAGAGCCGCCAAAAGAACCGTAGATTTCTTCAAAGTTCTCGCCATCCTTCTGTCAAGATTGGATTGCGCAGAGCGGAGCTCTGCGTATCCCTTTTCTTTCTGTCGATGCCAGAAAAGTGAGAGGGGCCTCCGAGAATCCGGAGGCCCCTTCCTCACCCGTTCGTTCTGGTCTGTTGGAGGTTTCAAAATCTCAGCAACATCGCAAAACGGATTTGGCGGTCCGCCGTGGCATACGGCGACCAATCCGTGGCGGCGGTCCCGCTGATGATGTCGTAACCGCCATACTTGGTAACCGCTCCCCCGGAGAACGTGGCGTTGGAGACGGTGGTTGCCGGATTAGCAAAGTTGGGCGTGTTGGTTAGCCCGTAAGCCTCTGCCCGGAATTGCAACTTAAAGCGTTCGGTCAGGTTAAAGTCGCGAACCAGGCTGAGGTTGATGTTGAAGAAGCCCGGACCACGCACAATGTCCCTGCCGCTCGTGCCGAAGCGTGCGGTCGTAACGGCTGCAAATGCCAAGGGGTCGAAGTAAGGTGAATTCGCCCCATGGCCGCCGAGGATGGCATAACTGGGTTCTACTTGGTCGGCGGTTTGGGTGTTCCCGGGGCAATTGCAGGAGCTGCCCGAGGTAGTGACGTTGAACGGCGTGCCGCTATAGCGGCTCAGGACAGGGGTCACACTCCAGTTGCCGAGGATTGCCGCCCCGGCGCCTGTGGTCAGCCACTTCTGGCGCTTCCCGAACGGCGAATTGTAGACCGCGTACAATTCGAGGTTGTGGGGGCGGTCGAAGCCGGCACGGGCTTTGTTGCGGTGGAGAACCTGGTAATAAGACCACGTCGCACCGCTGTTGGCTTCCGTATCGTTGTTGTCGATGGTCTTCGAGTAGGTATAGGTGATTCCCACCTGCCCGCCAGCCACGCGACGGGTGAGTTGCGTCTGTAGAGCATGGTAGCCCCCGCCGGTCATGGGGCCATTGATGGTCATGGCGCTGGGATTGCCCCCGAGGGGGTTGCTGGCGGTGGGGCTGCAGAAGCTGGGGGGGGACGAGACACCACAAGCCAGTTCCAGAGGAGTACCGTTGTTCCCGCCGCAGGGTACCCCGTTTACGGAAGTCTGGGTCCCGGAGCAAGTCGGGCCCGGAGGTGCAGCGTTGAAGTTGATAAACATTGCCTCCCGTACCATGTGATCGCCCACGTACCCGAGTTGGAGGTTCCAATTGTGGCCCAAATCGCGTTGCACCTCGAGATTCCACGATTCCGCGTAACCCCGGCGGTAGTTATTGGGATAGCCGTATGTTCCCAGATAGGACGGCAGAACGAACTTTCCCGCCGAGAGGTTCGGGAACGGGAAGGAGGGAATTCCTGCCGCCAACCCACCCGGAACCGTCGGGCCTGTCCAAGTGCCCGTCGGGCCGGTATTCGGTCCGAGGTAGCCGCCGGGAATGTAGGAACTGGACCCGGAAATCTGCTGGGAGATGACCGCCGGGTAGACCCAGGCCATGTAATTCAAGGCATAGGGATCGCTGCTCATGCCATAGCCTGTCCGGATGACCGTCTTATCGGTCAACCGGTAGGCGATGCCCACACGTGGTTCCAGTTGGCCGGGGCCGGTGGTCATAAAAGCGTTGCTGGGCACTCCGCCGACTCCGCCCAAATAGGCGGTGTCAGTGGTCCAATTGAAATTGGCGGAGCCATAGTGACTTACGGTGGGGATGGGATAGTATTCCCAGCGCGCGCCGTAATTGATACTCAGCTTCTTGGTAACCTGCCAGTTGTCCCGGGCGTAGCCGGCAAACTCCCACTCACGGGTGGTGGAAGGATTCAGATAAACATAGTCCTTCCCCAAGCCTTGAGGCAGGCCGAGGAGGAAATCCGCAAACGAGTTATAAGCATTCGACGAGGGTCCTCCCTTGAGTGAGGTAACGCCTCCGGTGAAACTGAATCCGCCTCGCACGCCATAATCCAGTTGGCCTTGGAAACGGTTCATATCGTAGCGGTCGATGGCACCCCCAAAACGGAAGTTGTGGGCGCCATGGATCCAGCTCAAGTTCGCGGCAAAAGTGTACTGGTTGTCGCGGAAGAGGAAGGGATTCGACACGGCGTTGTTGCCCAGCGGGCTGAGGCTGCTAATTCCGATATTGGGAATGCCGCATTGCAGCGGGCAAGTGCCGTCCGTGCCGGTAATGATCGGACCATAGTTGGTCGTGACATCGGTATTAGTGGCCTGATAGCGGGGCCGCGTGAACCCCACATTGGCGTCGAACAGCAAGCGAGGAGAAAAGGTGTACGTCCCGCCCAGGGAGGCGTTCTGCGTCAACCCATAGGCATTGCCGGGTTGGGAGACGGAACCCAGAGCATTTCCCCCGGCAGACCCCCCGCCCGTGTTGAGCTGTTGGGGATCGAAGACATAGGTCGGTTCCACGCTGTAACGCCCAAAAAACGTGCTCTTGTCGGAAGGAAGGTAGTTGATCTTCACGTCCACACTGTCGCGGTTGAAGATCAGGTCGCCAGCGTACTGAAAATTGTTGGCAGCCCCGGCGGCAGCTCCACCATAATTGGGTTGAGGAATCAGCGCCGCCAAGCCCGCGCTGGCCTTGGAGATTACGGCCGCGGGGATGGTATTGTTCGCAAAGGGGGTGCGGTCTGATCCATCCGTCTTAGTCCCGGTGGTGGGGTCGAAAATGCACCCCTGGGCCGCGGTCGTAGCAGCAGGGCAGACATATCCGCTGGGGATGGCGCCCTGGAAATTCCCTTGAACCATCGCCTGCGTGGGAATGGAAATTACACCGGTTCCGAACTGGCTCTCCCGATAGCGTTCCCAATCGCCAAAGAAAAACAATTTGTTCTTCTTGATGGGCCCGCCCAGCGAGAACCCGAACTGATTGAGAACGAGTTTTGGGTTTGATCCGGCAGGCTGCTGCACCCCGTTGACGACGGGTCCATAGTAAAAGTAGTTCCGGCTCTCCAGCTTGCTGATGGTGTTGAATTCAAAGGCGCTGCCGTGGAGGGTGTTGCTCCCGGATTTGACCGTTACATTGGTCACGGACCCGGCGGCATTCCCTGATTCCGCGTCGAACCCGCTGGTGACGATGTTCACAGCCTCAATCGCTTCGGAAGGCGGAACGTAAGCGATCAGGTTCTGCTCCCAGAAGTTGGTATCGATCGAGCCGTCAATCAGTGTGATGTTGGAGATGTCCGACCCGCCACTAACGTACAAGGCCAGCGACTGCGTGGGATTCCCCGCAAACGAGTGTGAGGCAAAAGGCGGCGCCGCCCCCGGAACCAGGACATAGGCGGACTGGAAGTTGCGATCATTTCCCAAGGGAAGGTTGGTAAGTTCGGTGGGATTGATTTGGTTCTTCACGTCGGTGCGGTCGGTTTGGAGGACCTCCATGGCCGCCGTCACCGTAATCTTCTGGTTCATCTGCGCCACGTTGAGTTGCGTGTCCACACGCCGCTCGGTATTGGCTTCCACAAGCACCTCTTCTTGTATGACCGTGGAGAACCCCTGGGCCGAAATCGTAACCCGATAGGTGCCCGGTTGAAGATCATTGATCATGAAAATTCCACGGACATCCGAAACACCCTCTTTTACGATGCCCGTTCCGACGTTCAAAGCCTCGACTTTCGCTCCCGCAATCGGAGCATTGGACGCGTCACTGATGTTGCCGGTAAGCGAGCCGTAAAGTATTTGTCCGATTGCAGCGCCCGCGAACAGCAAGATCGCCATTCCGAGCAGAACAATCTTAAGTTTCATCTCTCCTCGTGCCATTGATTCCTCCTCTATTAAAATCAAATGACCCTCATGAAATCGAGTTGTGAAGCAGCACTCCGACCCCAATTTCACCGACCCCCGGTCTAGGCACGCAAACGTACAAGCGAAACACACCGAACAGCATGAAGTCGCTCACTGCCCCGCGTGCTGCGCACAGAAGGTAGAAGTAATTTGTTGCAACCTCGCACTAAACTCGCACAATCCGAATACTTCGGAATTACAATTTGCATAAAAGGCAATACTTGCTCCGCAGGCGTTTCAGTCGAAAAGCCGCGGGCGAAAGTGTTTTTGCAAAACCAGAGCGATGGTCCCCCGCAGCCGCGGCTGTGTCGCGTCGTCGGCTGGTTCGATGCGGGTGGCGGCGTGAGTGTGAGCGCACTCTCGAACCACGCTCTGGATGATCGGACCCACGCGCTTCCACGCCCGGGTTACCTCGCCCACGAGCACGATTACCGACGGCGCCAGTCCGTTCACGAGCATAGCAATCCCAAGGCCCAGATAGCGGGCCATTTCGTCCAAAACGTCGCCTGCCCGGCGGTCACCGCGCTCGGCCAGCGAGAGAATGTCCGAAAAGCTGGTCACGGGGTCTTTGCCAGCCTTCTCCTCCGTCTTGCGGGATCCGTCCGGCTTCTGGCCGCTGTAATTCCGAATGGCCGCGGCGTTCGAGGCGAAGACCTCCCAGCACCCGCGGGCGCCACATTTACATTCCACCCCATGGGGGTCCAGGCACACGTGGCCGAATTCGCCCGCCGCCCCGCTCGGTCCCCGCACCAGGTGGCCGTTGGCGATGATCCCTGTCCCGATTCCATCCGAGACGGTGACGGCGATGAGATCGCTCATTCCCTCATGGGGCCCGGACCACACCTCGGCCAGGGCGCAGGCGTTGGCCGCGTTTTCGATTTGCACGGGAAGGCCCGTCGCGTTTTCCAGGAGTGCCTTCAAATCCACCTGATGCCATCCGAGGTTGGCGGCAAATACCAGCCGCTGGGCGAGATAATCGACGCGCCCCGGCACGCTAACTCCGATCCCCTCATAGACCACATCGGGATGCTGGTTGATGAGGCCGCGCACGCAGGAACTCAGAACACCAATGAATGTGCTGGGATCGCGCGAGGTGGGAATCGATTCCTGCGCCCGGAAGCGGGTGCTCAGGTCCGCCAACGCGATGGTGGTCAGACGCGGCATGATGTTGATTCCGATGATCCCCGCGCGGTCGGTGTTGAGATAAAGAAGCCGGGGCCGCCTCCCGCGGGGCAACTGACCGAGGTCTCCTTCCGCCACCCAGCGCTCGCCGATCAACTCATCCACAATCAGCGAAACCGTGCTCCTCTGCAGCCCCGTCTGGCGCGCCAAGTCGGCACGAGACAGCGGCTGGCCGGTGCGGATCGTATCCAAAACACTGCTGCGATTAATGTCCCTGGCAATTTCTGAACTGGCCACTCGGGCGATTCCTTGCCCGGCGTTTCAGTGGTGCGGCAATTATCCCGTCGAACCGCGCTCACTAAGCGCCAGCCGTTTCGAACAAATAGAGGCACCGACTTACAGCAACCGCCGCGGCGGTAGGCACCCCTCCACGTCATGATCCTCAAGGCTTGAAGTGCCTCGCCGCGACCCGTGACTACACCTTGTTCGACCTTCGAACAAACTATCTACGCCTAGAGCCAGAGCTTGTCAAGGTAATTCTAAAGTCACCGTGGGGAGGGCTGGATTGCCTCCCGCAGCAAGTTCTCACGCCTCCCCGTCGGGCCTTGGAGCCCCTAACGCGCGAAGGGACACCGTCCAGAACCAACCCGCTACCGTTGGCGAAATCTCCGTATTGTGCCCACAATATCGGTTTTTCTTGACCTCCCCGCGCATGGCGCCATTTAACCCCAGCGCGCGGGCCTTGTCAAGCTAAAAATAACGATTTTCTACAGGGGTTTTAGCGACCTATTGCCATTGAACTCATGTATCCTCCCTGCGCCTGTGGTACAATCCTCAGCATTAGCTGTGCGCTGGACCCTCAGGAGGCCGTTCCGCGCGGAAAGCCACCCCACTTTTCCCCTCATGGGAAACCCAAGGAACCCTGGAATGAAAAGTCGCCCCACGAAACGAGCCAAAAAGGCCAATAGCGTCGTGACCCTGAAGGCCGTGGCCGATTATGTCGGGCTCACGCCCGGAACGGTTTCCGCCGTTCTTAATGATTCTGCCGCGGCTCGTTCTTTCCCCCAGCACACCAAGGATCGCGTTTTGGCCGCCGCCCGCAAACTGAATTACCGCCCAAACCTTCTTGCCCGGGCGCTCCGGGTGAAGCGCACCTATACCATCGGGGTCATCACGGAAGAGATCGGTGACGCCTACGGCGGAATGGTGATCAGCGGCATCGAGAATTACCTCCGCCAGCATGGATATTTCTTTTTGACGGTCGCTCACCGGCACGATACCAAGCTGCTCGAGGATTATTCTCATCTGTTGCTGCAACGGGGGGTCGAGGGGTTTATTACCGTCGACACCTCCATCCGCCAGCCACTGCCCCTTCCCACGGTCGCGGTCGCCGGACACCAGCGCATCAAAGGCGTCACGAATCTCATTGTCAATCACCGCACCGCCGCGCGGATTGCCCTGGAGCACCTGACGTCCTTGGGTCACGAGGAGATTGCCCTGATGCGGGGACCGGCGACCAGTTCCGACAGTGGGGACCGCTGGAAGGCCATCGTCGAAGTTTGCCGCGAACTCGGCATCCGCATCAGGCCGGAACAGACAATCCAGCTCGCCGGCGACAAAGCTACACCGGAGCTGGGTTATCCGTTTGCGAAGCGATTGCTCGCTCGCCCGGGAGCGTACACCGCGCTATTCGCTTACAACGATAATTGCGCAATCGCCGCTATCCGGGCGATTCACGAGGCCGGCTTGCGCGTGCCCGAAGACATTTCCGTCGTGGGTTTCGACGATATTCCGAGCGCGGCCTACTGCATCCCGGCACTCACCACCGTGCGCCAGCCCCTCCGGGAAATGGGAGAGATCGCCGCGCGAACCTTGCTCAACCGGATTGAGGATGACGAAACCTATCTCCCAGAAATCGTCATCGAACCCGAGCTTGTGGTCAGGCAATCCACCGCGCGCGCCCGTGGACAAATTCGGCAGGCTACAGGCAGCGCGGTTCATGTATATGCCGGAGAAAACCTCCCCTAACGATGAGTTGCCCCGCGCCCGCGTGGCCAAGGTCGCGATTTATTCCGGATTCGTGATTGCCGGGATCGTGACGACCCTTTTGGGACCGATGCTGCCGATTTTGATGGTCAGATGGGCGATGACCGACGAGCGCGCCGGGAGCTTCTTCGCCTTGCAATTTCTTGCCAGCCTCGCCGGAATCGTGGTGCTGGACACGGTGGTTTCCCGGCGCGGGTACGGCGCGACGCTGGCCATGGGGTTTGTGTGCATAGCCCTGGGAATGGCGGCGCTGGCAGGAGGAAATGAAGCTGTCGGCATGCTGGCCACCGCTGCCTTCGGTTTCGGGTTGGGGATGATTCTGCCCGCTACGAACCTGTGGGTGGCCGAGATTTCATCATCCCGGCGGGCCTCGGCGCTCAGCGTGCTCAATCTGGCCTGGGGTATGGGCGCCATCGCTTCCGCTCCGCTGGTCTTTCTGGCCCAGCGGCATCACAACCTCCCGCTGCTCTTGTTCGCCATCGCCGCTTCTTCCGTTCTCATTGCCCTCGCCGTAGTGGTGATCGATATCCAGGCCGGCTCGCCTAATGGCGCAGGTGCGCGGTCGGATTCAGCTCCAGCGCAGGTGACTAAAGTCAGTATGTTGGTTTTGGGTGCACTCTTCTTCCTTTACGTAGGCACGGAAAACTCCGTGGGCGGATGGACCGCTGCCCTTGCGAAGCGCACCGAGGCCTCTCCGGGAAACCCCTGGGAGCTTGCGCCCTGGTTTTTTTGGGCCGGGCTCCTCGCCGGCCGCGCGCTCACTCCCGGCGTTCTTCTTCGCGTGACGGAAAGGGCTCTGCTCATAACCGGCTTGGCGCTCGCCGGCATAGGCAGCGCAAGTTTCCTGCGCGTCGCGACGTTTCGCAGTATCGCCTTGTGTGCTACGGTTGCGGGTCTTGGTCTCGCCTGCGTCTATCCCTTGCTCGTGGCCGGGATGGTCGGTCACTTCGGCGGGCAGGCGAGGGGCGCGGGCAGAATCATGTTCGCTCTTGCCAGCTTGGGCGGAGCGACCATGCCCTGGCTCGTCGGTTTCACCTCCGCTCACGCCCACAGCCTGCGGATGGGGTTCTTGATTCCCTTCGCTGCATGCCTCCTGATGATCAGCCTGCTCGGGATGCTGCCCAAACAGTCCGTCACATCATCATCGTCCTAGTTCCGTGCCCGGCGCGTTGGGTGCTTTGCGACGTTAGGCGGGGCGAGACCCCGCCTCGGGAAGCCCCACCCATTTGCGGAAATTACCGGAGAACATCCTCGCCACATCGCGGTCGATATGCTTCCGGGTGAGGGGGTAGCCGTCGGCAACCAGGTGGGAATAGGATGCGCAGAGGGCACGGGAAATCGTGCGGCGGGAATGTGCCCATTTGTAGATTAATTGGTCCAGAATCCGCGCGTCGGAGTGCTGCGGGATCATCGTCGAACCGAGCAATTCCAGGCGCTCCGCGGTGATTTCCTCCACAATCGAGGGGTTGTTGAGGAACCACCAGCACCCGAAGGGCATCAGGTTGCTAAACTTCCGTGCGGCGACACACAACCCGTGCTGATTCTCCCGCGACAACATGGTGACCAGGAAGCGCACCCCCGGATTCTCCGCGCAGAGCCGCTCCACCGAAGCCGTGTCCGCATATCCCACGCTATCGCCGGCGCTCCTCAGGGCAGGATTCACTTGCCGCGACACGCCAATCATCATGGCGAAAGGAATGTCATGTTCGAGGCACGTGGGGAGGACGACCTCGCGGATCAAGGGGGTGCGGGCCGTGTCATCCGGATAAGTAAACGTGAAGGGCAGCGAAACCGCTAAGTAAACGGGGCGAAGGCGGGCGATCCACAGGTCCAGGAAGCGGCGCGCCTCATCCGCGGTCTGCACCGTCGGATGCGCATTAGTTTGGAAACCTGCTGCCGCCATCACCACGTGCGCGGCTTCCCAGTCGTTCAGGATCGGGTCCATCCGCAGGGCGCGATGGAAACGCTCCGGGCAAGGTTTGTTCTGTTCCCACATCGCCCTTTCCGCTGGGTCGAAGGGATCGTTGGTCATCACCAGCTCCGAGACATTGGCGAGCTTCAGAACCTGGTCAATGTGCTGTTCAACGGTGACCGAGGCAAAATACTTGCGCGCCTGTTTCAAGTCCGGTTGGCAGGGATCAAGCCCCAGTTTGGTCATGACCGCCACCACGCCGGCAGTCGCCTCCGAAAGCGGCGTGTTCTTGACGAAGAGCGTGTCCCAGATCAGGTCGGCCTGTTGGGATTTTTCGAGCGCCCAGAACTGCTCCGGGCTCACCTTCGACGACCGGAACAACTCCGCCACCAGATAGTGGTAATTCACCAGCTCATCGATGCCCCACAAACACAGGCCTCCGAAGCTGGACGGATAAAGGTGCGTGTGAACATCCATCACCGGAGTCCGCTGCACGGCCTCCTCAACATTTCGTTGTAAATCTGTTGCTGTCACCACATCACCCACTTGGATCATTGCTTGTCTCCTCAGACCTTCTGCGCCGGCGCTAGGGACGCCTTCTCCAGCCCTCGCAACAGGTCGCGCAGGATTACGGTTTCACTCAGGTTATCGACGCGATTGAGGTCCATCCACTCCGTCCAGACGTACTCCAGCACCACGAAGCCTCGGTACTTCACCTTCTGCATGGCGCGCAGGACGCCGTCGAAATCAATGGTGTTTTCTGCCATGGTCGATTGGAGCTTCCCCTTGCAGGCACCGCGGGCGTGAAAGTGGGAGGTCCGAGCCAGCAGCGGTTCGACGGCCGAATCGGGAATTCCCTGATAAGTGAAGTGCCCATAATCGAGCGTCAGGGTGAGGCCAGGGGTCAAATCCAGCAGGCGGCTGGCGGCCTGGGGCGTGGGAACAATGGACCCCAGATGCGGCTCGACACTTAACGTGACGCCCACTTTGGATGCCGCCCCCACCCGCCAGGCGAGCTCATCCACGCACCGCCGCAAGGAATCTTCTGCACTTTCGCTTTCGAAATGGACACCCGGAAGCAAACTCATGTGGCCGCCATTGCACCGTAGCGCGAACTCCAGGAGGCGATAGAAGAATTCCGCGGCCGCCTGGCGGACGGAGGCCTCCGGATGGTTCAGGGCCAACTCTTCAAAGACCTTGCCGGGCTGGCCGAAGGCGTCGGCAATGCGCAGGCCGTTGGCACTCAGCGCCTCGGTGATGCGGCGAGCTGCGCGCGGCAAGTCGGTAAAGACCTCTTGAATATCGAGGTGCGATCTCCCCGCGAACAGAGCCAAGTCCACGGCCTCCACGCCCAGGTCCCGGGCGATCCGCAGGGTTTGTTCCCATTGCAACTTGGGAAAAGTGTAATCGCATGCGGCGAGTTTCAAAGTGGTGAATTCTCCCTTCCGCGTCCTTTGGTTCGAACCGGGTCCATATTACTCCATCTGGAGATGCGCCGGGGTGGTTTCAGTATTGTTTTGCGCTGATCGGCTTTGTGCAGACATCCTTAAACCTGCACCTGCCGCACCGTGAATCCGCCCGCTCAGGATGACAGCGAATGGCCAGGGAGGCGTCCGAAAATCTTCAATGGCCCGATGAGGCGATCACTTATTGCATTGATTGCCGGTACATCGTATCGATCGCAGCGAGCACGGACGGTGTCGAGCCGCCGTTCTTGAGGAAATCCACGACGGGGTGGCCAGCCTGGCCTTGCAGGCCGATGTAGCCGTCGTAGCGGGGGCGCATGAGGGCGGCGTCGAGGCAGGCGAGCGTGTCGCGAAAGAATCGACTGGTAACACGATTTAGCGTCTCATCCAACCATGCCTGGCGATGGGCCGGCTGCCCACCACTTAGGCCGTAGAGTGTCCGTTGGCATTCCTCACCCGCCACGTACATCAAGAAGTCCAGGGCTTGATTCACCTTGGAGCACTGGGAGGAGATCGCCAGGCCCGTTCCTCCCAGCACCGTGCGCAGCGGCTTCCCTTCTCCCAGAGTTACGGTATTGGCAAATCGCACCACGTGCGCGCCAAAGCCGGGGCGCGCATAGTTGCTGTAACAATAAGCGAAAGGACAATAGGAGTAGTCATCGCGGGAGGCAAGGGTTTCATAAATGGCGATGGGGTTCCAGTCGTAGATGGCCGTCGGCATCAGGCAAGCGAGTTCGCGCAGATCC
>JBEKNU010000188.1:0-15206 GCA_049522495.1 Terriglobia bacterium
GCCTCCCCCTGTGCTCGGGATTTGTGTTGGTCCACATATCCCTTAACAGGTTCGGGGCAGGATGCGCTACCCCTTTCGATCTATCGCGCCTTACCCACGAATTCCACGGAGGAACCCCTTTTTTTCCATGACCTCGGCCCCTGCTTGTATATTAAGTATTTTAATTTCAATGACATAGAATTCTACAAGATTTTCGCTGTTAGCTACTAACCCCTTTGGTTTCTGAACAATCGTGGAAAGCGGGCGCTCTTTATTTCTTCCCGCCTCCCATAATTTGAGCTAACTCTTTCCATTTAAATGAGTTAAGAGTTTATGACATTTTGGCGCTAAGCTACTAACGCCTTTTGTTTCTGGAACATCGTGGAAAGCCGAATGCCTCCTTTTCTCCCCGGCTTCCATATTTCAGGCGAATTGTTTTCTCTCGAATGAGTTAGAGGCTTGGGACATAATGGCGCTAAACAACTAACCGCTTTCGTTTCCGGTACATCGTGGAGAGACGCCAAAGATCGGTGGTTAGTGGAGAGTGTCCGATAGTTAGGTTTTGGAGTCATAAGCCGGGGGAGCAGTATCCGGTCTACCGTCAACTGTACCCTGTCCACTGCCCACCTTTCGATTTCCACTGCTTTACTATTGTTTACGCCAGCTCCTGGAATGGGTCCGCGGGCTTTCCGCCCGCGGACACTGGCCTCACGAACTAGTATATCACGGCTATCTTACTTGTCAAGAAGAAAATGAGCTGGGAGGCTACAAAAGATTGGTGAAATCAAAACGTCCTGATTTTTCCTGCCGGCAGGAAAATCCTCTCTGGGGTGCGGTCCGCTTGGGGGGGCTGCCAGTTGTCCACCAGCCCGCTCGCGCGGACGGCGTAGCGGCGAGTTCACCTCGCCAAAGGGCGGCGCTAAGCCGCCACTACGTCGACTACCCTCAGCCGAGCGCCCCGCGACCAAGCTCATGGGGAGGAAAAGGGCTGCTACATTTACTTGGGGTTCTTACCGAAAAAATCGCCCCATAGGGTTACGGGACGAGTATGAAATTTTTGGCCATAAGTCGAAAGGTCCGCCGCCACCGGGCGATAGAGCGTGTGGCAGCGTTCGCAGCGGTAGATTTCGGCCTTCTTGCCGAATTCCTTGCGGGCCGCTTCCTCCTCCTCGCTGAAGGCAAGGCGCAGCGGGTGGTAGTAGTACCAACGCTTCAGGTGCCCGACGCATAGTTCGCCCTTGGCATCCTTTTCATCACAGGCGCGTTGGCCGGGCTTCTTGTCTTTGACCTTCAATGGTGCAGTGCTCACTGAGGCACTCTCCTGTACAACTCATTCTAAAATTCTTCCCGCGCCGCGTAGAAACATTCACCACAGAGCGCACAGAGACCACAGAGAAAGGTACTTCTACGACTTGCTATTCTACTCGAACCCTTCGCCGAAATCCAAGTAGCGGCGGGTTTACCCCGCCAAATGGCGGCGTAAAGCCGCCTCTACTCCTCCCCCGATCTCCCGATCATCCGATCCTCATATTCCACCTTCATCAGGCAGAGGCCTTGTGCGGGCGCAGTAGGGCCGGCTTGGGTGCGATCGCGGGCGGCAAGGATGCTCGGGATATCGCCCTTCCCTCTTCCCACCTCGAGCAGCGTCCCCACGATATTTCGCACCATGTGGCGCAGGAAGCCATTCCCTGTCACCTCATACACCAGCATGGAGGATCGCGGCCGCCAAAGGAAGCGCGATCGAAAAATCAGGCGCACCCGGGATTTCGTCTCTTCATCCTCTTGCCCATCGGCGGCTGCGAAGGAGCTGAAGTCGTGCTCACCTTCAAATAGCCCCGCTGCCTGCGCCATCCGGGCACGATCCAAGGGATAGGGATGATGGCAAACAAATCGCCACAGGAGCGGTGAGCATACCGGGGTCGTCACGATTCGATACCGGTAGGTTTTGCGCAAAACGTTGTAGCGGGCGTGAAAATCCGCGGAGACGTCGTCCGCACCCTTGATCCGCACCGTGGGCGGAAGCAAATCATTCAATGCCTTTACAAAATTGGTGCACGGAATAGCGGAGGCAGTGTGGAAATTCGCCACCTGATGCGCGGCATGCACACCCGCGTCGGTTCGCCCCGAGCCGAACACTTGCGCTGGAGAGCCTGTCAGCTTCTGGAGAGCATCTTCCAGGCATGCCTGGATGGTGGGAGCATCGGGCTGACGCTGCCAGCCGCAAAAGTCGGTTCCATCATAGGCGAGAATTAATCGGATGTTTCGCATGGCGCCATTATTCTACCAAGCGGGTCGCCCGCGTGGGAAAGTTCTACCGCCATTCCTGATTGGTCCATGGGGGAACCGATAGATCGGTTCATCGGCTCATCGGACCATCTAAAACCAGCCTCCAAGCCCACCCGGTGCCCCAAACCACGCCACCGCCTTAATTGTCACATGGTTGTCTCTCCGGCGGACGGGTGATAAACTTCCGAGTCTTGCTTTGGAGCGCACGGCTCACCGGGCCTCCGCGTTTGCCCGGCTCCGGGCTCCAAAGCGGCAATGCACGCCAGAGAACACCGGCGGGGTGGCAGCGCCCTGTGCCGATAAGCCTTTGTGGACGCCGACCGATTCAACCCTGCCGCCTTTGGGGGGACCATCCGTCAGAATCAATGCCAAGGGCTGATGACGATCCGTGAAACTTTGCGTCCAATCATTGCGTAATACCGGTTAGTGCCGATGACTGAAGAAATATTCCGTTTTAAGGGAGAAGAACACTTCATGAAGCCTTACCGCCAACGTCTTGTCGCCTTGATGTTCGTCGTAAGCATTCTGGTATGCGGGGGGACTTGCCTTTATGGGCAAGGCAGTCCGCAGGCACAGACCTTCGTGCCAAGTTTCTATCCTGGACGGGGGTTTCCTTCATTCTGGGAACGCTATAACCCTCCCATGGTCGGTGAGCCCAATATGACGAATTCCGAACGCCTGCGCTCCTTGACGAGCGATGGCAAGTTGCACCTTTCCATCGAGGACGCCATTGCGTTGGCGCTCGAGAACAATATGGACATCGCCATAGCGCGCTATCAGCCTGCCTATGCCCAGACTGACCTTTTGCGCGCCAAGAGCGGCGGCGCCCCGCGCGGCGTTTCGGGTGCGTTCTCATCCTCAGCCTTGTTCGCCGGTGCCCTCGGCGGTGGCCTTAGCTCATCGGGTAGCGGCAGCTCGACCAGCGCCGGTGGGGCAGGCGGCGGCGGTGCTGTAAACGTCGGGGCCAACGCCTGTTGCGATCCCTTTGCGGGCGCCTTTTTCAGTTGGAACCAGGCGACAACTCCGCTCAACTACTCGGCGGTCTATGGCATCCCCGTGCTGACGACTCACACCACCAGTGTTACTCCTTACTTCGGCCAGGGTTTTCTGACAGGCACCAGCTACACGGTCTATTTCACCGGCTACCGCCAAACTTCAAGTTCGGCGGACACCCTTTTTAATCCCGAAGTTCCCACGGGCATGGCCTTTGGGGTTTACCAGCACTTGCTGAACGGATTTGGCCGTCGCGCCAACGCCAAGTACCTCCGCATCGCCCAGAATGACGTGCGTATTGCCGAGAGTGTTTTTCGCCAACAGGTGATTACCACCGTTGCGCAGATTCTGAACCTTTACTGGGATTATCTTTCCTACCAAGAACAGGTGGCGGTAGCCCAGCATGCGCTCACTTTCTCGGAAAAGCAGTTGGCCGACAACAAACGGCAGGTTGAGATCGGCACCCTCGCCCCGATTGAAGTGGTGCGTGCGGAATCGGAAGTCGCCACCGATCAGCAGAACCTTGTTATCGCCCAGACCAACGTGCAGCAGCAGGCGGAGCTTATTAAGACGGCTTTGGCAAAGAAAGTCGACGGCGACTTGGTAAACGCCCAAGTTGACGCGCTGGACAAGCTCCCGGAACCTCGACCTGACGACATTCCGCCTCTCGAGGAAGCCCTGGCGCAGGCAATCAAGAACCGCCCGGAAATCGAGCAGGCGGACCTCAACCTCCGCTACCAGTCGGTGGTCATTAGTGCAAATCGCAATGCTCTGCTACCGACCCTGGATTTCTTTGCCACGTATGCCCCGTCAGGACTTGCGGGTGTTTCACCCATCTACGGAGCATGCCCCACAGGAAGCACTGCGCCGGAGTGTATAACGGGTTACAAGAGTGGAGGCATCACGCAATCGCTCTCTCAGGTATTCCGTGACAATTACCCCAATTATTCGGTCGGTTTATCCCTCTCGGTACCGATTCGGAACCGGAGCGCGCAGGCCGACACGGCGCGCGCCCTTCTCGAGCGTCGCCAACTAGAGCAGCAGTTACAGAGGCAGAAGAATCAAGTGGAGCAAGACGTTCGGACCGCCGACGTCGCGGTAATTCAAGCCAAGGCGCAAATCGAAGCGGCGCGAAGGGCCAGGACCCTGAGTCAGCAAACCCTCGATGCCGAGCAAAAGAAGTTCCAGTTGGGCGAATCCACCGTGTTCCTGGTCATCCAGGCCCAACGCGACCTGGCCACGGCCGAAGGCAACGAAGTAAAGGCTCGCTCCGCCTATGCCAAAGCCGTCACCCAGTTCCAGCAGGCCACTGGCACGGTCCTTTCCAGTTACCACATTGAGCTTAACGACGCGGAGCAAGGAAAGGTTGCACGCGTCCCTAACATCCCGGGCTCGGCGGAATCACCGAAGCCAGTGAGTCTGAATTAGCCGCCGTGAGGGTAGAAGGCAGGAGGCGGCAGCCATTCGGAGCGGTCGCCTTTAGGCGGGCAGCTCTTCGCGGGCCGGCGCAAACGGTTGCTTTTTTAATTCCGAGATCCAGACTCTTTCCCGGCAGGCCTTTGGCATGCCTGATTCTCCGGCTGTGTGCACTCTCCCTGCCATTTGACGTGAGCCGTCAGCCCCGCAAATCCCCGGGAAATCGCCGACCCCTAAATCCAGAAGTCTACGCCGGCCAGCGTCTGAAAGTTTTAAATGACCCGATGGCCCGATGACCCGGTGGCCCGATTGCCCAGTTTGACTTTGGCGCTGCCCCTGCTCTAACATGCCTTTGGGCGGACCATCAACGTGAGTGAAAATAGGAAAGCGGGCGGCGAAGTCGCAAACGAACATTCCCACCGCCAACCCTCTTCCGGCGAACAGCGCTGGGAGGATCAAACCCTCAAGCCGGCACTGGTAAAGTCCCCTGAACGCCAGGAAGTCTTCACTACCCTTTCAGATGTGCCGATTAACCGCGTTTACACACCCGCGGACCTTTCCGAGTTCAATTACTCCCAAGACCTGGGCGACCCCGGTGAGTACCCCTTCACGCGGGGGATTCATCCCACCATGTATCGCGGCAAGATCTGGACGATGCGCCAGTTCTCCGGATTTGGGAGCCCCGAGGACACCAACCAGCGGCTGCATTATTTACTGAAGCAAGGCCAGACGGGCCTTTCTATCGCCTTTGATTTGCCCACGCTGATGGGATACGACAGCGACCATTCTCTGGCCGAAGGTGAGGTGGGCCGGTGCGGCGTTGCCGTTTCCTCCCTCGCGGATATGGAAACCCTGCTGGCAGGACTGCCCCTCCAGCAAATAACCACCTCCATGACCATCAATTCGCCCGCTGCCATCATTTGGGCGATGTACCTGGTGGTGGCGGAGAAGAGTGGAGCGGATTGGAAGCAGATTTCCGGCACCACACAGAACGATATCCTGAAAGAATACATCGCGCAGAAAGAGTACATTTACCCGCCTGCTCCTTCCATGCGCCTGGTGGTGGATACCATCACCTTCGGGGCGCGCGAGGTTCCGCGCTGGAATCCCATCTCCATCAGCGGCTACCACATTCGTGAAGCGGGTTCCACAGCGGTGCAGGAACTGGCCTTCACCCTGCGCGACGGAATCGAATATGTGGAGTGGGTGCAGCGGGCGGGCATGCCGGTGGATGAATTCGCGCCGCGGCTGAGCTTCTTTTTCAACGCCCACAGCGATTTGTTTGAGGAAGTAGCGAAGTATCGGGCGGCGCGCAAAATCTGGGCCCGCGTCATGCGCGAACGGTTTGGCGCCACCAACCCACGCTCCTGGCTCTGCCGCTTTCATACCCAGACGGCGGGCTGTTCGCTGACCGCGCAGCAGCCTTACAACAATGTTGTTCGCACCACCCTTCAGGCGCTGGGGGCGGTGCTGGGCGGCACTCAATCGCTGCACACGAACTCCCTCGATGAGGCGTGGGCGCTGCCGACGGAGGAAGCCGTCACCATCGCCCTGCGCACCCAACAGGTGCTGGCCCACGAAAGCGGTGTGACCCATACCGCCGATCCCCTGGGCGGTTCCTACTTCATCGAGAAGTTAACGCTGGAAACGGAGCGCGCTTGCTACGATTATTTCCAGAAAATCGATTCCATGGGGGGCATGGTGCCGGCCCTCGAACGCGGATACCCGCAAAAGGAAATTCACGAGGCCGCGTACGCCTATCAAAAAGCCGTCGAGCGCAAGGAAAAGATTATTGTGGGGGTCAATGATTTCGTAACCGAGGAAGACCGCTCCATCAAGCTCCTGGTGATTGACGACAGCGTGGCGCGCCAGCAGGTCAAGAAGCTGGAGGAAGTCCGAAAAAAGCGGGATAATGCCGGTGTCCAACGGGCCCTCGAGGCGCTGGAAAGCGCCGCCGCGACGGACGCGAACTTGATGCCCTACATCCTGAATTGCGTCCGCGCCTATGCGACGGTGGGGGAAATGTGCGACGTGCTGCGCAGAGTATTCGGAACGTATGAAGAGCCGGCGTTTCGGTAGAATAGTGCCGATGGGCAAAAGGGCGAGCGGCAAACCGACTTTGAACCTGGAGTTGAATCAAAGAGAGAGTGTTACATGGCAACCAAGACCCTCTTAACGATTGAGCAGTTCGATCAGCTTCCCATCAGAGAAGGAATCCTTTACGAACTCAACGAGGGGGAAGTCGTCACCATGACCGAGCCAATGCCAAGACATAACTGGGTGCGCGACAAGATCGCCCGCCTTATGGGAAACTTTGTCGAAGAACGCAACCTCGGCAAGGTTTTCTTGGAAACTGGTTACCAACTCTCACCCGAGACCGTCCGAATTCCGGATGTCTCCTTCGTGCCGTCCGACCGGATGCGTGGAATTGACCTGGACAGACGGATGCAGGGTGCTCCCGGACTCGCCATCGAAGTCGTCTCGCCCACCGATCTCGCGGAGGGACTGACGCAGAAGGTCAAGCAATATCTAGCCGCCGGAGCTAAGGCAGTATGGGTGTTCTATCCCAAGACCCGTGAGGTGCAAATTTTCCGGTCTGACGGTGGGAGCTTTTTCCGCCGCGACCATGAGACCCTCGAAGACCCTGACATACTCCCGGGCTTTGCGCTCGATTTGAAGTCAGTGTTTGACCAACGGTGAGCTGCCCAATGCCGGATCAACGCATTCGCGTATTAGTTGCCAAGCCCGGCTTGGATGGACACGATCGCGGAGCCAAGATTGTGGCGCGCGCCCTTCGCGATGCGGGAATGGAAGTCATCTACACCGGCTTGCGCCAGACTGCCGAGCAGATTGCCAGTGCGGCCGTGCAAGAGGACGTCGACGCCATTGGCATCTCGATTTTATCCGGCGCGCACAACACCATCATTCCGCGCATCTGCGAGTTGCTGCGCGCCGAGGGCATGAGTGATGTCCTTTTGGTGGTGGGTGGCATCATCCCCGATGAGGATATTCCGGGTTTAAAGCAAGCCGGCGTCGCCGAGGTCTTTCAGCCCGGGGCATCAACGCAGACCATTGTCGAATTCATTAAAAATAAAGTGGCTAGGGGTTAGTGGCTAGTGCCTAGAAGAGAAGTGCCGAGTGCTTGGTCACGAGCGGAGTTTTTCTAACCACTAACCATAGCCACTAACCACTACAGACTGGTTTCCTTGCCACTAGCCACTAAGCACTAACCACTGCATTCGCCATGGAACTTTCCAGCCATAATTCCGTCGCCGTGCTGGCTTTTCCGCCAACCACAGGATACCCGCGTCTGACCGCTGCGGTTCTGGGGGAGATCGATGCCCTCCTCGAAGAAATCAAAGGCGCCGGCCTGTTCAGCGGCGTAGTGATTGCGGCCAACGCCAAATCCTTTGCCACGGGGGCAGAGATTGAAGAAGTCGCCGCAGCCGAGGGATTTGGCGCGCGAGAATTTGCTCTACTTGGGCAAAGCACTTGCCGGCGTATCGCGACTTTCCCCTTGCCCGTCGTTGCCGCCATTCGCGGCTTCTGTTTGGGCGGAGGGCTCGACCTGGCTTTGGCTTGTCATGGACGCGTGGCCGCCTACGACGCGTCGTTCGGCCACCCTGGCGCAGCCCTGGGATTGGTAACCGGCTGGGGCGGCACGCAACGATTGCCGCGCCTTCTCGGAAAGGCCACCGCGCTGCAATTGCTTCTTACCGCCGACCGCGTTCCGGCCACACAAGCTTTGAGCATGGGACTGGTCGACGAGTTGGTCTCGTCCCAAGAACTCATCGACTCGGCGGCCAAGCGCGCAGAGACACTGCACGGCGCCCCTTTGGCGCGGGTTTCTAACCGCGAGTTTTGACGCAAGTGTAGCGCGGACCTGTTTTGTAGGTCTGCGGCTTTCCCTTGCGCATCGGGGACTCCCGCTTTTGCGCCCAACATTCCGGATAAGTGGTACTGTTTGAATCTGCATCCCATGCTTAATACGCCATCACCGGAAGAAACGCTCCCTGCCCAAAATCCCGCAACCTCGCTCTCCAAGCGCGCGGCGCGCCGGATCATCCAACGCGCCTTCGTCCTGATGGGGCGGGACAAGTTCTTGCGGCAGCAGATCCGCGAATCCGAAATCACTACGCTTTGGATTCTGGAAGATTGGGAACTGGAGTGGACCGTGTTTTTCCGCAGGGGGAGGTTTGAATTGGAGCGGCGGCCGGCCAAGCATCCGGACGTGACGCTCGCCTGGCCCACCGCCGAGGAATTTTTCCGACAAGTCGATCGGCCCAACGAGGCCAATGTGCAAGTTCAAATTCTCCCGGCGCAGGAGCGGCGTCGATTCTTCGAAACCCTTCTGCGGGGGTTCTTTGTCTGCCTTCGTCGCGTGCTCGCGGACCCCGTCGATGACGTGGGAGAAAGCCTGCTGTGATTTTCGATTTTCGAGCGCCGATTTTCGATTGCAAAAGGCGTGGCCAGCGCGACGCACACGATGCTCTTCACGATTCGATTGAGTGGGTCGCGATGTGCGAGCCTGTGGTTTTGTTGTACACTCCGTAGTGCAAAATGTGGCGCGGAACCGTTTTATAGGCCCGCAGCTCGTTGGAAACTGTTGATTTTCGATCGAACTCATCGGTAACCTTCAATCGACAATCGACAATGAAAGAGTGATAGCGAGAAACATGGACTCAAAAACCGCCTGGACCGCCACCACCCTGCAAGTCCGTTACGCGGAAACGGATCAGATGGGAGTGGTTTACTACGCCAATTACATGATTTGGTTCGAAATTGGGCGCACGGACTTTTGCCGTCAGCACGGCTTTGCATACCGCGAGATGGAGCAGCAGGACGGCTTGTACATCATGGTGGCGGAAGCGCGCTGCCGCTACAAAGCCCCCGCGCGTTATGACGATGAAATTCTGGTCCGCACTTGCCTGAAGGCAATCCGCCGGCGCGTTCTGATTTTTGGCTATGAGGTCTACCGCCAAGCCACCGACGAGCTCCTGGCGGAGGGGGAAACCGTACACGTGATCACCGACCGCGAAGGTCATCCCCGTTCCCTGCCCGACAAGTACCGTGACCTGTTTGTTGCTGGGCCCCAGAGTTCGGGGCACGGGACTCGGGACCCGGGGCCCGAACCCCTTTTCCCGAGGACCAACTAAGGCTTCCATGCCACGCACTATACTCCTCGACGGCCAGCGGCTCACGCGGCGGGATTTCTCCGCCGTGGTCCTCGGGGGTCATGGTGTGCGACTGTCACCGCGGGCGCGCGTGGCGATGCAGAAGTCGCGCGCCTGGGTAGAGAAGATCATCGCGGAAAAGCAATTGGTCTATGGCGTGACCACGGGCGTGGGAAGTCTCTCCACCGAACATATTGATCCGGCCGCAGCCCGCGAACTGCAATTGAACGTGGTCCGCAGCCACTCTTGCGGCGTAGGTGAACCACTAGGCATTGCGGAGACGCGCGGCTTGCTGCTGCTGCGCGCCAACACGCTGGCGCGTGGTCTTTCCGGCGTGCGGCCACGCATTGCCGAAATGCTTTGCGCATTTTTGAACCACGGCGTGCATCCGATTGTCCCCCGGCGTGGCTCCGTGGGGGCAAGTGGTGATCTGGCGCCGCTTGCGCATGTGGCCCTGACGCTCGTGGGCGAAGGGGCTGTTGTCTTCCGGGGGAGGCGGCAATCAGCAGCGGCGGCGCTTAAATCACTGGACATAAAGTCCCTCACCCTGGAGGCCAAAGAGGGACTTTCCCTCGTGAATGGCACGCAGGCCATGCTTTCCGTCGGTCTGCTGGCCTTGCGTGACGCGGAGATTCTGGCCAACACGGCCGACGTCGCCGGCGCACTTTCGCTCGATGCCCTGCGCGGGTCCACGCGCGCCTTCGACGAACGATTGCACGCGGCCCGGCCTCATCCCGGACAAATTGTCTCAGCGCGCAACCTGCTTCGCCTCATTCGCGGCAGCGCCATCAACAAATCCCACCAGGGCTGCTCGCGAGTGCAGGACGCTTACAGCCTGCGCTGCATGCCCCAGGTTCACGGAGCCGTGCGCGACGCCTTGAGTTATGCCGCCCGGGTCTTCGAGATCGAAATGAACAGCGCCACGGACAATCCCCTGGTCTTTGCGAACGAGGGTGAGGTCATTTCCGGGGGCAATTTTCATGGACAGCCGCTGGCCTTGGTGCTTGACCTGATGGCCATTGCCCTGACGCAGCTCGGCGCCATCGCGGAAAGGCGCGTCGACCGCCTGGTGAATCCGCTCACATCCGAGCTTCCGGCGTTTCTCGCCCGGTCGCCGGGCCTGGAATCGGGGCTCATGATGGCGCAGGTGACCGCAGCCGCCTTGGCATCGGAAAACAAAGTGCTGGCGCACCCGGCTTCGGCCGATTCCATCCCCACTTCCGGGAATAAAGAAGATTATGTAAGCATGGGCATGGCGGCCGCATTGAAGCTGCAACCGGTCATTGCCAATGTGAGAAACATCCTGGCCATCGAGCTGCTTTGCGCTTGCCAGGGGCTGGACTTTCTCGCGCCACTCCGTTCCGGCAAGCTGGCCGAGCAAGCCCGGGAGCTGGTTCGCAAGGTTTCGCCGCACATTTCCAAAGACCGGCCCCTGCACGCGGACATTGCGCGCATCGCCGGATTGATTTCGGAGGGCAAGGTAGCCGGCGTCATCGAACCGGAAAGGCAATTCTGACGCGGTAAAAAGATTCACCACAGAGCTCACAGAGAGCACAGAGAGGTACGGCCGCATTGGTTCTCTGTGGTCTCTGTGCCCTCTGTGGTGCGATTTCACGGGAGTTGCGGCGGGCACGCGAGCCGCCCTCTATGCCTGCACTTTCCGCCACGATTATCACCCACAACGAAAGCGCCAACCTCGCGCGCGCCATCCACTCGCTTTCCTGCGCCGATGAGATCGTGGTGATCGACGCTGACTCCACCGACGACACGCGTGAGATTGCGGCGGGACTGGGTGCGCGGGTGATCACCCACGCCTGGGAAGGCTTTGCCGCCCAAAAGAACTTTTCCAGCGCGCAGGCTCAGTACGATTGGGTTCTGAGTCTGGATGCTGACGAAGAGTTGGACCCCAAGGCGCAGGCCGCGGTCCTGGAATGGAAGCGCTCGGAGCCCGCCGCCGCCGGCTATCAGTTTGCCCGGCGAGCCCAATACCTGGGGCGATGGATTTTGCACTCGGGGTGGTATCCTGACTACAAGCTTCGCCTCTTCGACCGCCGCCGCGGCCGCTGGGAGGGCGCTTATGTCCACGAGTCGGTGGTGGCCAACGGTCCCGTAGCGACGCTGCCGGGGGAGATTCTTCACTACACGTGTAATTCCCTGGAGGAGCATCGCCAGCGGATTGAGTTCTACACGGACCTTGCGGCAAGGGAAATGTTTGAGCGGGGGGAGCGCGCAAGCTTTCTGCGGCGCACGCTGGGCCCTCCCTGGATTTTCTTGAATTCGTTCTTGTTTCGATTGGGAATGATCGATGGCCGGCCGGGCTACCAGATCGCCAAGATGGCCGCGCGGTACGTGCGAAAAAAGTACGCGAAGCTGGAAGAAATGCAAAGACAGCAAAGAGGCTTTTAGAGGAAAGGGTTAACGACTCGCATGCCGGCGATGACCTGTCCGTGCTTCAAGTCTTCGCTTAAGAGTTCGCGTGCGTCGTCTTGTTCCGCGGCGGCGAGGATCATACCGTCCCAGAAGGAAAGCTTCCAACGAGTCAACGAAGATTTTGCCGGTCATGGAGCGCCTCGCGATTGAGAATTCCGGTTCCGCCGAGATGATAGGGATTTTCCAGGTGGACCAGGGCTACGGTTGCTGCGCGCTGGTTTTTTGCTCTGGGAGTTCGGAGGCCACCGGGGTATAATGGCGAACAAGGACTACGATGGTTGACACTGAAATCATTTTCAGCGTGCAAGAATCACCGGAAGGCGGATATGAAGCCCGAGCCCTGGGCTTTTCCATTTACACGCAGGCCGACACTCTTGACGAGCTGAAGACCATGGTGCAAGACGCCGTACGTTGCCACTTCGAGCCCCCCAGCGCGCCCCGAATCATTCGCCTTCACCTCGTGAGGGACGAGGTCATCCCGGCTTGAAGCTCCCACGCGACCTCGACGGAAGGAAGCTCGCCTCCCTTCTTCATCGCTACGGCTATCAAATCACGCGTCAGACCGGCAGCCATATCCGTCTAACCTCCACGGCGAGGGGTGCAGAGCATCACGTGACTGTGCCCGCATACAAAGAGATTCGCGTGGGAACCCTTCACGCCATTCTGCGGGACGTCGCAGTTTATCTCGATATCGAGGAAGCCCAACTGCTCGATGAATTATTCGGTGGATAGCCCTTCTTCGGCTTCAACCCTGCAGTCCTGAAATTCTTGAATCAATGGAAATGAGCACGCGTACGTGGACATCGAACAGGCCCACGACCAGCTTGTAAATTCACCGCTGGCGTATCTCTCCGTCTCACGCGGGCGCTACGATGCGCAGATTTACACCAACGACGCGGGGAGATTAGGCGAAGAGTTGAGCCGCGACATTTCGAAGCAGTCTGCTTTGGAAACCGAGCAGGAAATAGGTGGCCGAGACCATCTCCTGCCTATTCGAGGGATTTCCGGTGCGCTCCATCCCCGCCTGGGCTATACTTGATTCATGCAGGTTACCCTTACACCGCAGGCTGAACAGTTGTTGCGTGACGCTCTGGCTCGGAACCCCGGAAGCTCCGCTGCCGAAATCCTTGAGCGGGCGCTGGCCGGGCACCTGCCGCGGACGAATGACGTGGCGCTAAATGATTCCCTCCAAGAACGTCTAAAGGGCCTGCCCGGCGTCAAGCTGCCTGCCCATTGGCCACCGCGATTCAAACCCGTCGAGACGCTTCAGGTGGAAGGTGAACTGCCCTCCCAACGGCTGGTCCGGGAGCGCCGGTGACCCTTTTTTATTTGGACTCCAGCGCCTGGCTGAAGCGCTATTTCCTGGAGCCGGGCAGCGACCGGATGATGCGGCTGTTCCAGAGCGGTGATCCCTTGGCAAGCTCAGTTCTGGGTTACATCGAGGTGGCTTCCGCTCTGGCCCGGCAACAGGTGCCCAGAAAACTGGATGAAGATAAACTGGCCCGGCTCCAGCAACAACTGGAAGAGGATTGGGGAGACTTGGCTGGATTCCCCCTCACGGATGAAGTAGTGGATCGTGCTCTCCGACTGGCGCGAGGCTATAAACTGCGTGGCGCTGATGCAGTCTATTTGGCCACGGCTTTGGGCGTGAACGATGCCCTGGCTGCGACCGGAGATTCCCTGGTCTTAATTGCCTCGGATGAAGAACTGCTCGCCGTGGCGCAACAGACGGGGCTGGCCGTCGAGAACCCGGCAATCGCAGCATCCCCCTAAAAGCAAGCCACGCTTTCCAGTCCGTCCGCCGGTGGAGGGCTTTTTTAGCCCGACGCAGCTCCTTGCCAATTCACGGCTGGCGTATGTTTCCGTCTGGCGCGAGCGATACGATTCCCAGATTTACACGAATGACGCTTACAGTCTGGGAAGGCCGAAACGGGCTAGACTGTCCTGAAGTAGTTTAATGTCGAATCGGATCCCCTGTCGTAGCAGGTCGATGTAGGTCTGGCGCAGATCTGAGACGAGGCCCTTTCTGACGCCTGCCTCAAGAATTCCCAAGCATCCCATTACGGAAAGCCCCGCCTCTCGCGCGACACGGCGGGCCTTCCCTTCGTCCAACAGAATGAGGTCGGCTTGAAGGCTCTCGGCGAGCAGAATAGCGCCACGCTCACCCGCGCCGAGGTTCTGGCATGCTTGCGCCAGGTCGGGGCCCGCCGGGGACTCTTGTGGCGCCACCTCAATCCAGCCGGCATGCCGCACCTCCTCGGCCCCGGGAAGACCGCGACCGGTTACCGTCACCTCATCATGCACCTCAGCAGGGATCAGTATCCGTTTGTAGATTGAAGCGAGAAGGGACAGCCGACCGACGCGGGCAAGCGTGATCAGCGGCGAGGAATCGGAAACGACAATCACAATCCCAGCCGTTCTAACGTGCGGCGGTCTTCTTCCAAGTCCTCCGCGCCATAGTGAAGCGGGACGTCATGCTTGGCGGCGTACTCCATGAATCGCTCGACGGGCATCTGACAGAGTTCGGCGGCGCGCCCCAATGAGACCTTGCCCTCCCGGTACAGCCCGAGCACTAACAACCGCGCGGTTTCCGCTGAGAGATTCCCCCTGTCTAATCCTGCTGCGGAGACAAGCTCCGTCGAGATTTCCACATTCACGGTTTCCATGTTATTAACGTACCTTATCACCGGCTCTGGCGCAAGCCCTCGTGGCCGCTCGAATGGGACTGCCCTGGAGAAGACGAATTGCGCGCGAGTCCTGCTGCATTGTCACCAGCCATAGCAGCCAGGGAGCCACCGCCGACCGGGTGCTGGTGCATGTGGACACCGAACAGGCCCACGACCAGCTTGTCAATTCACGGCTGGCGTATGTCGCCGTCTCACGCGGGCGCTACGATGCGCAGATTTACACGAACGACGCAGAGAAATT
>JBEKNU010000189.1:0-15154 GCA_049522495.1 Terriglobia bacterium
CGGCGCAAATTCTGCGCGAATAAAAGGGGATTGGTAGTTTAATGACTCCGCAGTTCCGGCCCATACCTGCGGCAAAACAAGAAAAAGAACTAGCAGCATGAACGTCCAGATTGTGCGCATAACATAGCCCTCAAAGCCAAGCGAAGATTTGGCCGGAGTTCCCACTGGGCCTTCCGCGGCGGCAAGGCGAAAGCGGATCACGGATATCCAGCAGTCCAGCACCCCAAGGTTCCACTTCCCAGCCCCTAGAACCGATTACTTCGCCGCTTGCAGGGCTTCCTGGCGCGCGTGGGCGAGGATTTTGACCGGGTCGCCGCTGGGGCGGAATTCCATTGCCACGTAACGGTTGTAATTCAGCTCGCCGAGTTTCTTGTAGATATTGAGGTAGTTGATTTCCCCGGTGCCGGGCTCGTGACGGCCGGGAACGTCGGCGATGTGGATCAAGCCCACCTTGTCGGCGTGCCTTTGCAGGTTGGCAATCAAGTTTCCGCCGGAAATTTGCGCGTGGAAAAAATCGTACAGGAATTTCACCTGGGGATGATTCACCTCTTCGATGATCTTGAAGGCCTCGGGGACTGACCACATGTAGTAATGCGGATTTTCCTCGAGGTCGATATTTTCCAGGAGCAGGGTGACGCCCTTCCCCTCCACCAATTCGGCCGCCCGTTTCAGTCCTTCTACGCAACTGTCATGCTGAGCTTGCGGCGAGAGGCCCGGCACCACGTTGCCCGACATGACGATCAACTGCTGACATTCGATCTTCTCCATGATTTTCAGTTGCTCGCGGAGATCCGCCAGGAGAGCCTCGCGGACACTCGGGTCGCCGACTCCGTGACGCATGCCGGCGGTGGTATCAAAGGTGATACCCAACTCGGCGCGTTTTTTGTTGTAGCGGCGAAAATCATCTTCCGTCCATTTCGAGTCCCTTCTCGAGTACTCACCAACCAATTCCACGGCGTGGTAACCGGCCTCGGCAACCTTTTCCAGACGTTCCTCGAAAGGCAGCTTGCCCCAGACCGTCCAGAGCATGATGGAGATCTTGAACGGGGATTCTGCGGGGGTTTGGTCCGCCGCGGCGTGGGCCGGCGCGGCCAGTGGATCCAGCGAAAGCGCGGCCGTGCCGAGGGTGGCCCCGGCAAGTGTCCTGGTGAAATTTCGTCGATTCATGGATGTCCTCCCAGCTTTCTCCGGTCCTTCATTATCCGGCATGGCGCTTGTGTACGGGGAGAAAAAGCTCCTGACACACAATGGGCAGCCGCGGGCAGCGCAAGATTACGAAACTGTTGCCCCCCTGACAACTGGATTTTTGCCATCGGCCCCCTGGACCGCAAAATAGCTCCGCCTCTGGACACAGAACCGTTGAGATATCCGGGAAAGTGGGTTACCGTATTTCTTCACCGAAAGTTGACGTCTTGATTCCCGGGAAATGACATGACAACTTCGCCTCGACCCATCGTGCAAATTTCGCTCGACCTTACCACCATCGCAGAAGCGCTGGATCACGCTCACAAAGCAGTGCGCGCGGGAGTGGACTGGCTGGAAGCGGGAACGCCGCTCCTGCTGGGGGAGGGACTGCATGCCGTCGAAGCGCTGCGGCGCGAGTTCCCGAAATATCCCGTGGTGGCGGACTTGAAAACCATGGACGGCGGGTACCTGGAAGCGGAGATGATGGCCAAGGCCGGCGCCACGCACGTGGTGGTGATGGCGCGGGCGCATCCGGCGACGATCAAGGTGGTGGTGCAGTGTGGCCGCGATTACGGAGTGAAAGTGATGGGCGATGACCTGGGCTGCGAAGACAAGCCCGCCGCCTCGCGCATGATGCAGGACCTGGGAGTGGATTACATCGTGCACCACGTAGGGTACGACGAGCGCCGCGATCCGTCGGTCATCGCCGCGCACGGGGGCGTTCCGCCCAATCCGCTCGACGAGTTGGTGGCCGTGGTCAAGGCCGTAAGCATTCCCGTGCAGGCGGTGGGCGGCCTCTCCGTAGAGCAGGTGATGCAGCTTCCCAAGTACGGAGTCCATCACCTGGTGCTGGGCGCGCCGCTGACGGTAGATGCGAACTCGTTTAAGACGCCCTCGCACGACCTGGAAGGATTGTTGCGCGAGATTATCGCCAAATTGAACGGGTAAGAACAGGTGTCAGGGCAGGGGGCGAAACTCGCAATTCGAAGGTCGATGCAACGCTGTGAGTTTCGGGTTTCGATTTTCGTGCCTCTCTGACACCTGGCAACTGACACCTGGTACCTAATTAAAGGGGTTGACCATGCCGACGGCCTCCATGGCGGCGATCGTCCATTACGCTCTGGAAAAATATGCGGTGGAGCTGCGGGAAGTGCCGCGGCCCGGCGATCCTGCCGACGATGAAGTTCTACTTTCCACGCGCGCCGTGGGTGTTTGTGGAAGTGAGATTCACCAATTCCATAATACCCATAGCTGGCCTGTTAACATCCCGGTGATCCTGGGGCACGAGTTCACTGGCGTGGTCAGCTCCGTGGGCAAAGGAGTGCGGGGATTCCGTGAGGGCGAGCGGGTGGTTTCGGAAACGGCGGCGTTTATTTGCGGCCAATGCGCCTATTGCCGGTCCGGTGAGTACAATCTTTGCCCCCAGCGGCGGGGCTTTGGCAATGGCATGAACGGCGCCATGGCGGATTTTGTGCGCGTGCCGGCGCGCTGCCTGCATCGGGTGCCCGATTCCGTTTCCTTTGAAAAGGCTGCGCTCACGGAACCGTGCTGCGTGGCGTTCAACGCCACGTGCGTCCACTCGCAGATCCACCCGGGCGATGCCGTTCTGGTGCAGGGGCCGGGCCCCATCGGCTTGCTTTGCCTGGAGCTGGCTAAGCTGGCGGGCGCAAGTTGGGTGGGTGTGGCCGGACTGAAGCAGGATGCGGCGCGCATGAAAGTGGCGCAGGCGCTGGGCGTGGATCGCACGCTCATGGAGGGTGAAGAGCAGATCCGCGAGGTGGTGGGGTCAATCGGAGACGGACTGGGCGTGGACGTGGTGATTGACGCCGCAGGCGCGTCCGCCGCGCTCAAGACCGCGCTGGCGGTGGTGCGGCCGGGCGGGCAAATCACCAAAGTCGGCTGGGGACCGCAGCCGCTGAACTTTTCCCTCGACCCGCTGGTGCAGAAGGCGATTCGGCTGCAAGGCAGCTTCAGCCACAATTATCGAATGTGGGAGAGGGTGCTTACGCTGTTGGCGTCGGGAAAACTTGACCCGCTGCGCATCGTGGGCCGAATCGAAACTTACCCGAATTGGCGCCCTTGCTTTGATGAGATGGCCTCCGGGGAGATTGTGAAAGCCGTCTTGAAACCGGCGCGCGAGAACGGGTGAACGCTTGCGGTGCGAAAGGAACTCATGAGCCAGGCGAATGGCGAAGAGCGGTCGTTAGCGGGGCAGGTGGCGGTGGTCACCGGCTCGACACAGGGTATTGGCGGGGGAATCGCCCTCAAACTCGCCGAGGCGGGCGCGCGGATTCTCGTGCATGGGCGCGACAGCCAGCGGGCCGGCGGCGAAAAGATTGTGGCGGCCATCGAGGCCGCGGGAAGCCAAGCCCTGCTGGTGACCGGCGATTTGCGGGATGAGTCGCATTGCCGCAGCATCGTCCGCAACGCCCTCGCGCGCTTCGGGCGGGTGGACATCCTCGTTAACAATGCCGGCGTGGTGCACCGCGGCACCATTGAGGACACTTCCACCGAGCTGTGGGATGAAATCTTCGATATCAACTTGCGCGCCCCGTTCCTGCTCTGCCAGGAAGCGGTGCGCCACATGAAGGACCGGCAGAGCGGCTGCATCGTCAACATCGGCTCCGTGAACGCTTACTGCGGGCTGAAGCGGCTGCTTCCCTATTCCGCCTCCAAGGGCGCGATGATGACATTTACCAAAAACCTGGCGAATTACCTCACCCGATACCGGATTCGCGTGAACCAGATCAACCCCGGCTGGGTGCTGACCGAAGGCGAGCACCACACGGTTTCGGTAATCGAGGGCAAGGGTGAGAATTGGCTGGAGGACGCGGTGAAGACGCGCCCCTTCGGCCGCATGATACTTCCCGCTGATATCGCCAACGCCGTTCTGTTTTTCGCCACCAATGAACTGATTTCCGGCGCCGTGCTCGATTACGAACAACTGCCTTTTGGCGCGCCTTCCGACTTGCCAATCTAAGGGACCAACCGACAATGAAACTCGCCGCCTTTCCCAAATGCTACATGGACGAACTGGTGCGGGACCGCACCATGACCCTGTTCCAATGGATCGACATGGCCGCGGACCTCCCCGTCGACGGTCTAGAGCTTTATGACGGAACCCTGACCAGCTTTGACGACGCGTACCTGGAGAAGGTTCGCGAGGCCCACGTGCGCCACAATCTGGAAATGCCCATGCTGTGCTGCTCATCGGATTTCACCCAGCCGAGCGCAGAAGACCGGCGCAAGGAAGTGGAACACGAGAAACGCAATGTGGACGTCACGGCGCGGCTGGGCGGCAAGTTCTGCCGCGTGCTTTCCGGCCAGCGCCGCCCGGGCCTCCCGCGCGAGCAGGGAGTGCGTTGGGTTGTGGATTGCATCAAGGAGGTTTTGGAATACAGCGCGACCAAGGGCATCGTGCTCACCATGGAAAACCATTACAAGGATAATTTCTGGACGTATCCGGAGTTTGCGCAGAAGCAGGATGTTTTTCTCGAGATCGTGAATCAGATTGATTCGCCGTGGTTCGGCGTGCAGTACGATCCCTCCAATGCCATCCTGGCCGGCGAGGATCCTCTCGATTTGCTCGAGAAGGTAAAACATCGCGTGGTGACCATGCACGCCAGCGACCGGCACCTGAAGCCCGGACACACCATCGAGGAGTTAAGAGCGGTGGAGGATTCCCTTGGGTACGCGGTGATTCTGACCCACGGTGAGGTGGGCAAAGGAATGAACAATTACCCTCACATCTTTCGCACCCTGCGGGAAGTGGGGTTTGACGGGTGGATTTCCATCGAAGACGGGTTGAGCGGCATCGAGGAAATTCGCGCTTCCGCGGAATACTTGCGCCCGTTTATCGATGGAGAATCGGGTGACCGGGTGATCCGATGATCGGGTGAACGAAGAACACCTCAAATGGGTCTTGTTTCTTGTTCATCCGATCATCGGATCACCCGGTCACCCGATATTTCTCAGCTTCGGTACGATGCGTTGATATCGATGTAGCCCCGAGTGAAGTCACAAGTCCACACGCGGGCTGTGCCGCTACCGGCGTGCAACTCCACGTGCAGCAAAACTTCCTTCCGGTCGAGCTCGCGGTGAGCCGCCGCTTCGTCGAAGCCGGCGTCCACGCCTTTGCGGCAAAGTGCCAGGTTGTTCACACTAACATCGATCTTATGGGGATCGAATTTCGCACCCGAGTAGCCCGCGGCGCAGAGGATGCGGCCCCAATTCGGGTCGGCACCCGCCAGCGCCGTCTTCACCAACGGAGAGTTGGCAATGGCGCGCGCCACGCGGTCAGCATCGAGGGCGTTCCGCGCCCCCACAACTTCCACGGTGACCAGTTTGGAAGCCCCCTCGCCGTCACGCGCAATCATGCGCGCGAGGGTCTGGCAAACCAGGGTCAATCCCTCCGCAAACCATGCATGGCTGTCGTTTCCGGGAATCACGGTCGATTGCGAAAGGCCGCCCGCCAGCGCCACGACGGTGTCGTTGGTGGAAGTGTCGCCGTCTACGGTAACGCGATTGAAGGAGTCTCCCACCGCCGCAATAAGCAGGTTGTGCAACATACGCTCCCCCATTGAGGCGTCCGTGGTGATGAAGGAGAGCATGGTGGCCATGCGCGGGTGAATCATCCCCGCCCCTTTGGCAATGCCGGCGATGTGCACGGCCTTGCCTCTTGCTTCCGACCGCACCACGCAAGTCTTGGGGACGGTGTCGGTGGTCAGGATGGCGTGGGCGACCGCCTGAGCGTTTTCCCGGGAGAGGCTCTCTTTCAGGTGGGAGAGTTGAGGAAGAATAAGGTCCCGGCTGAGCGGGACGCCAATCACTCCCGTCGATGCCACCAGGACTTGCGAGGGTTCAATTCCCAGCAGCTCCGCGGTGGCGCGGGCCGTTTCCTCCGCCGTGCGCAGCCCCTCCACTCCGGTGCAGGCGTTGGCATTTCCGGAATTGACGACAATGGCGCGGCAACGCCCCCGGCTTTCGGCCAGGTTTTGCCGCGAAAGCAAAACGGGCGCCGCCGCGACTCGGTTGGTGGTGAAAACCCCGGCTGCCGTCGTCGCCGGTGAATCGGAAAAGATCATCGCCAAATCCAATGCGCCGCGCGTCTTCTTGATCCCGGCAGCGATCGCCGCCCCGCGAAATCCCAGCGGGGTAGCCAGATCGCCTGCGATGGGTTCCCACTTTGGTATGACTCGATTCACCGACCCTCCTCTTATCAAGATAGGAGCCAGAAGTCAGGAGTTGGAATGAAACCCTCTACCTCCTGACTCAATCCCCAGGAATACGATGCGCACAAACTCCCCGGGGGTCAGAAATGACATGAGGACCCTTCATTCATCTAACTTCTGACTCCTGGCTGCTCCTTACCGCTCTGTGCTATGGTTTCGCCGGCAGTTTGCCTGGAGCGATTTCCTCCACCCCGGGAGTGGGAGGTGGCGGAGATGGGGGCCCCGCCACCTTGATCGTCCGCACACTTTCATCGCAAGCCTGCATGTAAAGATCTTCGTCAGCTCGACCCGGCGAGCAGTTCGCCTCCACAATATGATCCGGCATAATGACTCGCGCCGTGAGCAGCATCGCCCGATTCTTGTATTGCCAGATCAGAACCGCGTCGCGGTCGTTAATCCGGGTGTGCTCAAAATGGTAGCGCGGAAGTTCGTGCAGGACGCCATCGGTCTCCCAAATAGCCAAGGCTTGTGGTGTGAACTCGCTGCTTTGATCAGGGTTGGGCTGCGAGGTGAGGGTGAGGGAAGGTCCGATGCTCCAGAAGAGTGGTGAAAAAATCCGGACGCCCCCTGTAAAGGGCTCTACCTTCTCGTTGATGCCCGCCGCCACCTGCATCTCAATTCCCAAGCCCTCATTTTTGTATGAGGTGAGCGCCAACGTTTCCTTGGTCACGGCGGCTTTGTGCGCCGGATACCACTTCACGAGAAAATACTCGCCCCCGACGATTCCGCCCCCGATCAGCAAGATCCCCAAACCGACGATTAATTGCGTAGGAAGGTATTTTTTCATCGGGGCAATCTTAACCCGTGTGCGGCGAAAGGCGCAATCCAGGTTTAATCTGCAGCCGGTCCGGCTTCTGTCCCCGCCGCAGCGGAAACGGAACGGAAGAAATCCGCCAGTTTGGCTGCATCCAGCCTGCCCTCGGTACGGACACCACTACAAACATCAATTCCAAACGGCTCCACTTGGTAAATGGCCTGCGCGACGTTTGCAGCGGTCAGTCCGCCGGCCAGAAAAACCGGTACGGGCGCGGCTTCCCGGATTCGCCGGCTGATCGACCAGTCGTGCGTGCGCCCGGTTCCCCCCAACTCCTTCACGGGCAGCGTGGGATTGCCGGAATCGAGCAGGAGCGCATCCACGTGCGGGGCCACCGCGAGGGCTTCCTCGATAGAGGCCGGCCCCCTCACGTGGATCACTTGAACCAGCGCGATGCCCGGCAGCGTCGCGCGCAGTTCCCGGTGGGCGCCGGATTCCAGGCGGTCCACGAACTGGAGAGTGTTCACCCCCGTGCGTTTTTGTTGGGCAATGATGGCACGAACGTCCAACTCACTCGTTAACAGAAAGGTCGCGACACCGGGCGGAATTCGCGCCGCAATGCCGGCGATCACCTCTTCCGAAATGACACCGGGGCCGCTGGGCATCCTGGAGACAAGGCCCAGCGCCGCAGCCCCAGCGTCGATGGCCATCACGGCTTCCTCCAGGCTGCGTATGCAGCAGATTTTTACGCGTGGTTTGCGTGTGGCGCGCATTCGCTATCCATACCACCCGAAGCGGGACACAATCTGTTTCGGCACGGTCATCGTACTTGAATGAGGGGATGGGTCTTTTCGATGACTTCCCCCACGGGCTGCGCGCTCACTCCGTTGGCGCGCAAAGATTCCAGAAGCTTCGCGGCATCTTTCAAGGCGACGGAGAGCAAAAGGCCGCCGGAGGTCTGTGGGTCGAAAAGCAGGTTTCTGACTTCTTCCGGAACGCCAGGGGCAAACTCCACGCAGTCACCGATGAATTCCATGTTTCGCTTCAAACCGCCCGGAAGAAAACCTTCTTGCGCGAGTTCGCGCGCTCGGGGCAGAAACTCGATTTGCGCGGAGTCGAGGGCAAAGCTCACCTTGCTGCCTACCGCCATTTCCCGCGCGTGGCCGAGCAGGCCGAAGCCCGTGACATCGGTGGCGGCGTGCACCTCCATCGGCAAGGCGATCTCCATGCTGGCGCGGTTAAGCGTGCACATGGAAAGGATGGCCGCATCCACCGCCCCTTTCTCCGCACTGTCTTTCTTCAAGGCCGTGCCGATCACCCCGGTGCCCAGGCGCTTGGTGAGAATCAGCCGGTCGCCCGGTTGCGCCCCCACGTTCTTCAGCACCCGCTGGGGATTGATAACGCCGGTCACCGCGTAACCGAATTTAATTTCTTCGTCGCCGATGGAGTGGCCGCCAATCACCGTGCAGCCGGCTTCCTGCATCTTGGCAAGGCCGCCCTGAAGAATCTTTTCGAGAATTTCGACATCCCGGCCGGTATTGGGGAAGCCGACGATGGAGAGCGCGGAAATCGGCCTGCCACCCATGGCATACACATCACTCAGGGAGTTGGCGGCGGCAATCTGGCCGAAGGTGTACGGGTCGTCCACGATGGGCGTGAAGAAATCCACGGTCTGGACAAGCGCCAGCTCGGGCGAAAGTTGATACACTCCCGCGTCGTCGGCGGTGTCAAAGCCTACCAGCACGTTCGGGTCGAATTGTTTCGGCAACCGGGCGAGCACCGAGTCCAAAATCCTTGGACTCAACTTGGCCGCTCAACCCGCTGCCTTGACCATCCCGGTCAAACGTATGCGTTCGTCCATAAGGAGTTTGATTATATTCTGCTCCCGGAGGATTCCCAAGCGGGCGGACATTTCAAGCGCTAATGGCTCACAGTTCATAGGCTTCTTGACCCGCCTGCGGCCCCCCACTAGAATGCTGGCTTGCAAACCTCATGCCGGAACGGAGGCTGGCCGCGGCGGCAACTCCCACACGGTCGCGTTTGGCCAAGCAAACATGTCCTCACGAAAACTTCGCAGCCCTTTCATTATTGGAATCGGAGGTGGGACGGGAGCCGGAAAATCGACTCTGGCGCATCGCCTCGCTGATCAATACTCGGACCTTGGCGCCGCAGTGGTGGACCAGGATTCGTATTATCGTGACCAATCGCACTTGCAGCTCGAGCAGCGCATCCTGACCAACTATGACGAGCCCGCCGCCCTGGATTACGAACTCCTTCAGAAGCATTTCGAGCAACTCGTTGCCGGCAGGCCGATCGCCAAACCCCGATATTGCTTTGTCACCCACACCCGAACCACGGAAACCACGGAGATTTCTCCTGCCCCCCTGATCATTTTCGAGGGGCTTCTGGCACTCTGGGATGAGCGACTGCGGGCAATGATGGACCTGAAGATCTTTGTCGAGGCCGCCGCGGATATCCGCCTGATGCGACGCCTGGTGAGAGATGTGCATGAACGCGGGCGGACATTGGATTCCACCGTGGCGCAGTACCGGGATTCCATCCGGCCGATGCATCGGCGCTACGTGGAGCCAACTAAAGTCTATGCCGACCTCGTCGTGGACACCACGGAAATAACCCTGGAAGGATGGATCGCATCCATCGACCGGCTTTTTGTCAAAATGCGCGGAACCTTCGGGCGCACCCGGCGGTAGGGCCGAATGACGTTGGGCTTTGCGTGCGGCCAAACGGCGCTCGACGCTGAGAAAGAGCGGAGGGGGAGCGCCGCGCAGCCCTGCTGTCCGGCACAAGAGGAGAACTTATGTTTGCCTTTCGCGGAGTGGATTTCCTGGAATTCGATTCCCTGCTCAATGATGATGAAAAGCTGGTGCGCCAGATGGTGCGCGAGTTTGTGGAAAAGGAAATCATCCCTCACATCGAGGGGTGGAATCGCGAGGGAAAATTCCCGCTACACCTGGTTCCCCTCATGGCGGAGTTGGGGTTTTACGGCGCCAACCTCGAAGGCTACGGCTGCGCTGGCATGTCGAACGTGCAGTATGGCCTGATCATGCAGGAACTCGAACGCGGCGATAGCGGCTTGCGCAGCTTCGTAAGCGTGCAGGGTGCGCTGGTGATGTACCCGATCCGCGCCTACGGCTCCGACGAGCAAAAAGATCGCTGGCTGCCCGCATTGCAACAAGGCAAGGCCATCGGCTGCTTCGGACTGACCGAACCGGATTTTGGCTCCAATCCCGCGGGCATGCGTACACGCGGAGTGAAAGACGGCGCTGACTACATCTTGAACGGTGAAAAAGCCTGGATAACCTCCGGAACCATCGCGGATGTGGCGCTGGTGTGGGCGCGCACCGACGAAGGTATTCGGGGATTCCTGGTGGAAAAAGGGACGCCGGGCTACTCGGCCAAGGACATCAAAGGCAAGTGGTCGCTGCGCGCCTCGGTGACCTCCACGTTGGCGCTCCAGGATGTGCGCGTGCCGGCGCGCCAGATGCTCCCCAAGGCGCAGGGAATGAAGGCGCCGTTAAGCTGCCTGACGCAGGCGCGTTACGGCATCGGCTGGGGCGCCATCGGGGCCGCCATGGCCTGCTACAACGAGGCGCTGGAATACGCCAAGGCGCGCAAACAATTTGACGACAAGCCCATCGCCACTCACCAGCTCGTGCAAGCGAAGTTCGCCGACATGATCACGGAAATCACCAAGGCGCAGTTGCTGGCCATCCAGGTGGGGCGCCTGAAGGACCAGGGACGCGCTGACTTTGCGCACGTTTCCATGCTCAAGCGCAACAACGTGAAGATGGCCCTCGACGTGGCCCGCGCCGCCCGCGACATCCTGGGCGCCAACGGCGTCGCCGACGAGTACCCGATCTTCCGCCACATGTGCAACCTGGAATCGGTGTTCACCTACGAAGGCACCCACAATATCCATACCCTCATCATCGGCGAGCGCGTAACGGGAATGCCGGCGTATAAGTAGAATGGAAGAGGTCTTCAGCAAAGAATAAGGCCAGCCGCGCTACCTGCTTTCGAAATGATGGATCGGAAGAGCCCATGACCTTTGCCCCACGATTCACGATTACCCACGCAATCACTGCGGCGCTGACCCGGATCGAGCGGGCGCGCGGCTTTCTGGATGCCGCCAAGCTGTCAGAACACTGGATTTCCAAAACGCAGAAGCGCGCCCTCGTGCTGGAGGCTCACCATACGACGCATATCGAGGGCACGCAACTAACCTTGGGGCAATCGGAACGCATTCTCGCTGGCCAAAAAGTCGCGGGGACGAGACCCGAGGACGCACAAGAACTCTTGAACTATGCGAAGGCTTTCGAGTTGGTTGCGGATTACCTGGAGGCTGGCGACCCTATCACGGAGGCGCTGATCCGTGAGATCCACAAACGCCTGGTTCAGGGAGTGCGCGGCAACAAGGCGTCACCTGGGGAGTACCGTAGGAATCAGAATTACATCGTCAATTCGCGCACGGGAGAGAAGATCTACACGCCCCCCCCACCGCTCGAAGTTCCCCGGTTGATGACCGAGCTTGTCACTTGGCTGCGTCAGGAGACACAAATTAATTCCGTCCTGGTGGCGGGGATTGCCCATTTTCAGCTCGTCCATATTCATCCTTTTGTTGACGGAAATGGACGTACGGCCCGTCTCCTTTCAACTCTTTGCCTTTACAAGACGGGGTACGATTTCAAAAGGTTATTCACGATCAGTGAGTACTACGACCGGGACCGGCCCGCTTATTACCAAGCCCTGCAAAGCGTGCGCGAACACGCGATGGACATGACAGGGTGGCTTGAGTACTTCACCGAAGGCTTGGCCGCTCAAATGCGAGAGGTACAGGTTACAGCCGAACACGCCATTCGCCAGGACCTGGTCCTCGCCACAGCTCGAAAGAAAGGGCTGAAAAAACGGCCCCTCGCACTCCTCGCATTCCTGCTGAGCGCCGGCAAAGCCACCGTAGCGGATTGCGAGAGGCAATTGAAAGTCAACCGAAGAACGCTCCAGCGTGATCTGAAGTTGTTGGTCGAGAAGGGCCTGGCGGGCGAGGTGGGGACAGGGCCCACCGACCCAACAAAGTACTACCAACCGTTACTGTGACAAGCTGTGACAGGTTACTGTGACCAATGCGTCACCCGTTCAACCGGTTGACGCCGTCGAAAGCGGCATTCTTATAGCATTCGGCAAGGGTGGGATAATTGAAGACGGTATTTACAAAGTAGTCGATCTTCCCGCCTAAGCTCATCACCGCCTGCCCGATGTGAACCAACTCACTGGCGCTTTCGCCGATGATGTGCACGCCGAGCAATTCGCGGGTCTCGCGGTGGAAGAGAATCTTCAGCATCCCGATGTTGTCGCCGATGATCTGGCCGCGCGCAATTTCACGATAGCTGGCCTTACCCATCTCATACGGGACGTTGGCCTGCGTCAGTTCCTCCTCGTTCTTGCCGACGTAGGAGATTTCCGGGATGGTGTAAATTCCGTAGGGAAAGAGCTCGGGGGTGCTTTTGGCTTCAATCCCAAAGGCGTGGCAGGCGGCCAGGCGGCCCTGCTCGAGCGAAGTCGACGCCAGACTGGGAAAGCCGATGACGTCGCCCGTGGCGTAAATGTGCGGCACCTCGGTCTGGTAGTGTTCATTCACTTTCAAGCGGCCGCGCTCATCGGCTTTAAGCCCTGCCGCTTCCAGATTCAGCTTGCCGGTGGCGCCGGTGCGCCCGATGCTGTATAAGGCTTTTTCGGCGACGATTTCCTTGCCACTGGCCAGATGGATTTTCACCCGCGTATCCGCGCCGTTCTGGACCAGCTCAAGTCCGCTGACGACCTCACAGAATCGCAGCGTCATGCGGTTCTGGCGCAGGTGGTAGTCAAGCGCCTCGACGACCTCGGCATCGACAAAGGGCAGAAGGCGGCGCGAACGGTCGATCAAAGTAACGCGGACGCCCAGCGCCGAAAAGATGCTGGCGTATTCGCATCCCACCACACCCGCGCCGATCACCGCCAGGGTGCGCGGCAATTTCTTCAAACACAGGATGTCGTCGCTGACGAAAATGTTCTGGCCGTCGAAAGGAATTTTGGGGTCGCGCGTGGCTTCGGTGCCGGTGGCGATGAGCACGTGGGCTGCGGTCACGGTGCGCTCGCCGGAACGCTCCACCATGGTCAGGCGCAGTGTGTGTGGGTCCACGAAGGCCGCCTCCGCCGTGATCGTCTCCACGCCGTTGCGCTGCAATTGGTGGCGCGTGACGTCAATTTCGTGGCGGATGACGTGTTCGGTGCGGAAAAGAAGGTCATCGATGGTGATGTTTTGCTTGACGGTGTATGATTCCCCGTAAATACTCCGCAAACGATACCCGGAAAGATAAATGACGGCCTCGCGCAGGGTCTTGCTGGGAATGGTTCCGGAATTGATGCAGACGCCGCCGAGCACCGCCTTGCGCTCGATGAGGGCAGTGCGCTTGCCCAGTTTTGCCGACTGGATCGCCCCCCGCTGGCCTGCCGGTCCCGACCCGATGACCAAGATGTCATAATCGTAATCCGCCATCGCCGCTCCTCATGAGAATCTGCCGCAACCGAACGGTCGGGGATGCCGCCGTAAAGGTGTGGAGCCAAGCCCAGGTTTACCGATGAGAGTTTGTCATCATAACCCGACAAACGCCCCACTTTTTGAAAATATTACGCCTCACCTCGGGCGCATCAGCCGTTGACAGCTTTCATCGCCGCTTCCGCGTAGCGATCTCCGGCGGCAGCTCCCAGGGGCGCGGCCTCATTCAGGCGGGCCAGGTCATGCAAGGCCAACGGAACTTCCAGCGCTGCCAGGTTCTCTTCCAGGTGCGCACGGTTGGTGGTGCCGGGGATGGGGACGATCCCTTCGCCCTGCGACAGCACCCAGGCGAGCGCGAGTTGTGACGGTTTCGCGCCCTTCTTCGCAGCAAGCTGCTCAACCCGCCGGACCAGTTGGAGGTTGCGTTCGAAATTCTCTCCCTGAAAGCGCGGGCTATCGCGGCGCCAATCATCCGGCGCCAGATCTTCGAAACGCTGAAACCGCCCCGTCAGGAAGCCGCGGCCCAGCGGGCTGTAAGCCACAAAGGTGATTCCCAACTCCTGACAGACGGGAAGGATCTGTTCCTCGGGGTCGCGCGTCCAGAGTGAGTACTCCGTTTGCAAGGCGCTGATGGGATGCGTCCGGTGCGCGCGGCGGATGGTGGCGGGAGCAGCCTCGGATAGTCCCAGGAAGCGAATCTTGCCCTCCTCGACCAAACGCGACATGGCGCCCACGGTCTCCTCGATCGGCACGTTGCGGTCGACGCGGTGCTGGTAATAAAGGTCAATCGTCTCCATCTGCAACCGGCGCAGGCAGGCTTCGCAGGCTTGGCGCACATACTCAGGGCGGCCATTTACGCCTGAGAAGCGGCCCTCCGCGTCACGCAGATTGCCGAATTTCGTCGCCAGCACCACCTGCTCGCGCCGGCCACGAAGGGCGCGGCCAACTAGTTCCTCATTGGCGCCGCGGCCGTAGGTGTCGGCCGTATCCAGGAAATTGATCCCCAGGTCAAGGGCGCGATGGATCGTCGCCACCGACTCCTCTTCCGGATGGGAACCATAGAATTCGGACATACCCATGCAGCCAAGCCCGAGGGCCGAAACCTTAAGCGGACTGTGACCAAGTTTCCTGAACTGCATTGGGTCCCTCATGACTCGCAACAATGAGTGGAGAAGCAGACAGCATAGCATCGGGATGGGAGTGGCTCAAGGCATTCAGGGCAGGCAGGCTGATCCTGACGTATGGGCCACAGGCTCGGGGATAGGTGTAAGGAGTCAGAAGTCAGGAGTAAGGAGCTTGGGGTTGGGTATTATTGACAACTGCATAAAGAATGCAATAATCTAGCGCAAAAAAGAAGGGAGTTCGGATTGCATAATGCAGCCGCGCAGTTTCTCCGGTGATGTGCGGATCGCGTTGATCGACCGGATGACA